>NC_009767.1:0-323333 GCF_000017805.1 Roseiflexus castenholzii DSM 13941 | reverse complement strand
GTGAGGGCTTTAGCCCGCAGCTCACAGAACGCGCGACTGGGCAGCACGGGTTGACCGGATTTATACCAATTCCCTGTGACCATCCGGCATGGTCACCCCGAGCAGCGCGAGGGTCGTGCGCGACCCGCTCAGATTCCGCGCTGCGTTTACCCTGAGCGAAGCGAAGGGCTCGGAATGACACGCATGCGGCATCTTCAATCGTCATTGGTATAATTTAGCTCGTAGATCAGAAGAGGCGCGGCTCGGCGGCGCAGTTGCGCCAGGCGCCGTCTGAAAAACCAAAGCCCATCCACCTCTCTCTGCTACGCCAGTCGCGCCTGCAATGCGAGCAGTCCGGCTGCCAGCAGCGCCAGCGCCAGCAACAGGTCATATCCCAGGTAGATGCGCGCCCAGCGCAACGCCGACTGAAGGCGTGCGCTGCGATGAACGATCCACAGCGCTCCGCCAAGCGTCAGCGGTGGCAGTGCGGTGCGCCACCATTCATCTGCGCCGTCGCGGGTCAGTAGTGCGACTCCCGGCAGCGCAGCAATCAGGATGATTCCCAGCATCCGCAGGCGCAGACCGGGGCGCAGTTCGTCAGGCGCATCGAGCGCGAACGGTCCGATCTCGATCAGCGGCGGCAAGGCAAGGATGAGCGCCCCTGCGCCCAACCAGAACCACACTGCCTGCCAGAGAGGGGTGGCGCCATCGGGTATGCGCAGCAACCCCGCAACCTCCAGCGTTCCCGTTCCCAGCGACAGAAGCACGAGCGCAAGAATGAGCGGCGGATAGCCATTCAGCGCCGCCGCCAATCGCTGCACTCCCCGCGCGCGGTTGCCATACTGAAGATCGGTAGAAATTGCCAGCAGGCGGGGCCACTCCAGCAGTGCGATAACAGTAGCCAGGTCGATGGGACGCGACAACGCCACTGCGCCTGGGAGTGGCAGAAGCGCCACGCCGAGCCACGGGAGCGCCACCGCGCTTGCAGGAAGCGGTGCGCTGAGCCACGCCGTTGGAAAGGAACGGAGCCCTTGCGATGTGGGTCGTTGCGCAAACGCTTCCGCGAGCCACACCGCGATGATCAGGCATATCCCCCCAGGGAAGAGCAGCAACCGCGACCACGCCAGACCCAGAAACGACAGTAACTCAGCGGGTGTCATGATCCGGCGCTTTCGTTGTCGCTTCGCCGAGCCAGGGAACAGCGCGACACAGATCGTTCAGCACCTCGTCGGATGCAGTCGAGGCGGGGGAAGAAGAACCGATCTCCGGTTTTGGGCGCAGTAACCGGGACAACAAGTAGACCATCGCACTCAACACAACCATCAGCCCGGCGGCGCCGATAGTCGGCAGCGTGGTAATGCCGGTGCGCGCCGAATTGACCATCGTCAGTCCGATCCAGGGCCAGACGTTGATGTCGCCGTAGACGCTCAAGCCTCCCTGCAACTGCTCGATCACCGGCTGAATCAGGAAGCGCACGACCAGCGGCGACGCTATGCCAAGCGCCAGGCTGATGCCACCGCCGATCCACCGGCGAGTCGACGTGATAGCAGGGGTGTCGATCACGGTCGGCAACGCACCGACCAGCATTGTCAGCCAGGTGACGGCAGTCAGTACCGTGACGCCGCCAGCCGCTCCAGCCCCGATAATCATCCAGGCAGCAATGAAAGGCGCCGTCATCGGAAATGCGCCGGAAAGGAGCCAGGACGGCACAGACGGCGGGAAGCCCCACACCGTTGCACTGCTGTTCAACTCTGTTGCTGATTCCGGGTCTTCCGTCACGACAAGCAGCATGGAGACCAGCACTGCATAGCATCCCGCCGCCAGACCGGCGCCGCTGCTCAGTCCAATGCCTGCGAGCGCCAGGGCAAGCATGCGGCGGCGATGGCGCTCCGCGCGGTGAGAGCGCACCGTTGCGGTCAATGCGCCGAGCGTCAGCCAGAGCATCGCGCCGCCGCCAAGTGCCATGGCTGCAAACGACCATCCTTCATTCCAGGGGCTGAGGGTGTACAATCGCATGAGCGGGTAGAGCCAGGCGAATGCGAACAGGTCCACGCTTTCCCGTGCATGCGGGCTGGGCATACCGCCGTCCGCGACTCTCGTCGCCGGACGGGTCGGCGGAGAGTGGGAGATGGTTTCAAATCCCATATCTCCCGCCAGCGCACCGGACGGCAGCAGCGGAATAACGGCAGCCAGCAAGACGAACCAGAAGGTAAACGAGTCGAGTGCAGCGCCTGCAAACGGGGCATCGAAGCGCACTGCGCCGCGCAACGCCAGCGCGCCATACCCGCTTGTCAGCGCCGCAGCCGCAAGCAATGGGACGCCGGCGCTGCGAAGGGTAGCCGACAGATTGCTGCGACGCAGAAGCGACGCATGCATCAGCGCCACAAGGACATAGACCGCTACAATCACTGGAGTCTGCGAAGTAAGGAACCCCACCGTCAACGCCAGCGCTGTCAGCCAGAAACGCCACCCGTGTTCAGATGGGGTGTGCAGCGCCGATGAGAGCGCCGTTCCAACCCAGACGGCAAAGACGAAGAACGCTCCCAGCGCATCGAGGTATGCCAGCGGCGGCAACGTGAGCGGCCCGCGCCGCGTGAACCACAGCAATGCCAGCGCGCCGATCAGCCCGATGGATGCGCCTGCGACCGGCGCTGAGGAACGAAAGCGTGCAATGGTCAGCATCATCGCCCTCCGTCGGCAATGATGGTCTTCACCCGCGCGACATCTTCCGGTCGATTGAGATTGATGAACGACAATCCGTGCGGATCATACTGACGCCAGACATCCGGCGCGAGATACCGGGTATCGATCATGCCCAGCGGATCCACGAGCGCGCGCGCGCCGCGCTGGAGGCAGGCGCGGATTGCGGGGAGGCACGTGCGCCGGTAGACCGCCAGGAGCGGCTCGACTGCCAACGCATTGCGCGGCGCGCGCGCGCCGTCGTTGGGTCGGAGCGGCGCCAGCGCATCGTAAGGGCGCGGATACGCCAGGAGCGCGTCGATCAATGCATCCTGCACCAGCGGCAGGTCACACGCCATCGCCAGCGCGTATTCGTAACGGCACACTGCCAGACCGGCAGCAAGCCCGGCAAGCGGACCGCCATGTGCAATCTCGTCGCATACCAGACGCGCAGGCAAGCCGCTCCAGGCAGCCGGGTCATTCAACGCGACGACGACATCGTCGCTGATACGGGCAGCGCGGGTCACCATGTGTTCTAACAGCATCGGACCGCAATCGCTCCACAATCGCAGCCGGCGCTTGTCGTTTCCCATGCGCCGGCTCGAGCCGCCGGCAACTATGATACAGGAAGTGGACATGAGAGAACTGAGAACCAGGAACTGAGAACTAAGAACCAGGAACTGAGAACTAAGAACCAGGAACTGAGAACTAAGAACCAGGAACCAGAGGTTAGGGTTAGACTGGCCACTTTCAACCCCTCTTGCCTCTCCCTCGCGCCTCACGTTCCGCACCTCTCATCTCACAAACAGATCGCCGAGCAACTCGTCCGGCGAAGATTGAAACGACCAGAGCACAACACCTGCGCCGCGCGCGTTGCGAATGGTTTGGATGGCAATCCGCTGATCACGGCGCAGATCGTCGAGCGTGCGCGTTGCCCCCAAACCGGTCGGAAAACCGAGTTCAGTCACGACGACCGGCTTCCGCAGACCAAGCGCGTGCAATTCGTCGATGGCGCGGCGCAGGTCGGCAGGGAAACCTTCACCGTAGTACCAGTGTTGCCGGTAGCGTCCACTGTCGTAGGGTTCGTTGTCGTAGTAGTGAAACGTGAAGAAATCGACCACATCCGCCATACGGATTGACGCCTCGGCTGGCTCGAAGTAACTCTTCGCAAACGCCATGCCCACCGTTGTCAAGCGTTCCGGGTCGAGGCGCTTCACCTCATCGTGAACGGTGCGCACAAACCGCTGACGCTCCTCGGCAAGCGGAAAGCAGAGCGGAAAATCGGCATTGTCCCAATCCCAGCAGCGCACATCGACCGGACTGCCAATGTCCGGTTCGTTGAACAGGTCCCATGCCAGAATTCCTGGTCTGCCGGCAAAGTGACGCACCAGCGGGCGCACATGCCATTCGAGTGCGCGCTCATAGTACTCTGCTCCGAACTGATCTTGCGGATATTCGACGAGCAGTACCGGCAGCACATAGAGACTCCGCTGATTAGCGGCTGCGATGAACTCTTCCAGATGGCGCAGCGCATCACTCTTCTGGTACGAGGCGTCGGCTTCGCGCTGACCGCCGAAGACGTAATAGTTAAGGAAAATGCGCACCGTATTGACACCGCGCGCGCGCATGGCGTCGAGATCGGATTCGATGAGCGGCATACGCCACGGACAGTTCGCATCGGCGCCGAACTGAAGCGTCCAACACCGGCGCTCATCATCGCCGGTTGGTCGAATATAGTTGACGCCACGCACCTCGAAGTCGCGCCCTCCGGCACGCAGGCGCTCACCATCAGCCGTAACCGGCGGAAGAGCGCCTGATGGCGGGTTGTTCGCCGAACCACAACTGCCGGCAATTATGACGGCGAACGACAGAACGAGCCAGCACCTGCTCACAGAGAGCCTGGCGGGGCGAGTCGGGCGAGAAAGGCAGCGGATCATTAAGGTAACGCTCGAATTTCCAGATTATCGAACCAGGCTTCACTGCGTGTATCGCGCGCAGCCACCGCCAGCCCAAAGCGCGATGTCGCCGGTAGAGCGGGCACATCAGTCTCGACCACGACCTGTCCATTGACCGCAATCCTGACCTGTTCACTGCTGAGACGGACATCGAGGCGAAACCGTCCATCGGGAAAGCGAAGATCGTCGCGCGTCCCGCCAGCCATCAGCGCCAGCGTCCCATTGCGCATATGTTCGAGACGAAAACTTCCGGTTTGTGGCGCAACCATGAAGATCAGGTAATTCTGTTCGTTGCGAAATCGCAGAATGACCCCGCCTTCACCCTCGATGACTTCGACATCAACCTTCATGCGTACATCGCTGTTCGGCACGCTGCGATAACTCCAGATCACCCCCACCTGCGCCTCAGCAGTGATGCGATACCGTTCATCACGTGGACCGACACTCCAGTCTGTGCGGCGCACCGACGCCCAACCGGTGGTGAACGTATCGTCGCGCAGGATCACAGCGCCTTCCGCTTCGAGCGATGGCGGGAGAGGGGATGGGGTTGGAGGGAGCAATGGCGCGCGGGTTGTCTGTGTGGGCGGCGCAACCGTCACTTCCGGGATCGGTTGGGTCAGGGGAGGCGTCGTTCGCACCGATGGAACCGTTGGCGATAGCACGGTTGGCGTCGGCTCGACCGGAGTCTGCGATGGCGCAGTGGCCGGCGTGGCGACCACCCCCGCACCCGCATCGGCGGAGCGCGGCGCATACTGTGTTCTCAGCCACCAGACTGAGCCGCTCATCAGGACAATAACCGCCGCCACTCCGGTAACCAGAATCAGGCGCCGTTGCCTGACCGGTGATACACCGGAACGTCTTCCCGTTGTGCGATCCCGCAGACGACGTTCAGCATCCGCGAGCAACTCAGCGCTATCGCGGTAGAATGGATTGATCCGGTGCAACTGGCGCAATGCCGCAATTGCCTGAACAAACCGTCCCGCATCGAGATGGTCGCGCGCCTGCTGATAGAGTTCCGCCTGATGGTCGCGTTGGGTTGGCGGCGGCGGTGTGGTCCGTGACGGTCTTCGGGCGACTTGGCGGCGGCGATCAAGGTTGTAAGCGTTCCGCGCCGACGGATTGCTTAATGTCGCATACGCCTCGGTCAGCAACTGGCTACGGCGACGCGCATACTCAAGGTCTTCCGGGCTGGCATTAACGAACCGATCGGGATGATACCTGGCAATCTCGCGCCGATATGCACGTTTGATCTCTTCCGGCGATGCCGAACGCGACACGCCAAGCAATTCGTAGAAGTCGAACTCCTCGAAATCGTACACTGGCACACCATGGGGCATCCGGCGACGGGAAAGGCGCCCAACGCCGGGGACATGCCACTTCCACTTATTCAAGATAATCGCGAAGTTTCTTGCCGAGGCGAGGATGACGCAGTTTTCGCAGCGCTTTCACCTCAATCTGGCGGATACGCTCACGAGTCACGCCGAACTCCTTGCCAACCTCCTCGAGGGTGCGGCTGTGACCATCTTCAAGACCAAACCGCAATTGGAGGACACGACGTTCGCGTTCTGTGAGCTGATTCAGCACCTGTTCGACCTGCTCACGCAGCATCTGATGGCTGGCGGCGTCGGAAGGCGCAAGCACTTTTGAGTCTTCGATAAAATCGCCGAGTTGACTGTCTTCCTCCTGCCCGACCGGCGTCTCGAGCGAGACCGGTTCGAGCGACGTTTTACGGATCGAACGCACTTTATCCACCGGGATGCCCAATGCGCGCGACAACTCCTCGTCGGTTGGTTCGCGCCCCAACTCCTGGAGCATGCGGCGGCTTTCACGCATCAGGCGATTGATGGTCTCGACCATATGCACCGGAATCCGAATAGTGCGCGCCTGATCGGCAATGGCGCGCGTGATCGCCTGGCGAATCCACCAGGTTGCGTAGGTCGAGAACTTGAACCCTTTGCGATAGTCGAACTTTTCGACCGCGCGGATCAGCCCGACATTCCCCTCCTGAATCAGGTCGAGGAGTTGTAACCCACGCCCGATATACTTCTTCGCCACCGACACGACCAACCGGAGATTTGCCTGGGTCAAATCCTCGCGCGCTGTTTTGCCCTGCTCAATCGCAAGATTCCAATCGCGCCAGAGTTGATCGCGCACATCGGCGCACATGTGCTGCACTTCCTCGACGGAGGGCCAGTTGGCGGATAGCGCCAGCCGTTGCTGAACGGCGGCAGGCAGAAGCGAAAAGATAATCGTCGCCTGAGCGAACGTCTGATCAAACTGTTCTGCCGTCATCCGGTGCTGTTTGATCAACTCATTGCGGCGCTTGTCGAACATCTGCCGCTGCTCAAACGTCATACGTTCCTGAATGGCGGAGACCTCGCGCAGGCAACCGGGGGTCAGCGGATCGGGCAACGGTTGCTCGACAATCGCGTAGAGCAATCGAATGGCATCCTCAACCACGGGCCAGGTTTTTTGCAGGCGCTGATACATTTGTGCGCCAACAGAGTCGATCTGCTCAGGGCGCCAGTCCGCCGCCAGTTGGGTGCGGTACGACTCCAGATATTCGCCGATCTCGATCTTCTGCGCCAGCAGCGTTTCCTGGCGCGCGGTCAGGAGCGGCACCCGTCCAATCTCGCGCAGATACATGCGCACCGTATCGTTGATGCTGATGCCCTCGACGCTCAAGTCGTCAAGATCGCCTTCCTCCTCGAAGTGCACATCGATCTCGGCGCCGCCGGCAATCATCTCATCGCGCGTGGCAATGCCTGCCGACTGAAGCGCCTGTTGAATTTCCGCCAGACGGTCGCTATCGGCGTCGCTGCCTGCAAGCAGTTGCGCAATTTCTCCCTCGGTGACAAAACCGCGCTGTTTGCCGATTGCCAGCAGATCACTTAGACTTGTGATCGTCTGCGGCTCCTCTTCGGGTTCACGGGAAGCGCCGGTCATGTCATCGTCCAGATCGTCGAGCAGCAGATCATCTTCCAGAAGTGGCTCGTTCGCTTGTTCCATCGAAACCTCCGCAGGCAACCACCGCCTTAATCCACATGACTCAGGGCTTGTTTATCTTTGCAGCGCTGAGAAGGTCTGGCAGCAGAGAGATGCGGTCACCGTCACGAATGACTTGTCTGCTTCCAACAACGTTTCTTTCAGCCAGCAGCGGATTCACCACACCTGTCAGGGCATATGCAGGACATGCAGGTCGGCATATGCTGAGCTCCGGCGTGGGATGCTCAACATATTGATAAACTGTTTGACCTGCACCAGTTGGTCGAGCAGGATTTCCTGTTCTGCTTCACCGGTCGCTGCCGTCTGCATGCGCGCGATCTGGACGAGCCAGCGTTTTGCAGCATCGCGCTGAAGGATTGTAGCACATTCCAGTGCATCGTTGACAATCCGATACGCCTGAGGTTGTGGTGCGTGCAACTCCAGCACACGCTGCGCCACCGCGTCGAGCGGCGCATACAGAGTCGTCGCCCACGCCTGCGGGTCGCTCCCGGTGGGGGCGGCGATCCAGGCGCGCCACAGTGCGCGGCATTCATCAGAAGTGAACAACTCGTCGATGGTTCCGCTCATAAGCGATTGCAATGCCGGATACGTCGCCAGATCGCGATGAAGTTTCTCCTCCACGGCAGCGCGCGCAGTCGGGTAGCGAATAATCCAACTCAACAAATACTCCTCTTGCGTTGGAGGCGGCGGGGTTTCATCGGGTTGCTGGTTTGCGTCGCCAGGTTGCTGTTCCAGAACCTTTGTCGCGCGTCCCTGATCCGACGGACGGCGCTGCCCTTCCTGGCGCGCCTTATTGCTCAACGCTGCGAGGATATGCGCTTCCTCGATATCGATCAGTCGTGCCAGTTGCTGAATGTAGTGCGCCTGCTCAACCGGATTGGCGATCTGTGTGAGGAGCGGCGCTATTCGTTCGACAGCCTCCGCTCTCCCACGCCCGCTCGACAGATCAAGGTCGGATGTCAGCGTCTCGATATAAAAATCCATTGCCGGGCGCGCCGCTGCCAGCGCCGCGCGCCACTGCTCCGGATTTTCCTGAATGACCTCATCGGGGTCTTTGCCTTCGGGGAGCGCCAGGATTCTGATCTCGACATCCTGGCGGCGTTGCAGCGCGATCACCCCCTGCGGCGAGATGACCGCGGTCAATTCACCCTCCGGTTGGCTCTGGAGCGCCTGCAACCCCTTGAGCGTCGCGCGCGCGCCGGCGGTGTCGGCGTCGAGCGCCAGATACACCCGGTGCGAGAGTTTCTTCACCAGCGCCACGTGATCGGCGGTCAACGCCGTGCCGAGCGGCGCAACGACATTGCGAAACCCATACTGATGGGCAATAATCACATCGACGTACCCCTCCACGATCACCGCGGCGTCGCTCTGGCGGATTGCATCGCGCGCCAGGTCAAGCCCGTACAAGACCTTGCCCTTGTCGAAGAGCGGTGTTTGCGGCGAGTTCATATACTTCGGTTGCACATCTCCCAACGCCCTGCCGCCAAACGCCACAATCTCGCCGCTCGCGGAGCGAATCGGGAACATGAGCCGATGGCGGAACCGGTCGTAATACCCACGGGTTTCGTGATGGATCGCCAGACCGGCGGCTTCGATTTCTTCCGGTGCAAAGCCGCGCCGTTCGGTCAGATAGGAGAGCAACAAACTCCAGTCGTCGGGAGCGTAGCCGATCAGGAACGCTTCACCGGTCGCGTCGTCAATGCGCCGTTTGGCGACATATGCGCGCGCCTCCTCGCCGCGTTGCGACTTCACCAGCATGTGGCGAAAGAACGCGGCTGCGGCTGCATTCACTTCCAGCAGGCGGGTGCGCAGCCGATCCTGTTGCTCTTCGGCTTCGGTGCGCGGATGCAACTGCACGCCAGCGCGCTGTGCCAGGCGTTCGAGCGCTTCGCGGAACTCTATCCCCTCGCGCCGCATGAGAAAGTCGAAGATAGTCCCCGACGCTTTGCAACCGAAACAGTGAAAACTTTGGGTGTCGGGAAAGACGTGAAACGCCGGTGTGCGGGTGTTGGGATGGAACGGGCAGAAGCCGACATAACTGCGCCCCGTCTTTCGCAATGGCACATAGGCGGAAATGAAATCGACAATATCGATCTTTTCTTTGATCTGATCGGTAACGCCGGGCATATGGTTCCACTGAGAGTCGTGCACCGCGCTTCATGCACTCCAGGTGCGCGGTACATACAGGTCGTTGAACACCTTCAACGCAAAGCGGTCGGTCATACCGGCAATATAGTCCACGACGGCGCGTTCGATTGGTTCGTTCCGTTCCTGATTGATCCGCAGCAGATCTGTGGGAAGCTGCTCTGGATGTTTCAGAAAATGATGGTACAGCAACTCGATCATCAAGTATACCTTACTGTCGTCCGCTTTGGCTCTCGATCCGAGGTACACGCGCTGATACAGAAACTCTCGCAGCGTATTGGTCGCCTTCAGCACATCTGGACTCATCGACAATTCCGGTGGGTCGGGTGGCGGCGCTTCGCCGGTCGCCCACCAGTTATGGTCGACCAGGTCGCAGACCATCGTATCGAGGCGCTGACCGTGCGTTTCGCCGAGGACCTCGATAGCGTCGCGCGGCAGATCGTCGGGGTGCAACAACCCGCCACGGATCGCATCATCGATGTCGTGATTGATATACGCGATGGCATCGCACAGTTTGACGATCTGCCCTTCGAGCGTGCTGGCTGTGCCCCAGGCGCGCATGGTGATGTCGCGCCGGGCTTTTGAGTGCATATAAATGCCCTCGCGTACCTGATCGGTCAGATTCAACCCGGCGCCGTTCCGTTCCAGCACATCGACAATGCGTAGACTCTGCTCGTTATGACGGAAGGCGCGCCCCATCGCGTGCGACAGTGCCGTCTCACCTGCGTGACCGAAGGGGGTATGCCCGAGATCATGCCCCAGACCAATCGCCTCGACCAGGTCTTCGTTGAGGCGCAGCGCGCGCGCGACCGTGCGCGCAATCTGCGTCACTTCAAGCGTATGGGTGAGGCGGGTGCGGTAGTGATCCCCCTGCGGTGAAATGAACACCTGCGTTTTATGTTTCAGGCGGCGAAACGGTTTCGAGTGCAGAATGCGGTCGCGATCACGCTGAAAACTGCTCCGCACCGGCGACGCCTCTTCGGGGCGCGCGCGGTGGGCGCTATCGCTGAACGCCGCCAGAGGCGAAAGGCGCGCGCGCTCATCCGCTTCGATACGCTGGCGCACACCAACATGCGCTCTGGTCATGCCGAACCTCCAGCGCCGGCAACGTCGGATATCGCTGCTGTACAGAGAAGCCGGGAAAACCCGCATCAAACCGGACGAAAGAAATCAGGTCGCCTCGTTCGCCGTTTGAAGCGATGCATCCTGCATTGTACGTCGTTTCAGCGCGCGCTGCAATGCCGTGACCAGCGCAGCGATCAGGTGCACCGCGACAATTGACTCGAAATAGACGCGATGACCCTGAGCGTTGGCGAGCGCCTGCGCCTGTTCTGTTTCGACGAAGCAACTGACCAGATTGAACGATCCATGCACAACAACGCACGTCTCGTAGCGCGCAGCGATAAAGGTGGAAAGAAAGTAGATGCAGAAACAGACGAAAGCCGCCAGCCAGCGTTCCTCGCGCCGCGCTCCGAACCATCCCCAGAACATTGCGAATGGCGTGGCAAAGACCGTCCAGATCAATGCCGGGATCTGCGCTTCGCTGTAGGGGGGGGCTGTCATACTGCGCTGATGCGTCGCCCACACCGCGCCAACGCATGCCGCACCAAAGATAAGCAGAAACGTCCGAAAGTCGAAACGTGTCATGGGCAGGCATCCCCCTGCGCCAGTGTTCCTCACAAATTATACCAATGACGATTGACGATGCCGCTTGTGTGTCATTCCGAGCGCCGCGACTTGGCATTCCGAGCGCCGCGACTTGGCATTCCGAGCGCCGCGACTTGGCATTCCGCGCGCCGCGACTTGGCATTCCGCGCGCCGCGACTTGGCATTCCGAGCGCCGCGACTTGGCATTCCGCGCGCCGCGACTTGGCATTCCGAGCGCCGCGACTTGGCATTCCGAGCGCCGCGACTTGGCATTCCGAGCGCCGCGACTTGGCATTCCGAGCGCCGCGACTTGGCATTCCGCGCGCCGCGACTTGGCATTCCGAGCGCCGCGACTTGGCATTCCGAGCGCCGCGACTTGGCATTCCGCGCGCCGCGACTTGGCATTCCGAGCGCCGCGACTTGGCATTCCGAGCGCCGCGACTTGGCATTCCGAGCGCCGCGAGGAATCTAAGCGGGTCGCGCACGACCCCTCGCGCGGCTCGGGGTGACCATGCCGGATGGTCACCGGTCATTGGTATTATAGCACACAGGGAGGATTGAGGGGGACAGGCGGCAGGTGGAAGGAGCGTTGTCGCGCCGCAACGGTGAAATGTGGCACACGGCAGACGCACAATGCACTAGGAGGGTTGAACGTTCCCTCCTCCCTGCTCCCTGGAATAGCATAAGGCGCCCCTTGCGGAGCGCCCCATTCAACGCAACGGACCGACGTATCACAACCCGAAGAACGCGCGGTTCTTCTCGATGTAGCTGTGCCACTGCTCCGGCACCGAGTCATCGGCAAAGATCGCCTCAACCGGGCACTCTGGCTCACAGGCGCCGCAGTCGATGCACTCTTCAGGGTTGATGTAGTACTGGTCCTCGCCCTCGTAGATACAGTCCACCGGGCAGACCGCCACACACGAAGCATCTTTTACGCCGATGCAAGGCTCCGCAATGATATACGCCATATCTGTCTCCTCTTTGGGTGAAATCTTCCACACCCGCATCATAGCACGCGCACTTCAACTTTTCTGTGACTTTAGTTCCACAACCTGTCCGTCTTCAGTCCCTGATCGCTCTCATGTCCCTCGAGACCCTGAAGGTCGGGCGGCGCGCTCGCAGTGGGCAGAAACCACTCTGCCGGCAGTGTTTCCACGGCAAGGACGGTTTTACGGCAAAGACCTCAAGGTTCGGATCCGTTCGATATTCAACGTGTGCCATGGAGCGATTGCAATACGACGGCGCTACCTTCCCGCCTTCTCGCCTTCACCCGTTGCGCTCTGCGTCACTCACCGGCGTCTCGTCCCTCACTCGCCATCCCCGATGCGCGCCAGCCCGTCCGGGTCGAGCACCACCACGCGCCCGCGCTCCAACCGCACGAGTCCTTCCTGTGCCAGCTGGCGCAGCGCCCGTCCGGCGATCTCGCGCACGGTGGCTGTGCGTTCTGCAAGTTCCTGATGGGTCAGTTCGGCGGCGCCTTCACGCGCCTCACGCAAGAGTTCGCGCGCCAGTCGCTCGCGCACCGACCGGAATGCCAGGTCTTCGACCAGCACAGCCAGGTTGCGCAGTTGCCCCGCCATTTCGCGCAGCATCGCCAGCGCCAGGTCGGGGTGACGGCGAATGAGGGTGATCAGCGCATCCCCTGGCAAGATCAGGCATTGAACCAGACTCATCGCGCGCGCTGTCGTCAGGTTGCCATGGCTGTCGAAGATTGCGACGGCATTGAAGTTTTCGCCAGCGCCGACCATCGCCAGCACCTGCTCGCGACCGTCCGGCGCGGTGCGCGATAAACGCACCCTGCCGCGCTGCACAAAATACACGCCAGCCGGTCGTTCTCCCTCGTAGGCGATGTATTCACCAGGACGATACGTGCGCGACTCCATAAGGCGCGCTGCATCTGCCAGCGCGCGATCATCCAGCGCCGCAAAGAGTGGAAAGTGTCTCAATTCTGTAGGTGTCGTCATGGTTCGGGAGTATAGCACGATCCTGTTTCGCCAACAGTACCGTCTCGGGTTTCCTGGCAGTTCCAGACAACAATGGTATAATGCGTCTATGCAGCGATCACCGAAAGCGCAAGCGTGGTCGGCTTCTCTGGCGCTGATCGTGGCGATGCTCTGGCTCGGCGCCGCACCGCTCTCGGCAGCGCCGAGTGTCAGCGACCCGTTCACCGCGCCGCTCGATGTCCGGCGGCAGGAAGCAGCGCTTCTGCCCGCCTTCAGTGCCGATCTGAACGCCGCCGAGCAATGGGATCGGTATACGGTGATCGCTCGCGTTGATCCTGAAAAGCGCACAATTTCCGGCAGACTGCGCCTGGAATATGCCAATCGCGCTGCCGATCCGCTCGACCGCATCTACTTTTATCTCTTTCCCAATCTGCCGGAGTTTGGCGGACGCCTCGACATTCACAGCGCCACCGTTGACGATGTGGCAGTCCGGGTACGCTATGAATCGAAAAGGTTTCTGTTGCGGATCGACCTTCCTGCATCGCTTCCCTCTGGCGCTTCTACTGCTGTCGTCCTCGATTTCAGCGCCGCTGCGCCGCTCGATGCCGGTCAGCGCTATTATGCCGCCTTCAACCGCGAACGCGGCGTGCTGGCGCTGGCATCGGCGCTGCCAATGGCGGCGCGGCACGTTGAGGGCGCCTGGCAACTGGCGACTCCTCTCTTCCGCGGCGATCTTGTGACCGGTGACACGGCGCTGTACGATGTGACGCTCACCATCCCTGCCGCCTGGATTGCTGTGACGACCGGGACGGCAATCGAGAGCCAGAATGACGGCGCCGTCCAAACTACACGCTTCGTCAGCGGTCCGCAGCGTGATTTTACCATTGTGCTCACCCGTTTCCCCTCGATCTCCGCCGAGGTTGATGGCACGCGCATCACGTCGTATTTTCGCCCCGAGAACCCGGAAGGCGGGCGTGCCGCGCTCGATGCCGCCGTCAACGCGCTGCGCGTGTTCAATCGACGATTCGGACCCTACCCGCTGACGGAACTCGACATTGTTCAGATCGATGCGCGCAAATTTCTCGGCGTCGAGTACCCTGGTCTGATCATGATCGACCGCCGATTGTACGCTGGCGAGCGCGCAGGTCTGGAGATCATTGTGGCGCACGAAGTGGCGCATCAGTGGTGGTATAGCATGGTCGGCAACGATGTGCAGAACGAAGCATGGCTCGACGAGGGGTTGACCTCGTTTACGCAGGTGGTCTATCAGGAAGAACTGCGTGGCGCCGCAGCAGCAGCGCGTGAGATCGACGGATTCCGCGCGACCTATCTGCGCGCGCGGCAGACGGGTCGTGATGCGCCGCTGAAGCGCCCCGTGTCGGCGTTGCGCGGCAATTATACTGCTATTGCGTATGCGAAAGGGGCGCTTTTCTTTCAGGCGTTGCGTGTGCGGATCGGTGAACCGGCGTTCGACCGCTTTTTGCGCGATTATTATGCCGCCTTTCGCTACCGGATTGCGTCGAGCGACGACGTGCGCGCTGTTGCCGAAAACGCCTGTGCCTGCGACCTCAACGATTTCTATCGGGATTGGGTGCTGACGGCTGCGCCGGTTGCTGTGCCGTGATACCGTTCAATGGATACGCTTCCTGTTCTGGTGGCGCACGCCGATTGGGGATCGAGTGCGGCGCGAAGACGTCTGGCATACGCCTTGTGCCAGCCCGATGGAACATTCCTTGCGGTTGCGCCGGGTCCGGCGGGTGATCCGCAAACCCTCCTTGCGCGTTTGCGCGCCCTTGCGCCCAATGGCGCTATCCTGTTCGGCGTCGATTTTCCGCTCGGTCTTCCGCTGCGCTATGCGGCAGTCGCCGGGATCACGGACTTTGCCGCGATTCTGCCGGAGTTTGGTTCAGGGCAATGGGCGCAGTTCTACAACGTTGCCGATCATCCAGACGCCATCAGCATTGTTCGCCCATTCTACCCGCAGCGACCGGGCGGAGCACGGCAGGCGCATCTGGTGCGGGCGTTGGGCATGGCAAGCATTGATGATCTGCGTCGTCGGTGCGACCGGGCTGCTGCCGCGCGGCGCGCCGCCGCGCCGATCTTCTGGACCCTCGGCGCGCAACAGGTGGGCAAGGCGACAATCGTCGGTTGGCGCGATATGTTGGGGGCGGCGCGCCGCGCGTATGCCCCGGACGATGCGGCGTTTCCCTGGCTCTGGCCCTTCGAGGGTCGCCTGAACGACCTGATTGCTGCGGGGTGTCTGGTCGTCGCCGAGGTGTACCCTGCCGAGTGCTACCATCATTTGGGGATCATGCTGCGCGGCAGCAAACGCGCTCGGGCAACCCGCGTTGCAGCAGGAGCGGCGCTGCTGGCATGGGCGGACGCGGCAGGGGTTGCGCTCGAACTCGCCCTGAGGCGTGCCATTGATGAGGGATTTGGTGCGGCGCCCGGCAGCGACGACGATTTCGACACGACGGTGGGGCTGTTCGGCGCGCTCAACGTCGTTCTGGGTCGCCGCGCTCCCGGTGAACCCGATGACCTGGTCGTTCGCAGCGTCGAAGGATGGATCCTGGGGCAGAGAGGAGAGCGTGGGGAGTAGGGAACTGCGCCGTTCAGCGCAGATGTGTGGCGTCTTGACACCTGTTTGTTCTCGCCCTCGGCCTCCCGCTCCATCCCGTTCAAGGGCGGACAGCACGCATGAACCTGGCGGGCATGCATGGCGTTGGGATGCGACGTTTTCCCCTCACCCCCTGCCCTTATCCCGCGCACGGAAGAGGGGAGACCAGCGCCGCAGAGTCCTGCCCGAAGACCAAAGCCCGTCCTGATGGTCTGTCCGCCTGTGAATTCGGTGGAGCGGAGCAGTTTGGGCATCCTGGCGTCGGCAATAAACCTGCGACGTTCTCACCGTCCGACGAACTCGCCGAGGATCTGTCGCCCGATGACCACACGCAGGATTTCGGAAGTGCCCTCGCCAATGGTGAGCAGGCGTTGATCACGATAGATGCGTTCGAGCGGATACTCGCTGCTGTAGCCATATCCGCCAAGCACCTGGATCGCGTCGCGACAGATCTTCTCACCGACTTCCGAAGCGTACAGTTTGGCGATTGCCGCCTCGCGGCTGTACTGGCGCCCCTGGTCTTTCAGCCATGCCGCCTGGTAGACCAGCAACCGCGCCGCTTCTAACCCGACGGCCATATCGGCGATCATGTTTGAGACCGACTCATACGCGCCGATCAGTTTGCCGAAGGCGGTGCGCTCGCGCGCATATGCAGAAGCGACTTCGAAAGCCGCCTGCGCCAGACCAATCGCCATGGCGCCGATGCCAATCCGCCCGCCGTCGAGCACGGCAAGAAACTGTTGTAGCCCGCGTCCGCGGCGACCCAACAGATTCGCTTCAGGAACCCGGACATTCTCGAACGTCACCGCGTTGGTGATCGAACCGCGCAGTCCCATTTTGGGTTCCGGCTTGCCAAAACTCAGCCCCGGCGTTCCGGCAGGGACGATAATGGCGCTGATCGCATGCCGTTCCCCTGGATCGGTAACAGCCGTGACAATGAGATGCCCGGCAATCGAGGCGCTGGTGATCCACATCTTTGCGCCATTGATGACCCATTCTCCATTCTCGAGGCGGGCAGTCGTGCGCGTAGCGCCGGCGTCGGAACCGGCGTGCGGCTCGGTCAACGCGAATGCGCCCAGATGTTGCCCTTCTGCTGCGGGTTGCAGGAAGCGTCGTTTTTGCTCTTCAGTGCCGAACATGGCGATTGGTGCGCACCCCAGCCCCAGGTGCGCCGAGTAGATCAGCGCCGTCGAACCGCATGCGCGCGCGATTTCTTCGATAGCGATCGCGGTTGAAACGCTGTCGGCGCCTGCGCCGCCATACTCTTCGGGGAATGGCAATCCCATGAGACCCAGTTCCGCCATTTTGCGAAACGTTTCGGCAGGAAACTCGCCCGTTTCATCGGTATGACGGGCGCGGGGCGCAATTTCCTGCTCGGCGAAACGTCGCACTTCTGCGCGAATGCGCTGCTGTTCGGGGGTCAGGTCAAAGTTCATGGCTCGTTCCTCTCGTCAATGAGCGGCTGCACTGCCGTTATGAACGCCTGCACATCGGCACGGCTGATGCGTGCCGGGTGGATCAGCGGAAGGATGGTGACATGTCTGCTGCGGAGTACGGTTGCATGCACGCTGCGGATGGCGCCGGGATCGTGTTTCAGATAGCGCATCCCGACTTCTTGCAGGGCAATGCGCCCAACCGGGATGATCAGTCGTGGCTTGATCATGTCAAGTTCCATCCACAGCCAGGTGCGACAGGCGCGCACCTCGGCAGGCGTCGGCGTGCGGTTGCCCGGTGGGCAGCAGCGTACCACGTTAGTGATAAAACAGCGCAGCGTCGCGCCGGCGGTCTCGTCGCTTGCAAGCCCGACCTGCACCAGAATCCGGCGCAGCATCCGTCCTGACCGGTCGCCCCAGAACGGTATGCCGGTCTGATCGGCGCCGTGACGACCGGGCGCCTCGCCGATGAACACGATGCCGCTTGCTGTGTCGCCATAGCCATGCACAATTCGCCGCCGGCTGGCGACAAGCGCCGGGCAGGATCGACAATTTTGCTGATGCAGCAGCGTCACCATTACTCTGCGTATACCAATTCCCTGTGACCATCCGGCATGGTCACTCCGAGCAGCGCGAGGGGTCGTGCGCGACCCGCGCCGATTCCGCGCTGCGTTTACCCTGAGCGAAGCGAAGGGCTCGGAATGACACGCATGCGGCATCGTCAATCGTCATTGGTATTACTCCTGCCAGGTCATGCCTTCTGGTGGATCGACCGGCAATGCAATGCGCACGGTTGTTCCCTGATTCGGTTGACTGGCGACGAGCACCTGACCACTGTGTTGAGTGACAATGCCATATGCGATGGCAAGTCCCAATCCCGACCCTTTGCCCGGCGGACGGGTGGTGACGAATGGCTCGAACAGTCGCTCAATGATATGCGCCGGGATGCCAGGACCATTATCCGCCACATCAAAGCGCACGAATGAACCGTGATTCTCGACTGCGCGCGCCGGCAGCAGTGGCGGCGGTTCGGCAGGACCTCGCGAGACGCTGAGCCGCATCCAGGGGGCAGGAGCGCCGGACAATGCCTGTTCAGCGTTGATCAGCAGATTGAGCAGCGCCTGTTGCATTTGCGGCACATCGATCCACAGCATCGGCAAATCGGGCTGGCAGACGACTTCAAGAGCGATTCCGGCAGCGTGAAGCGCTGCGCGTTTGAGGTCGATCACTCGTTCGACCAGATCGGTTGGCGCCGTCCATTCTTTGATGATCGGACCGCGGCGGGCGAAGGTTGCCAGGCTCTGCACCACACGACGGGCGCGTTTGGCGCTTTCGATAATCTGTTCGACGGATCGCTGATCGTCGGGAGTGCGCTGCGGCGAAAGGAGTTCAGCATTGCCCAGAATGATGGCGAGGGGATTGTTCAATTCGTGCGCCACGCCGGCCACAATTTCTCCCAGGGCGGCAAGCTTCGAACTCTGGACCAGTTGCGCCTGCATGGCGCGTAACTGGTCGTTTGCGGCTCGCAGCGCGTCATTTTGGGCTGCGAGCGCCGCCATCGCCGCATCGCGTTCGCTTTCGGCGGCGCGGATGCGGAGCAGCGCTCGAACCCGCGCCAGCAGTTCCTCGATATAAAACGGCTTGGCCAAATAATCATCGGCGCCCGAGTCGAGCGCTGTGATCCGGTCTGACACTTCGCCTTTGGCGGTGAGCATGAGTATCGGCAAAAAGCCTCGGCCAGAACGCTCCTTCAAAGCCAGGCAAATCTGAACCCCCGGAATATCCGGCAGCATCCAATCCAGAATCACCAGGTCGATGTCGCCGGTTTCGATACAGGCGAGCGCTTCGGTGGCGGTGGCCGTAAGCAATGTCCGGTAACCGGCCCCTCGAAGCACAAATTCGATCAGTCCGGCGATTGTTGGATCGTCTTCGACGACCATGATGCGTGTCTGGTCTGGCATGGCGCTATTGTATCACGGCTCTGAATATCGGCAGCAACCGCGCCATGGTACAATACCGGGTGTGAATGATACCCTGCATTTGATCGATACCCACGCTCATCTCGGCGCTGCTCAGTTCGACGCAGATCGCACTGCTGTCCTGGAACGCGCCAGAGCGACGGGAGTGGCGCGTATCGTCGAAATCGGCTACGACCTGGCGACATCGCGTGCTGCGGTGGCGCTGGCATCGCAGCACGAACCGATATACGCCGTCGTTGGCGTACAACCCAATCACGTCGCCGATCTGCCTGGCGACTGGCTTGAGCAGGTGCGTGTCCTGGCGCAGCAGCCAAAGGTGATCGCCATCGGCGAGATCGGTTTCGATTACTACTGGAATGCGGCCCCTGCCGATGTGCAAGAGGCGTGTTTCCGCGCGCAACTCGACCTGGCGCGCGACCTGCGGTTGCCGGTTGTTATCCATAGCAGGGATGCGCATGCTGATACCATCCGCGTGTTGCGCGAGGCGGCTCATGGTCTTTCCGGCATTATGCACTCGTTCTCGGGCGACTGGGCATATGCGCGCGCCTGTCTGGACATCGGGTTCTATCTGTCGTTCAGTGGTCCGGTCACCTTTCCGAAAGCCGTTGCGCTGCACGATATTGCGCGACGCGCTCCGCTCGACCGTATTTTGATCGAAACCGACAGCCCATATCTGGCGCCGCATCCCTTTCGCGGCAAACGGAACGAACCTGCATATGTTCGCCTGATTGCTGAACGGGTCGCTACTTTGCGAAGCCTGTCGCTTGATGATCTGGCAAAGGCGGTGTGGCGGAATGCAGAGGCGGTTTTCGGGCTATGAGTTCTTCTGTTACAACTATTCCAAACGAGACTCCATCCCATTCCTGGTTTTCCCGACTCGAATTGGGGGCGCTTGCGTTGCCGTTTCTGCTGGCAGTCGCCATAACGTGGAGCGTGGCGCGGAGTCTGGAGGTTGCAAACTGGGCGGATGGGGTCACTATGCTGACCGGCATCGCACTGGCAGCCCTTTTGGTCGGCACGCTCTTTGCGCGGATCGCCTGGTTGCATCCCTGGCTGGCGCATCCGCTAGCGTTGCTGCCTGGAATGGTGTTCGTCATCGAGCAGATCAGCCCAATCGTCCGCGCACAAGCGACGGCTGAGTTTGGCGCGGCAAAGGCGCAGCGCCTGGACACCTGGGGCGATGTCGCCGTAGACGTGGCGCTGCGTGCGCTCATCTGGCTGCGCACACTCCAGGCAGGCGGGCGCGGTGAGGATATTGTCCTCTTTGTCCTGATCCTGGCACTGATCATCTGGGGAATGGGGTATGTGACCGGATGGCTCATCTTTCGCCATCAGCGCGCCTGGATTGCCGTTGCGTTGCAGGCAAGCATTATTCTGATCAATTACGCCTATGCCTGGCCCAAGCCCACCGGATTGTTCTTTGTTTTTTTGATCGCAGCGCTGTTGCTGATCGCCTACCAGCATATCGACCGTCATCAGCGCTTCTGGCGATCCACGCGCGTCGAGTTCCCCGACTTTCTGCCGGCGCGCGTTCTGCTGGCGTCGTTTCTGATCCTCCTGTTTCTCCTGATTGCCACTGCATTTCTTCCGAATCAGCCGGACAACGAATATCTGGCGCGTCTCTGGCGCACCATTCGCGCGCCGATCACGGCGCTGCGCGAGGAGTGGCAGGAAGCGTTCAGTACGATCAATGCGCCGCCGGGATCGACCGGCGCGTTTCTGACCCGTAATGCGCGGGTTGGCGGTCCCCGTCAGTTGGGCACGGCACTGGTGATGACCGTGCGATCTGCTGAGTACAGTTACTGGCGCGCTGCGGCGTTCGATCGCTATACCGGTCGCATGTGGCAGAACATGGTCGGTGAGCGCGCGCGCGCGGCGCTGGGAGTTGCGACGGCGGAAGCGGCACGGACGCCGCTTCCCCCCGGCGATCGGCTTGAACAGCCTGAACTGCGTGGCCGCACTCTGGTGACGACAACAATCGAACTGGCGCAGACGCGCACCGATGGGTTGGTGATGGTTGGTGGCGCGCTGGCGTCCACCAGTCTGCCGGTGCTGATCCAGCATGGGTACCTGTCAATATCCGGCGAAGTGTTGCCGAACTTTACCGAAACCGCCACGGTCGTCACCGATGCGCCGCTCGAGGCGACGCAGGTGTATACGGTCGCCACGTACCTTTCCACCGTCGATGAGCGGAGCCTGCGCGAAAGCGGAACCACATACCCGGAATGGGTGCGTGTGGCGTACCTCCAGCTGCCCGACACACTGCCGCTGCGGGTGCGCGAACTGGCGGCTTCCATCGTTCGTGACGCTGGCGCGGTGACGCCCTACGATAAGGCGCTGGCAATCCAGGCGTATCTGCGCGCGCTGCCGTACAACGATCAGCGCCCGGTCCCGCCAGAAGATCGTGATTGGGTCGATTGGTTCCTCTTCGATGCGCCGGGGGGTTACTGCGACGATTTCACATCAGCAATGGTGGTGTTGCTGCGCGCCGAGGGCGTTCCGGCGCGCTGGGTGCAGGGGTATGCCGGTGGCGAACTCGACCCGGACCGGCGAGTGTATCTGGTGCGCGAGAATGTCGCCCATAGCTGGCCCGAAGTCTACTTCCCCGGGTATGGCTGGCAACGCTTCGAGCCGACGCCGGCGCCCTACGCCAGTGTGCCGGTGCGTCCGGCGTTCCCGCCGGCTGATGAAGCAGAGCGACCGGGAGTAACGAGCGGGTTGGGGAGCGCACTGAGCGACCCGGAAGCCATGCTACGCGAGATGATCGAGCGCAACACTGGTCCTGCGATTGGCGACGAGAGCGCGCTACAACGCGAGATCGAAGCGCGCCGCGCGCAGGAACGGTTGCGCCTGACGGCAATCGTTGGCGGGACGCTAACGCTTATCCTGGCGCTGGTCGGCGTTTTGCTGCTCTGGTTGCGCTGGGATGTGCGCGGCCTTTCACCTGCCGCCGCCGCCTATGCGCGCCTGACGCGCCTGGCGGGATGGGCGGGGATCACTGCACCGTCTGATGCGACTCCGTATGAATATGCGGCGCTGATCCGGGAACGTATTCCTCACCAGGCATATGTCATTGATCGCATCGTTGGCGATTTTGTCGCCGAGCGGTACCATTTTGCCCACAAAGCGTCCGCCCCATTGCCGGCTGAAGACTGGCGCGCGCTGCGACGCGCGTTGCTGGCTCTGCTCATCGGGCGAGTCGGCGCAGCGATCCGCCCTTCGGCAATAAGTGCGCCATCGCGGACTCGACGCCGGATGCCGCCTGCGCAGCAGCGCTCCTTGCGTCGCCTTCAGTAAACGACTCTGCAACAGGAATGAAACCCCGCAGAGTGAGCACGTGCTGCGCCATCGGTCGGTATGTGCTTCTTCTGGGATCTGCCAGAGCGATCAACCAGAGGTTGAATGATGCCAATGACGATGGAAGATGCCGCATGCGTGTCATTCCGAGCGCAGCGCAGAGTGAGCACGTGCTGCGCCATCGGTCGGTATGTGCTTCTTCTGGGATCTGCCAGAGCGATCAACCAGAGGTTGAATGATGCCAATGACGATGGAAGATGCCGCATGCGTGTCATTCCGAGCCCTTCGCTTCGCTCAGGGTAAACGCAGCGCGGAATCGGCGCGGGTCGCGCACGACCCCTCGCGCTGCTCGGGGTGACCATGCCGGATGGTCACAGGTAATTGGTAGATGCCAGTCTCTGCGCTGAGAGTGGTTCGCCATAGGACGCGGAGTTATACGGATTGAGATGGCTTCATACGGATCAGGCGATTTATGGGTGCTCAGGAGGGGTGCGTCCAATCATATGTCCTCATGCCAATAGATCGCATAAATGCCTGATACTTCTCCTCGTATGGGAGTGGGCAACGCATGACTGCACCAATAAAGACATCCGGCGGACGGTATTCGTGGTCGGTGACGTAATGGTAAATCATGACCGGCGCAGCATATATGATGTCCCCGTCAGGAATCCAGATTTCGCCGCTATTCGTCATCACCCACGTGTTGCCGCACTGTACTCCGACACACCAATTTCCGCAGAACTGACATTCGTGAATGCCCATCATCGGTGCGTGGACTCCCCGGGTGCAGTGTTCGCGGAGACGTTCCTGGAACTCAGGCGGCGTGGGACCATGAGGAAAAGGGTAGAGTTCATCGAGCCAGCCAATCGATAGGACAGAGTATCCCTTTGGGGGCTGGAGAGAGTATGTGCTTGTGCTCAGATCGGCGATGTACATGGTGAATTCCTCCTGTGCAGGTTGGAGTATGCAGGTTTCTGACACATCAAGGTGAGGCACGAGGCGATCGGCGCAAGATGAAGGGCAAGACGCGCCTGCCCGTTCATTCGTTCTTTCGTTTTCCTCGTCATTGTCCCTGCTGCCCTTGCCCATTCTCAGACAGTGCGCCGCGAAGCGCGCCCGCATATTTGTTGCCATTCGTTTGTTCGTGTGCCTGTTCGCTGACCGCTCAAGATGAAGATGGGCGCAGGAACGCATCTTCACTCCTGCGCCCACAACGTCATCAGCAAATGCGTGGCGTGAACAGTATCCAGCGACCATTGTTGAAGGGACAAAGCGTATAGGCTTTGACGCGTTCATTTGCCGCCAGCACCGGCGCTCCCAGCAAGTCTGCGAGCTGCTGCGCCAGCGAGTTGGGACCATATCCTACCCAGCACATAATCAGACGAACGGGCTGACCAATCGCATATGCACGATGGGTAATGATGATCTCAAAGAGTTGCTCGGCATTCAGTGGTTTTGTCCGACGTCCGTCTTTTCCCATATACACATATGGGAGCGCGAACGTCTCACCCTTTGGAGTCGGCCGCGAACCGTGACAGATCAGTTCAAAGAACAGCGGGTACGTAGGTTGGACCATAGCCTTCTGAATAATGTGGTCTGGATAGCCCAGCACGTAGCGGTTCTTGAACATGGTGGGCAGAACAGGAACGTCGTACAGCATGTCGGTCTCCTGCTGATTTCAGGAGCGCAGAACACACCGACGTTCCGTGACGTCCCGCGCGGGACACGTCCAGAATGCTGGTGTGTCCCTGCGCGGGAATGGATACAAATGGCAAGTGCGGCGTGCGCTTTCGCGTGATGGAGAGTGCGCGGCATCGCACAGAAAGCGGATGAGTTCCGTCGAAGCGCCAGGTGGCGCAGCGATGATGGACATGACGCGCGATGCGTCGTGACTGCACTGACTGACGATTGACAACGGAACACGTGATAATCTGGCGCGTGCAGCGCCGATGATGCTCTTTTCGAGGTTGTGCGCACGAATGCGCGGCGAAAAGCAAAGAGTGGTATGGGCGTTGTCAGGGTGCAGTGCAGCGGAAACCCGCTGCCGGCCCCGCCGGGCCGGTGATACGAAGCCAGCCGACGTTCTCGCCGATGGAACAGGGGAGTTGGTGGGCTGGCCTGGTCTCGGCGGCCCGGATGACCGACCGCCGGTTACCACCGTTTATGATGATGGCTGCTGCCGTTGCGCGCGGCGTTGCATCGCGGCGCGGCGCAGTTCGCGCGCTTCGCGAATGGTTGCGGGCGCGCCCTTCAGTAATTCGACATATCCTGCAACGACCCGGTGGATGATGGTATGGGTCGCTTGCCAGCGGCGTCGGGCATGATCGCGCTCGACGGCGCGCGCTTCTTCTGGGGTCATCACCCACGCAGCGCGCTGGTTGGAAACCGCTTCCAGGTCTGCCAGCTTCTGTTCCACCTCTGGTCCGCTGCGCGACAACAGCGCCTGTTCCAGCATGCCTTCGATCACGACGCGATTGCCGGGGCGCAGGAGCGCAGGCGTTCCTTCATGGTTGAGCGGGATCACGACCGGAACACGCACCGTTTCGGTGAGGATGGTGCGACTTCCGGTGCGGGTGCGCGGAATCTGAACGCGCAGCGTGAGGTGCGCCAGCGCAATGCCGGAACGCAGCGGATGGCGTCCGATACGCGCCGGTCCGGTGACTTCGCCACACATACGGATGTCGCAGCCGTCTTCGTCGTTGGGAGTGACAGGACGCACGGCGTCGGCAATGAGCGTTGGCACGGGGAGGGTCTGATCCGGCGATGTGTGCCACTCAAGCCGCCCTTCGACCAGCAGCCGCGTGCCGTGGCGGGCAGGATCGAGCAGTTCGTGCCCGGAAATCTCGCGCATCACCCGGATCGGCAGGCGAAAATCGCCGCCGAGCGGTCCCGTTATTCGCAACTGAGGACGACGGGAAGGGTTTTGGCGATGAGCGGGCGGAAAGTCGAGAATGCCGATTGCCGTAGCATGGTAGATGCCGGTGTCGATCGAAGATGCGTCGCTCATTGCAGGCTCCCTTTCGGGTCTGGCGATATCCAATTCGATGGGCATACGATAGCAACTGGATGCCAACAAGAAAAGCGCCCGACAGTCCTTTTCAACGGCGCAATGTGTGTCAGGGTGTGTTAGGATGGAGGGGGTATAATACCGGCGATTCTCTGATCGAAATCCGATGACGCTTCCTGTTGGCTTCTGTCTGGGGACATTCGGCGTTTCTTACGCTGAATTGCGCGCTGCTGCATGCCTGCTCGACGACCTGCGGTTTGACTCTGTCTGGTTGTGGGATCACTATGTTTCCTGGAACGATCCGCGCGAGTCGGTCATCGAAGGGCTGACGGCATTAGCCGCGCTTGCCGAAGCGACGCAACGCATCCGTTTGGGTCCGCTGGTAGCGAACAATCTCAACCGCCATCCGGGGCGGTTGGCGAAGATTGCCGCGACTTTGCAGGAGATCGCGCAGGGACGATTCGAACTGGGGATTGGGGGTGGTGGTTGGCGACCGGAGCAGGAAGCGTTTGGGATCGATCAGGGAACGGTGGACGAACGAACGGAGCGCGTCGCCGAGGCAGTGCAGGTGATCCGGTTGCTCTGGAGCGGCGAGCCGGTCACCTTTCACGGACGTTACTACCGGCTGACGAACGCGACTGTCGCGCCGCCGCCGCAACCGCCCCCGCCGATCATCGTTGGGGCGCGTGGCGTGCGACTCTGCCGTATCGCGGGACGGTTTGCCGACGGTTTGAACGTACAATGGCGCGATTATGGGCGCCTGAACGAGCAACTTGCAGCGCTCGACGAAGGGCTGTCGGAGTCAGGTCGAACCCGCGCCGGGTTCGACCTGTCGATACACGCCGACTGGCGCGACCTGCATCCCGATCCGGTCGCTGCGCTGGATCGGTGGCAGGCGTTGGGGTTCACGCGCACCATCGTGTACGTTGCCGCGCCCTTTCCGGACGATGATTTCCGTCGCCTGGCGCAGACGCTGCATCTCACCAGATGATCGAAAACTCACGTTCTTCGCCGGTTGGCTTCTCCCAATGCACATCAACCGCATCGACGCGGGCGTGCGCCGGACCGCTATAGCACCAGCTGACCATCCGCTGCACTGCCGGACGCGCGCCCTCAAAGACCGCCTCGACCCGTCCATCCTCCAGGTTTCGCACCCAACCGGAGACGCCGATTTCGCGAGCGTAGGTGCGGGCGCTGGCGCGAAAATTGACCCCCTGCACGCGGCCCGAAATGAACACATGTGCACGAGCCATATCGATCATGGGTTGATTTCCTCCGCCTTTGCGGTGGCGATGAAAATGACCCGTTCGGCGATATTGGTTGTTCGGTCGGCGAGACGTTCGAGCACATGAGCGGTGTCGATCAGGAGTAGTGCGCAATCGAGTTTATTTGGATCCCGGCACGCAATGTCTTTCAGCATCTCGACGACCCGGTCCTCCAGCGCGTCGATCTCATGATCCCGCTCGCCGAGCGAGCGCGCCAGCGCCACATCGAGTTGCACAAACGCATCCAGGCAGGTGTGCAGCATATTTTGCACCAGTGTGCCCAGACGATGGAGTTCGATTGGCGCCTCGATGATCGCCGGCGTGTGCAAACTGCGCTCAACCTTTTTGGCGATCCCTTTGGCGTAATCGGCGGCGCGTTCCAGTTCACCCGCAATGGCGACGGCTGCCAGCAGGCTGCGCAGATCGGTGGCGACCGGTTGCTGCATGGCGATCAATTCAAAGACGCGCTCATCGATAGCATTGCGCGCGGCATCGATCTCGCGATCCCGCGCGACCACCTCGCGTGCCAGCACGATGTCCAGGCGATCCAGCGCTTTGATGGCGTCGGCAAGTTGATGTTCGACGCGGCTGCCCATGCGGAGCAGATCGTCATGCACCGCTTGTAACTGTTTGATGTAATGATCCCGCATTGCCGTCTCACTTTCTGAAAGAGATACCACGACACGCCATCCTTCGCTGTATCATCGCGCCTGCGAAAGATGCCGCCGGAAATGCGCCAGTCCTACGACCAGGGTTGTCATTCCAAGGGAAACGCGGAATCTCGGCGATGGCGCTATACCGCGCCCCTTCGCTCCGCCGCCGCCGCTCAAGGTGTTCGGTGCGCGGCGTCGTGATCGGATAAAAGGCAAAACCCTGTTGTAGTGCCAGGATCTTCTCTCTGATGTTGCCTATAGTAACTGATATTTTAACCCTGCTGCACTAAAAATGTGTTAACGATTGGTAATATTCTGGCTTCCTGGTGAAAAGTCAAGGCAAAGTGAAAGAACGTTCATTATGATCCTATGTCGTAGCGTTATCTACGACCATTGATGATTTATTCGCATTTGCGTACTAGTCGTACCGGTTTGCTCTCAACATTCGCTCACATCTCAAGATACTGCATCGGAATGAGATGATGGCGCGCATATGCACCTGAACGATGGTGATAATTCTTCACATTTCTGCATCATTGCTCAGTGGCGGATGGCGCCACTGAGACACGCCGCATTCATCTTCATAGCGTACACTGGCACTGTTTTCAACGGCGTATGGTTAACCCCGACTTTGATCAGATGTCAGCGTGCCAATGCACTGTGAAGAGGCAGACTATGGTGTACCCATCTCCACCAACCGACAGTCGCAACGAAAGCGAAGCGCAGATTATTGCGCGCGCCAAGGCGGGAGACGCCGATGCCATCAGCATGTTGTACGAACGCTATGCGCCGCAGGTGCGCCGGTACATTGTGTCGCGCCTGGGTGATCCGGTGCTGGCTGAAGATGTGTGCAGCGATGTATTCGTCAAAATGCTGGAAGGTCTGGATCGTTACGAGGATCGTGGTTGGCCCTTCTCTGCCTGGCTCTACCGCATTGCCTACGCGCGAACAATGGATATGCTGCGTCAGGCGCGGCGGCGTCCGTCGGTGCCGCTCGATGAGAGTGCGCCGCATGCGCTCGAACCTCCCGATGAGGCGGTCATTTCCCGCATTGCCTACCATGAACTTCGGAGCGTGATGCGGGTGCTGACCCGCGATCAGCGCCTGGTGCTACGCCTGCGCTTCGATGAGGATCGCACCCTTGCCGAGATCGCCGAGTCGCTTGGGCGCACGGTCGGGTCGGTAAAGGCGCTGCAACACCGGGGATTGACGCGCCTGGCTGAAGCGCTTGCCGATCATCCGGCGCATCAACCGGTTTCCGTCTTCTGACGATTGTCGCCGTCAACCGCCGCCTCTTTACCGTTGAGTCGCCTCACGTGCGGTAAAAACCCTTGACGCCTGTTCCTTCGCCCGCGTATAATGCCTGTTGAGTATTGTCGTTGGGCGATGGAAGCGTATGGACCGCGAAACCTTCGAGTCAATCGTTATCGAGGCGCTCGACTCGCTGCCGCCAGAGTTTGCCGGCTATCTGCACAATGTCGAGGTGCGCATCGAAATGCGCCCTACCCGTGAACAGCGGCGTGCGCTTGGCTTGCGCCCCTGGCAGACGATCTATGGTCTGTATGAGGGTGTGCCGCTCACCGAGCGGGCCGGAGGCGAACCGCTTTTGCCCGATGTCATTACGATCTTTCAGGCGCCATTGGTGCGCGATTTCCCTTCCCGTGATGCGCTGCGCGAAGAAGTGCGGCGCACCGTGCTGCACGAAATTGCTCACTTTTTCGGCATCAGCGATGAGCGACTCCATGAACTGGACGCTTACTGAGCGAGCGCCTTTTGCTCGTATTCTCTCATGCGACACGTTTTTTCGTCACCGCTGGCTGCATCGCTCTATGCTGTGGCGCTGATCGTCTGGGCATTGCTGGTCGTCGATACGGTGAGTCTTGCCCGGCGCGCCACTGAGCCGCCGATCTTTCCGACGCCAACGACCGTCGCAGTGGTGACGCCCGTCGCGGCAACGCGGGTAGCGGCGCCCACATCGATGCCGCCGGTGCAGGCAACTGTCGTTCCCCTCATGACGCCGGAACTTGACGCAGAAGATGGCTGGTTTCATCCGAAGACCGGACGTTATATTGCTGCCTGGCTCCCCAACTCGTTCGGCTCCGAAAATCGTGAGTCGTTTGAGGCGAATGCCGATATTCTCGATGAGATCAGCCCGTTCTGGTACTCGCCGTCGCCTGGCGGCGAGCTGCGGTTTGGGCGCGAGGCGCGCGACCGCACGCTGCTCGAACTGGCGCATGGCAAAAACGTCCTCGTCATTCCAACCGTCCACAACGTCGTTACCGGCGAAGACCCGGTGCCGGGCATTCTGCGCAATCCGCGCCTGCGGTCGTACCACGTGCAGCAGATCGTCGATGAGGTGTTGACCTATGGCTACGACGGGATCGATATCGACTATGAGTTTCTCAGCAGCAGTCTGCGCGATGACTATAGCGCCTTTATTCTGGAACTGGCGGATGCGCTGCATGCGCATGGCAAACTGCTGACGGTCGCTGTTCATGCGAAAGATTGTGATTATTGCGGACTGGGAGGTTTTCAGGATTGGGCTGTGATCGGTCAGGTGGTTGACCGGTTGCGCATTATGACCTACGATTACCACTGGCGCGGCGGCGGTCCTGGTCCGGTGGCGCCGGTCTATTGGGTCGAACGGGTGGCGCGCTACGCGGTGACGGTCGTTGATCCGGCGAAGGTGGTGATCGGCGTGCCGTTCTACGGCTACAACTGGTCCCGTGACGGCAGCGGCAATGCGCGCGGGCAGACGTGGGCGATGATTAATGAGATCATTCAAACCTACCGCCTGTCGGTCAATCTCATGGAGAGCAATCAGAATGGTCTGGTGCAGGAAAACTGGATCACCTACAGTTCGCGCACCGAAGGACGGCGTGAGGTCTGGTTCGCTACGAGCAGCGGTCTCGACGCAAAACTGCGCCTGGTGCAGGAACTCGATCTGGCGGGGATTGCGATCTGGCGGCTCGGCGGCGAAGACCCGCGCAACTGGGAGATCATTCGCGCGCGCCTGCTCCAGGACCCGTATGAGTCGCAGCGGGTGTTGAGTCGCCTTTTGCCGGAGCATTGATGATCAAGTCGGAGATCAAAGCGAATGAGCGCGAGGCGGCGCAACTCTTTGTGCGCGGAGTGGCGGCGGCGCGCGGCGGTCAGCGACGGTTGGCGGCGGTGTTGTTGTCGCGCGTCGTGCAGCTCGACCCGCAGCACGAAATGGGGTGGTTGTGGCTATCCGGCGTGCTCGATGATCCAAAGGACATCGCGTTCTGCCTGCGCTCGGCGCTGGCGATTAATCCGCACAACGAGCGCGCCCGGCGCGGGCTGGAATGGCTGAACAGCCGCCAGTTGCTGCGTGATGACGATACGGCGATCACGGCTTCGTTTGCACGCGTGGCGCCGGCGGCGCCAACCGACTCCCCGACTGATGGTGTGGTGCAGGAAACGCCGATTTCGTGGCGGTCTCGCATAGCGAGCGCATTCCGTCGTCTGGCTCCGCGATCGTCGCCGTCATCCGATCATGCTGAGTCCTGGTGGGTCGGTTGGCGTCATTCGCGCCAGGAGATGGGGCGGGCGCGCGCGCTGCTCTGGATAATGCCGGTCCTGCTGCTCTTGCTTACACTGGCGCTCAATTATGCGCTTCGTACTGCCGTCGAACGGAACGAGGCGCTCGTTGCCGCAGAGTTGGCGCGGCGAGTGAGCGCTGCCGAGACGCAGGCGCAATCGGTGGACGATGCTGCCGCTCGAGTTCTCGTTGTGCCGGCGATCCTTGAGCCGGAACTGGCTGCGGAGCGCGAGGCGGCGACGCTGGCGTACCTCAGCCGCCTTGAAGAGCCGCGCGCCCGATTGCGCGGCGCCATCGAGTCGTACCGCAACGCCACGAGCCGCCCTGGCGGATCGTCGATCGTCCACGCGACATCGGCGCAGCGACTGCGGGATGAGATCGAGCAGGCATATGCCGTGATCGCGGCGCTCGAACCGCCTCAAACGCTCGCCGAGGCCCATGTGCTCTATCTGCAAGGGCTGGAACTGGAACTGACGGCGCTCGACCACATGCTGGCGTTCTACAGCGGCTTCCGCGCCGAAGACGCCAACCGCGCGGCGCTCACCATGGCAGAAGCTGCGCGTCGCCTGGATCAGGCGCGCCAGGCGCTCGACCGGCAGCGGGCGGAACTGTCGGTGGAGCGGCCGCTACCCCATGCGATCAGGTGATGGTTGTCTCTGGCGGCAGGCGTCAAAGTTTCTTTCGCGATGAAGGTGGACGCTGCCGTGGTACGGTTCCATGTGCGTCTCTTCCGGTCGTCCGGTAAACAGTGCGTCCCAATATCAACTGTTACCAGATGTCACCGACCGTAAATCCATTGGGATAGGGGTCAGATGGGTCCAAGACAAACTGGCTGATGGCGGTGATCCAGGCGGCGCCGCTGATGGTGGACACGACAGCTTTGTATGGTCCTACCTGCGTCTCCTCGATCAATCGTCCGGTAAACAGCGTGCCAAGAATGCCTTCGTGGTGAAAATCGGTGTGCAGCCCTAACCGTCCGCGCGCGTAGAGGGTCGCCATTTTGGCCGATGTGCCGGTGCCGCAGGGAGAACGGTCGATGACGCCAGTCCAGGTGGAAGGGTTGTTCCAGTCAAAGGTGCCTGTGGAAAGCGTGACCACGTTTTTGTAGTGAGCCTGTGGGTGGGAAGGCGGACCAGAAATCTGTGAGATGGTTGGTCCTACGATTGCCGGGTTGTCTGGATGAACGACCGGATATTGTTCACGGGTCGCAGCCCTGATCATTTCGCTGATGCGGGTGATGTCCCGTCCTTCATCGGGAGTCAGGCGTAAGCCGAATTGGGAAGCATCCGCGATCACGTAGAACATGCCGCCCCACGCGACATCAACCTTGACGGTTCCTACGCGCGGAACCTCGATGCTCACGTCGAGATGAACGGCGAACGCTGGCACGTTACGAAATGTCACTCGCGTCACTTTTCCATCACGACATTCTGCTTTGACGCCGATCAAACCGGCAGGAGCTTCCAGAATAAACTCTGTGACCGGCTCAGTCATTGGCAACATGCCCGTTTCCAGCAGTGTGGTAGCGACGCAGATGGTATTCGTTCCTGACATGGGGGGATATTCCGCCTGCTCCATAATGATAAAGCCTGCCTGAGCATCGGGGTGTGCAGGCGGCAGGATGACATTTGCGCATAGAGCCGGATATCCGCGAGGCTCGCGCAATAGACGCAGACGGATATCATCGAGGTGCTCTTCGAAGAATTTCATCTTCTCAAACATGGTTCGTCCTGGTACGTCCAGCACTCCGCCGATGATAACCCTTCCAGGTTCGCCGCAGGCATGCAGATCGACAGCAGTGATCAGATTTTTCAGGCGCACAGATTGTCGTCTCCTCGTTTGCCAGGTTCGCGCACCCATCAGCACGCTCGAGGTGTTGCACTGACTCAGTCGTGTATGCTGACCCGCTAACACAGTGCGCTTCTATTATAACCGGACCTTTCCATGTGGTGATGGATGATGTTGGTTGTCGCATCGCTGGTGATACTGCCTCGCAGCCAACCCTCGAAGATGAGACCGGCTTTTTCCGATCGCGGCACGCTGCGTCAGCGTTCCGCTTTACCGGCGCGATCCTGATGTCTCATTCACGGTGGCCGCTCGATGAGAACAGATTCTGCTCCAAAGACGGTATATCTGCGGTACAATGACGCACATGCCAGGCTATACCCATCCGGCGACAGCGGGCGCGGACAATCTCTTCAAGTGTCGCGTTTTTCAGGGGCAGAGGGATTGTTTCATCCTGATCTTTACCTCTGCTTTCCCTGCCATCGGGGTGGAGAGAGTGCGCCGAGTGGAGCGAAGCGGCATTTTGGGCATCAGGATGTCCAAAACGAACGATACACGTTTAGCGCGTGCGTTTTGAGGAAATAAGGAACGATAATGAACAACCATTCGCTTGCCTTTTTGAAGCAACTGCTCGCCACTCCTGGTCCTTCCGGTGAAGAAGTCGCCGCCGGGCGCGTCTGGCGACGCGAAGCCGAAACCTTTGCTGACCGGGTCTATGCCGATGTGCGCGGGAGTTCGTATGCTGTGCTCGAAGGGGGCGCGCCGCGCGTGCTGCTCGCCGGACATATCGACGAGATTGGGGTGATGGTCAGTTATATCGACGACGATGGCTTCCTCTGGTTTTCGCCGATTGGCGGGTGGGACCCGCAGGTGCTCGTCGGGCAGCGGGTGCGGTTGCTGGGGCGCGCCGGCGATGTAATCGGCGTGATCGGGAAGAAACCCATCCACCAGATGAAATCCGAGGAACGGGAAAAAGCCAGCAAGATTGAAGACCTCTGGATCGATATTGGTGCGGCGAACCGGGCAGAAGCCGAGGCGCTCGTGCGTGTCGGCGCTGCTGGAGTGATCGATGCGCCGATCTACGATCTGCCGGGTGGAAAGGTTGTCTCACGCAGCATCGACGACCGGATTGGCGCGTTCACCGTGCTGGAAGCGCTGCGCCTGCTGGCGCGCGACCGCCCGCGCGCGACGGTGGCAGCAGTGGCGACATCGCAAGAGGAGATCACCTTTGCGGGAGCGCGCACCGCAGCGTTCAGTTTCGAACCGCAGGTGGCGATTGCGGTGGATGTGACGTTTGCCACCGATCACCCCAATGCGGATCGGAAGCAGTATGGCAACGTGCGGTTGGGTGGCGGACCGGTGCTGTCGCGCGGTTCTGCCAACAGCCCGGTGGTGTACGATATGCTCGTGGCGGTCGCCGAGCGCGAGGGCATTCCGTACAGCGTGCAGATCAACCCGCGCTACACCGGCACCGACGCCGATGCCATTCACATCGCGCGTGGCGGTGTCGCTACCGGCGTTGTGTCGATCCCGAACCGCTACATGCACTCACCCAACGAAATGATCGCGCTGAGCGACGTTGAACATGCCGCGCGCCTGATCGCTGCGTTTGTGCGCAGTCTGGGACCGGAGACTGATTTCATTCCACGCTAATGAACCGCGCACAATCACGCATCTGGGAACTGGTCGAGGTTTCTTACGACTCGGACAGCCATTCGCCCGTGCTCGACTGGTATGACACGGGCATGATGGCGCTCATTCTTCTGAATGTCCTGGCAGTCGTCATCGCAAGCGTCGAGGAGATTGGTGGACGCTTCGCAGGGTTCTTCTCTGCGTTCGAGGTCTTCTCGGTCGCCGCCTTCACTGTCAAGTATATCGTCAAGTTGTGGGCGTGCACAGCGGATGCGCGCTATGCCCACCCGGTGCTGGGGCGAGTGAAGTACGCGCTTACGCCGATGGTCATTATCGATCCCCTCGCGTTTCTGCCCTTCTATCTGTGGTTTTTTGCGATTGACCTGCGTTTTCTGCGTGCGTTGCGGCTCTTCCGGTTGCTGCGGGTGCTCAAATTGGGACGCTACCAATGACGATTGAAGATGCCGCATGCGTGTCATTCCGAGCGCAGCGACGGGTCATTCCGAGCGCAGCGAGGAATCGAAGCGGGTCGCGCACGACCCCTCGCGCTGCTCGGGGTGACCATGCCGGATGGTCACAGGTCATTGGCAGCGACGGTCTCTGCTGAAGCGCCAGTGCACGAACCATTACAGTGACCATGCCGGATGGTCACAGGTCATTGGCAGCGACGGTCGTCTCACCTTGCGGCAGCGCAACTGACACGGTTGTGCCGGCGCCGAGGGCGCTCGTCACCGTGATGCGCCCGTGCATTGCCTCGACCAGTCCTTTGGCGATGGAAAGACCCAGCCCGGCGTTGCCGTTCTCCCGCCCGCGCGCCGGATCCGCCCGATAGAACCGTTCGAAGATGTGCGGCAGGTGTTCCGGCGCGATGCCACTACCGGTGTCGGTGACGGTGATCTGAACCATGCGTCCTGTCGGCGCCGCAGCGAGGGTGATCGTTCCGCCGGAGGGGGTGTGGCGCAGCGCGTTGTCGAGCGCAATCAACAGAACCTGTTGCAGACGCTCGGCGTCTGCCTGAACGACTCCGCCGACAGTCGTGAGTTCGATGGTGATACCCCGTTGTTCTCCCAGGCGCGCGACCTGGCGGTGTACCCTGCTCAGCAGATCTGCCAGATTAACCGGCTCTATCACCAGTTTGAGTTGCCCACTGTCGAGGCGGGTAAGGGTCAGCAGGTCATCGACCAGGCGGCGCATATGGTCACTTTCTGCCAGAATATCGCCCAGCAGTTCGTACTGATCTGCTGTATCTGAGGGAGTGTCGCGCAACGCAACCTCGGCGCTGGCGCGAATGAGGGTGAGCGGCGCGCGCAATTCATGACTGGCGCTGGCAATGAAGCGCTGCTGCCGCTCCCACGCTTCCTGTGCCGGACGCAATGCGCGCCCCGCCAGCCACCAACTTGCCGCGCCGACCAGCGCCATACTGAATGCTCCCAGACCGATCAACCCCAGCATCAACTGGCTTAACACCTGCTCCTGATCGCTCAGTTCACGCGCCAGTTGCAACGCTGCCGGTCCGTCGGCGCGGGTAAGGCGATAGGTCAGCAGGCGCGCCCGCCGTCCGTCATTCATTGTGATCGTGCGCAGATCGCTGCCTCTCGCCAGCGCCGCCTGAAACGCAACCTGGTCGGGTTCCAGCGGCAGGTCGAGATTGTTTGGGTTGAAGAGCAATCGTCCCGATGAATCCAAAGGCAGGACAACGATCGCCGCCAGTTCCGCCGCATCGACCGGCGTTGTCAGGGCGCGCGGGAGTTCTGCATCCCCGCGTTCGTCGTCGCCTGGTCTGATTTTCTCTTCCTCTTCGCGCCGCTCGACCTGCGGGTTGGACTGAACAAAGGGAAGCGGCGCAATCTCTCTGCGAATCACCGACCAGTCGCGGTCGGCGTTTGCCAGATCAGGAGGCAGCGGCGCGCCAAGCGCATGAAACTCGTGCGCCATTTTGTGGCGCAGCGCCAGGTCGGTGACGTTCGAGAAATAGCGCGCCACCACCAGGTACGCGCCGCCGCCGATCAGCACGACGAGGATCAGCGCCGCAAGCGCATATACCAGCGAGAGTCGCAAGCGCAACCCGCTAAACACGGCTTTCCTCCAATCGGTACCCAACGCCGCGCACCGTCACAATCGGGTCGCGTTCGCCGGGGGCGTTCAGTTTGCGCCGCAGATAGGCGATGTAGACGTCGACCATCTGCGGTTGAACGTCGTGCTCATAGGACCAGACATAATCAAGAATCTGCTGACGCGATAGCGCCTGTCCGGCGTTGCGCATCAGGTATTCGAGCAGGTTCCACTCTGTCGGCGTAAGATCGAGTGGGCGCGCGCCGCGCCGCGCCGTGTGATGCCGCAGGTCGAGCACCAGATCGCCAACGCGCAGTTCGTCGCGGTCGTCTGGTTGCAGGGTGAAGCGTCGCCCCAGCGCCCGCACCCGCGCCAGTAATTCTTCAAATGCGAACGGCTTCACCAGGTAATCGTCGGCGCCGCTGTCGAAGCCAACCATTTTGTCTTCAATCTGACCGCGCGCCGTCAGGAGCAGCAGCGCGGTCGGCAGCCGCGCCGCGCGCACTGCGCGACAGATCGATGGACCATCGCGCCCTGGTAGCATCCAGTCGATGATCGCCACTTCGTAGATGCCGCGCAACGCATGCTCCTGCCCTGCGTCGCCGTCGTGGACGACATCGACCTGATGATGTTCGTCGCGCAACACCCGCGCAATCAGCCGCGCCAGCCGTTGATCATCTTCTATCAATAAGATTTTCATTCCGTCACCTCGTTTCGATTGTGTTCAGCATAACGCAGAAAGATTGGAAAAAGATTGGAAAAATCGCCGGGTGTTCCAAGATTCTTCCAATCGAGTAACGGTATAACACCATCAGACACGCACATGATGCTGTCCAGACGGAACAGAACATTGGGAGGACAAGGTATGAATCAGAGAACACTTTTGGGAGTCGCAGCAGCTTTGACCGCATTCGTGCTGGTTATAATTGGTGCGCTGGTCGGGCGGGTGACGCAGACCGCCGTGCCGTCGGCGACCGATGTTATTGTGGCGCCGACCCAAGCGCCGACTGATGCACCCGTCGCGCTCGATCCCACGGTCGAGGCATTGATCCGTGAGCGCGAGGCGGCGTACCGGCAAGCGCTGAACGAGGCGAATCAGCGAATTACCGAGGCGAATCAGCGGCTGGAAGAGGCAAATCGGCGGATTGAGCAACAGGCGGCAGCACAACAGGCGGCAGCACAACAGGCGGCAGCACAACAGGCGGCAGCACAACAGGCGGCAGCACAACAGGCGGCAGCGCAACAGAGCGCGCCGACGTACCCCGTCTCGGCGGAGCAGGCGCAGGCAATTGCCCAGAACCTGGCGCAGGGCGCTTATCTGGTCAAGCCGGCAGAACTGGTGCTCTATCAGGGCGCGCCAGCCTATGAAATCGTGTTTGATGCCGGCGCCGTCTATGTCGATGCTCAGAGTGGCACAGTGCTCGCCAATACGCTGGCACAGCCCGTTGCGTCGCAACCCGTGAATGCCGAACAGGCCGCTCAAATCGCACTTGCTTACCGCGGCGGCGGTCAGATCCGCAAAGTTGAATTTGAACGTGAGCGCGGCATTGACGTGTACGAGGTGAAGTTCACCGATGGCGCAGAAGTGTATGTCGCCGCATCGGATGGCGCAGTCGTCTATGCGCGACTGGATAAGGCGAAGGAAGAGGAGAAGCGCGACGATGATGAGAAGCGCAGTGATGACGACTGAGCGCCGATTTAAGTAACCGGGAGGGCAGGGTCGTAGCGAGCGAATCGCCTCGCCCCATCTGTGGCGAGACCCTTCGCTGCGCGCAGAGTGACAGGCGCGTGAGATAACCGGCGCTTGCCGTCATGCGGCGCGCAGTGAAAAAGACAAGGGAAGCCCCCATTCATCAGAATGCATCTTAGTGGCGAAGACGGCTGCCCCTTGCCAGAGAGAAGGAACCATGACTAGAACACGCATACCGTCACAAACATTCAAACTGATCATCAGCACGGCATCGATAGCCGCCACGCTGACAGGATGGGCACTGCTGGCGATCCAGAACCCGCCTGCGGCGACAGCAACCGAATCGTTCAGCCAGGCGCCGGCGGTCGTCGCGCCGCCTCCTGCCTGGTTGAGTGAGCCGCCGGTTATCCCGACGCTGCCACCGCTGATTGCGGTTGCGCAGCCGCCGGAGTCGGCAGACATCCAGCCGGTTGCTCCGGCAGCAGGGTCTGCTCAGCCAGTTGCTCCGGCAGCGCCTGCACCGGTCGTTGTTGCCAATCCTCCGGTACTGCGCGAGGTGTCCGCGCCGTTGAGGGTCAATCCGCCGGTTCAGGCGCAGCGACCGGCGCCGGTCGTTGTCACGCGGTCATCGCGATAAAGGAGGTCGCCGTGCCATCGATTGCCTTTCAGTCCATGGGATGCCAGATGCACGCTTTTCTCGACGGCAACGACGATGCGGCGACGAGGACGCTGCGCGCGGTCCCGCGCTGGTTCGCTGAATGGGAGCGCATCCTGAGCCGCTTCCGCAGCGACAGTGAACTCTCGGCGCTCAACACGCGGGCTGGCGAGGGATGGGTGCGCGCCAGCCGCACGCTGTGGGAAGTGCTGAACGACGCACTTGTGGCAGCGCGTCTCAGCGATGGTCTGGTGACGCCGACCGTGTTGACGGCGCTAGAGGCGACTGGCTACGACCGGGATTTTGCGCAGATCGCCGCTGGCGCTCCGGCACAATCATCGGCGAGCCTCCCGGCGTCCGGCGACTGGCGCGCCATCCGGCTCGACCCACAGCGACGCACAGTGGCATTGCCGCCGGGAATGCGCCTCGATCTGAACGGCGTCGCCAAAGGGTGGGCGGCAACCCGAGCAGCGCAGCGGTTGGCGGCGCACGGACCGGCGCTCGTCGATGCTGGCGGCGATATTGCGGTGCGAGGCGCGCGCGCCGGTGGAGAGCCATGGGCTATCGGCATCGCCAATCCGTTTCAACCGGATGTGCCGCTTGATGTCGTGCTGCTAACGGACGGCGGCGTTGCGACATCAGGACGTGATGTGCGGCGCTGGCGGCAGGGAAGCGTCGAACGGCATCACATTATCGATCCGCGCACCGGCGCGCCGGCTGAGACCGACGTGCTGGCAGTGACGGTCATCGCGCCGTCTCTGTTCGAAGCAGAAGTTGCTGCGAAAGTGGTCGTCATTTTGGGAAGCGTAGCAGGCATGGAGTGGCTATCCGCCCGCCCGTGGCTTGCCAGTCTGATTGTAACCGATGCGCAAGAAGTCTTGCACACCGCGACATTTGAACAGTTCCGCTGGCATGAGCCAGAAGATATGGAGGTGGTCTATGAGTGATGAGAAAGCCGCGCGGCTGGCCGCCATCCGCGCAGCCAATGCCGCAAAACGTGGTGGGGCGGCGCAACCGTCCAATAGTGTCGAAGGCGCGTCTGCTGGGGTACCGCCACGCAGCGTGAGGGCCGGCAGTGTGGTTGGGGAAACGCCTTCCATCAACCGAAACGCATCGTCACGACCGCAGCGCGCACCCGAACTCGACGCATTTGCCGACATGCCGCCGGCTATGGCGTTTCAGACCTTTCTTGGTATTGTGCTCGCAGTGATTCTTGGCGCATTTGCGGCAATTGTTGCGCTACCCGCCTGGTTGCCCGGCTTGAGCGCATCGCTGCTCGGCGCAGAACCCAAAGCGTACTGGTATCTCTCACGCAGTAGCGCATTTGTTGCATACATCCTTCTATGGCTTTCAATGGTCTTTGGGTTGCTGATGACGAACAAACTGGCGCGCGTCTGGCCCGGTGGACCGACCGCATTCGATCTGCATCAGCACGCCAGCCTGCTCGGTCTGGCATTTGCCCTGTTTCATGCCCTGATTCTGCTTGGCGACCGCTACATTCAGGCGACGCTCATTCAGGTGCTTGTGCCATTTCAATACAGTGGATATGAGCCGTTGTGGGTGGGTCTTGGGCAGCTAGGATTCTACGGTTTGACGATTGTGGGTTTGAGTTTCTACATCAAGGACCGGATCGGACGGAAGGTGTGGCGATTGATACACTTCCTCAGTTTCGCCATTTTCGGGCTGGCGCTGCTGCACGGTATCTGGAGCGGCAGCGACAGCCAGAGCGACCTGGCGCGCGCGATCTACTGGACGAGCGGCGGCAGCGTCCTGTTCCTGACCATTTATCGGGTGCTCGTCGCGCGTTCCAGATAGAAGGAGAGGCACGCCGCTGGCGCGCCCCGGCAGCGGGGGGGGTGCGCCCCGGCAGAGCGCCGCCGGTACCCCCGGCAACGGGGGTGGCGCGCCCTGGCAGAGTGCCGCTCCCCGCCACCCGTATGAAGATTAGAAGGTTGCAACGTCATCGGGGGATGGTTGCCCCCCTGACCTGACAGAAAAGGAGCACTTCCATGACGACATCCATTCAACAGCGAACAACGTCACTCGACGCGCGACGAATTGCTGCCGGTGTGCTGGCAGGCATGATGGGTCTCGTGCTGCTCATCCAATTCATTCCCTACGGGCGTGACCATACCAATCCGCCGGTGATCGCCGAACCGTCGTGGGACAATCCACAGACACGCGCGCTGTTCTTCCGTGCCTGCGCCGATTGTCACAGCAATGAGACGACGTGGCCCTGGTACAGCAATATCGCTCCCGCGTCGTGGCTGATCACCCGTGATGTCATGAAAGGTCGTGCAGAGTTCAACGTTTCCGAATGGGGACGACCGGACAACGAAGGAGATGATGCAGCAAAACTGGTACAAAACGGCGAAATGCCGCCCTGGTTCTACCTGCCGCTCCATCCCGAAGCCAATCTTTCGCCCGTCGAACGGCAGCAACTGATCAATGGACTGCTGGCGACGTTCGGTGGCGAAGCGGAACGAGAGGATGAAAAGTAATCCGACCGCAGCCAATAGTACAATGCAACGCCGCCCGGCGCTGAACCGTCGGGCTGATCGCACGAAGGGCGCTGCCGCGCCCTCGCCCTGGTGTGGATGCATGCCCGTAACCGCCCCCGCGTCGGCGACGTGTTGCGCGCCTGGCACGGGTGTTCACGTCCACCGGTCGGGATCGGCAGTGAGGAGTAGCAGGCACAGCCCCGTGGTTCCTGCCACTCCCCGCCCGCCCCCATGGGCGACGAGCAGTTGACAGATTCTCGGGTGGTGCGTGTTACGCCTGATCCATATCCTTCCAGACCGGCTTAAACACACCGGTCAAACCGGTTGGACCGACCGAAAACGATATGGAGTTATACCAATGACCTGTGACCATCCGGTATGGTCACTCCGAGCAGCGCGCGGGGTCTGGCGCGACCCGCTTAGATTCCTCGCTGCGCTCGGAATGCCCAGTCGCTGCGCTCGGAATGCCCAGTCGCTGCGCTCGGAATGCCCAGTCGCTGCGCTCGGAATGCCCAGTCGCTGCGCTCGGAATGCCCAGTCGCTGCGCTCGGAATGCCCAGTCGCTGCGCTCGGAATGCCCAGTCGCTGCGCTCGGAATGCCCAGTCGCTGCGCTCGGAATGCCCAGTCGCTGCGCTCGGAATGCCCAGTCGCTGCGCTCGGAATGCCAAGTCGCTGCGCTCGGAATGACACGCATGCGGCATCTTCAATCGTAATTAGTATTATCTCATCCAAACCGCAATTGCGTCTGCCCAACCTGGAGTACATCACCGCGACGCACCGGCGTTGGCTGGATGATACGCGCGCCGTTGAGATAGGTTCCATGGCTGCTGCCCGCATCTTCTACCGTCACCTGGCGTCCATTGTTGCGAATAATGGCATGGCGACGAGAGACGCTGCCATCGCCGATCAGCACAATCTGGCACTCCTCACTGCGGCCGATGACCAGTTCAGCGCCGCTGAGCGCGTAGGTGCGCGGCTGCGCCGCTCCCGCAATGACCGCCAGCGTCCCCCAAGCGCCGGTTGGCGCCGACTGAGCCGTGGAAACCGGTGGAGTGGCTTGATACGGTTGTGGCGGTGACGAAGGCGTGGGGGGCGCATACACCGGCACAGGAACGGGCGCTGGCGCGGGGCGCGGCGAGCGCCGCCGTCCCGCGCCTATAAGCGCAATTGCTGCAAACGCGAGCGCCAGGACGATGCCACAGACGCACAGCGCCAGCAAGCCCAGTAACGACTCGCTGCGCGGCGCCGACGGACGAGGCGCCGGTTGCGGCGCCTGCTCGGCAGGAGGTCCGCCGAACGACTTGCAGGCGTCAATCCGCCCCGTTCCCAACTCGAAGCGAGGGTTCAGGTCACGAATATCCGTCGCATTGGTGCGGATGGTCTCTGCGACCTGCGCCGCGCTCCAATCGGGATTCGCCGAAAAGAGCAGCGCCGCCAGCGCTGCCACATACGGCGTCGCCTGCGACGTGCCGCTCATATAGTCGTAATCGCGGCGGAAGCGCTCATCACGCGGCACCTGGTCGCTGGTCAGAAACACCTCGTAAGTCGGCATTGTGGAGAGGATATTGACCCCCGGCGCGCTGACAGCGATCCATGGACCAGAGTTCGAAAAGGGCGCCTTGTGGTCGCGCTGATCGGTCGCCGCCACCACGAGCACATCGGGATTATCGACAGCAATCGCATTGGGCAGCGGCACCGCGTCGTTGCCGGCGGCGACGACCACCAGCGCCCCCTGCTGCTGCGCATAGATAATCGCGTCGTTCACCAGCGCCGACGGTTCATCGGCGTTGAGGGTGAGGGTCGCGCCGAGGCTGAGATTGATCACCTTCGCCCCTCGGTCGGCGGCGAAGCGAATCCCACGAGCAATCGCCCGGTCGGAACCTTTGCCACGCGCATTCATCACCCGCACCGGCAGGATAGTCACCTCGGGCGCCAGCCCTGCGATCCCTTCGTTGTTGTCGAGAATCGCGGCGATAATCCCGGCGACGTGGGTTCCGTGACCATTTTCGTCACGCGGGTCTGCGTCGTTATCGACAAAATCGTACCCATCGGAGCGCAGGCGCGCTGCCAGGTCGGGGTGGGTCGGATCGACGCCGCTGTCAACCACTGCCACAATCACGTCGGCGCTGCCTCTGGTGCGCTCCCAAGCGCACGTCGCGCCAACCTTGTACAGCGCCCACTGTTCGTCGAAGCGAGGGTCAGTTGGCGATGAAGCGGATGCAAACAGTGCGATCGCCAGAGCGAGCAGGATGCGCAGCGACATCATCTTCTATTGTTGCTGTTCCAGTTCCGGCAATTGCAGACTGCGCAGGTACCATGTACCTTCCAGCAGCACCAGTTCGAAGATCGTATCGAATGAACGTTCACCCGAGTAGACCGAGCCGTAATCGACGGTGTAGCGCACCGTGCCGGTCAGGCGGACGCGCGCAATCGAGCCGTTGTTATCGACCAGCGTGTACGTCTCATTCTTGAATTGCAGGTCGGTGATATATTCCATGTATGAGCGCAGTTCCGGACTGATCTGCCGTTTGAGATCGGTCGGTTCAACATAAGAGAGCATTCGTGACACATCGCGCGCTTCAGTGGCAGCGACGAAGTTCTGCACCGTCTGCACCGGTCGCGGATCGCTCATTGGATCGGAAGGGCGGGTGAACCACCAGAGTGCAATTCCTGCAACTGCCAGGACAGCAATGCCGGCGACGAGCATCGTCCGGCGCGATGCCTGGCGTGGCGATGGCGGCGGTTCCGGCAACGGCGGCAACGGCGGCAGCGGACCGGTATCGACTTTTTGCTGCTGGGACGTTTGTTCCTGTGTCATAACGTCTGTGGCGTGTCGCGTCGGTGGAGCGGCAACCAGATGCCGCGGCGTTGAAACGCATACTCTCCAAGCGGTTCGAACCGCCCACTCATTTCGACATACCGGCGCTGACTGATATGAATAGTCGCGTCCTCAATGGTCAGAACACTGTACGCATTTCTGCCGCGTTCTCCTGCCCGAACGCGCCGCGATGTGCTGGTGCCGCTCTGGCAGACGACGAAGCGCTTCGCACTGCCCGCGACGCCGACATACGACACGTGGTGATGCCCGCAGAGCAGCACATCCACCCCGCTCTGTTCGAGCATCCGCGTCACGTCGGTTGCGTTGCGAACAATGCTGCGCTTCTCGCACCCTGGCGGTCGCACGACGCCGTGGTGCAGCACCGCAATCTTGCAGACATCATCCGGGTAGCGGACGAAGAGTTGCGCCATGGTGCGCTGCTGCTCAGGCGACACATACCCGCCGTCGATGGTCAACCCATGGGCGCTGTTGCCGCCGACAACCACGATGCCAGGGCGCTCGAACACCGGGTTGAGATCGGTCGAGATAAAGCGCCGGTAGCGATCAAGCGGGCGAAAGAACCGTTCCACCAGGTGAAACAGCGGAACATCGTGATTGCCCGGCACAATCAGGCGCGGCTCGGGCAACTGTTGAAGATACTGAGTGATCGCTTTCCACTGAGCCACAAAATCGGCGCGTTGCACCAGGTCGCCGGAGATAATCAGCAGATCGGGGCGCAGATCGCGCGCTTCGCGGGTGAGTTGGTCGGCGACATGCGGATGAAATGTGCGCCCGGCATGCAGGTCGGAAATGTGCATTAAGACGTAGCGCACCGGCGATTACTCCGCAGGGGCGGACTTTGCTGCGCGCGCCTTCTCCAGCGCCACGCTGATGATGGCGCGTGCGATCAACACCGCTTCGACCGCCAGCGCTGCGATAAAGGTGTACTTCACAATGTAGACGATGGTTTCCACATGCGCCTCCTGCCTGTCGGTCTCAAATCACTCTCTGCGATTGTAGCACAAAATGGGCAATTTGTGCCGGTGGTATAATTGCAGACCGTTAGCGTTACGTGGTGAAGAATTCATTCAAAGATGCCTATGACGATTAATTACACGGCATGGCTGCGCAGTTATGTTGGTCACCAGCGCCTGCTGCAACTTGCTGCGAGCGCATTCATTCGCAATGATCGGGGACATGTGCTGCTCGGTCAGCGCTCCGATGTGATGCTGTGGGCGCCACCGTCCGGCGTGGTGCAACTTGGCGAAACGCCGGCGCGCACCCTGGTGCGCGAAGTGCTCGAAGAGACCGGACTGCACGTCGTGGTCGAGCGCCTGATCGGGCTGTACACCGGGCGCGAATTCGAGTGGACCTACCCGAACGGCGATCAGGCGCAGATCGTCAGCGCCTTCTTCGCCTGCCGCGTCACCGGAGGCATGCTGCAACCGGACCATACGGAGTTTGTGTCGCTCGCCTATTACCCACCCGACCGCCTGCCGCCGCTGATGCCGCGCTATGTGCGCATGGTGCGCGATGCGTTCGCCGGGCGCGCGGAAGCGGCGTTCGATTAGTGATGAAACGTCTCGCCTACGCTTCTCCGGTCAACCCCGCTCCTTCGGGCATTTCGGATTACAGTGAGGAGCTGTTGCCGTATCTCGGCATGTATGCCGAGGTTACCCTTTACATCGAGGACGGGTTGCGCCCGACACATCCGCGCCTGGTGCAGCACCTCGAGATCCGCCCGGTGAGTCGGCTCGAACGTGACCATCGTCGCCGTCCGTTCGATGCTATCATCTACCATATGGGCAATAGTCCGGCGCACCTGGGGATATGGCGCGCATTGCAGCGCACCCCTGGCGTTGTGGTGCTGCACGACTTTGTGCTGCACCACTTCATGCTGCAAGAGATGGTGGCGGTGCGCGGGCAGATTGATCGCTACCGTGCTGAGATGCGCCGCCGGTATGGCGATGAAGGCGCGCGCGTGGCGGAACTGATGCTGCGTGGGCGGTTTCCTGAAGCCGCCTTTGACTTTCCGTTCTGTGAAGACGTGCTCGAACGCGCCACCGGCATCCTGGCGCACAGCCGATATGTGCTGGATCGGGTAACGGCGCTCAAGCCAGGATTGGCGACGGCGCTTGTACCAATGGGTGTGCCGCTGCCGATGCTCATTCCCCGCAACGAAGCGTGTGAACGCCTTGGTTTGCCGCAGAATGCGCTGATCCTCGCGTCGTTCGGACACATCAATCCCTATAAGCGGTTGGAACCGGCGCTGCGCGCGCTGCGCGACCTGCGTGCTGTTCATCCTGATGCGCGCTATCTGCTCGTCGGCAGCATCTCGCCGAACTATGATGCGCCGGGTGTCGTCGAACGCCTGGGGTTGACCGAAGCGGTTACGATCACCGGCTATGTGTCGCGTTCTACATTCGAGGATTATGTCGCGGCTGCCGACATCTGCCTGAACCTGCGCCATCCGACCGCTGGCGAGACATCGGCGAGCCTGCTGCGACTGCTCGGCGCCGGTCGCCCCACGCTGGTGACCGCCACCGGCTCATTCACTGAACTGCCGCCGGGGGTGGCAGCGCAGGTGGACCCCGACGGATCGGAGAGCGACCTGATCCTGGGGTACTGTCGCCTGCTGGCGGAACGCCCCGACGTGGCTGCGGCAATGGGCGCGGCAGCGCGGAAGTATGTGGCGCACTGCCATACGCTCGAAGGCGCAGCACGCGCATATGTTGAGTTTCTGGCGCGTCACTGCGGATGGGGCGACATTCGACCGTTGCGCGCAGCGCCGTTGTGGGATGTCGAAGGACGACCACCTCGTCGCGCGGCGCCCCGTGAACGCTTGTCGTTTGCCAGAGATGCAGATCAGAGCGCAGCGCAGCGCGCGCCCGCGCCGCCGCCGCTGGTGCAAACAGTCGCAGAGGCGCTGATCGGATTGGGTGTGACCGGCGACGACCGCGCGGTGTTGGATGCGGCGGCGCGGGCGCTGGCGGAGATCGGGTTCGGGCGCGAATAGTCCGGCGGCGGACGCTGGCGGCTTGAGCTGCCGGCGACGGTCCCCCTTCGCTCCTTGTGGGAGAAGGGGGGGAAGGTCATTATTTGAGCGTAACCACGAAACCCGCCGCGAAAATGCCCCCTTCGCCCCTTGTGGGAGAAGGGGGGATGAGGGGGAAAATCGCCCGCGCAGGCGCCTGGCGGCTGAAGCCGCAGGCTACATCCGGTTCTATAGCAGCCGTCCCCAGACATACGTCGAAGGTCACATATCAGCGATTCCTGTGCTACACTACCATCAACATCCGCCACCCCCCCTTTCGCTTGCTGTGGGAGAAGGGGAGCAAGGGTGATGAAGGGAAAACAGGCATCGGGACGCGGGAAGAAACGCGGTGACGGATCGCCCCGACGCCCCCGTGGTCGCCTGCAGGGAATGACGATGACCGTAACAGCAGCCGTTCAACCAATGTGGATCGCAATTGCGAACCAGATTACGGACATTGACCTCACGGCGCTTCAGGGAACGTGGAGCGTTGCGCAGTATCTTGCCCTGACCGCGCATACGAACCGCCTGATCGAATACACCGATGGGGTCATCGAGGTATTGCCGATGCCGACCGAGAAACACCAGGCTATCTCACTGGTTTTGCTGCTCAGTTTCCTGGCGTTCGTGCGACCGCGCGGCGGCGTGGCGTTCTACGCGCCGCTGCGGCTCGAAATCCGTCCAGGGAAGTTCCGCGAACCCGATCTGCTGCTCCTCCTGCGCAGCGATGACCCGCGTCGGCAGAACGACTACTGGCGCGGCGCGGACCTGGTGGCGGAAATCGTCAGCGCCGACAACCCGGCGCGCGATCTGGAGGAGAAGCCGCGCGACTATGCCGAAGCGGGCATCCCGGAGTACTGGATCGTCAATCCGCTCGATGAAACGATCACGGTGCTGACCCTCGCCGGTGATGCGTATGCGCCGTATGGCGTCTTCCGGCGTGGCGTTGCGGCGCGTTCGCGCCTGCTCGACGGCTTTGCCGTGCGGGTGGATGAGGTGTTTGATGCGTGAATAGCGCACGGATGTGGATGGATCAGGGATCGGGATGTGTCTTTCACCGTCAGGCGGGAGCGCCCTGCCTGGGGTGGAGAGACGCTGCGGGCTGAAGCCCGGGCTGAGATCATGAAAGCCCCGCTGGAGATTCCACATCCTGAGCGAGGGCTTGAGCTCACCGTCAGGCGGGAGCGCCCTGCCTGGGGTGGAGAGACGCTGCGGGCTGAAGCCCGGGCTGAGATCATGAAAGCCCCGCTGGAGATTCCACATCCTGAGCGAGGGCTTGAGCCCGCAGCTTACCGCGTCAGCGCCACTTTGACCACTGCCTGCCCACTGATCGTGACGTGTGCCGTGTGCGCCACGGATTGTCCATCGACGGTTGGGACATGGTCGCGGGCGCTGAAGGTCAGGTCGCGTTCGGGATCGCTCTTACGCTGGCGGCGCGGGTTGAGTTGCGCGGTGATGCGCAGCGGCAGCGCCGCGCCATGCGGCAGCACTCGTCGCAGGATGGCGCGAGCGCGCTGAAGCGCATCGCGTGGCGCTTCCGCCTCGTCGAGCACCACGCGCGCGCGTGGTTTGGGCATCCGTTCCACTGCCACGATTGTGCGGTCGGTGTTCCAGGGTTTCGGTTCGATGTTTGCATCATAGAGCGCTCCCCATGGATCGCCGAGCAACACGAATTCAATCAGCGTCTTGATGTCTACATCATCGAGAAACCCCTGGCGGCGGTACATCTCCTGCGCAAATTCTATTCGCGCCTGGTGCAGCGCGCGACCAATCGGCTCGCCACGCGCCAGATGCTTCATCATGGCGTGAAACAGGAGGTCGGCGCCGATCAGAGGGTTGGTCAGGCTGCCGTAAGCGTTAACCGTTGCTCCAACGAATGCGAGCGCGCCGTGTGCCAGCGCGCGCAGCGGGATGGATGCGTCAACGGTGCGCCCGGCGAGTTCTGCGCCGTAGCACGCTTCGCTCAGGATCAGCGCGCCATCCGCCGTGGTATCGTCAATCTGATCAGGACGCAGCGCCACCGGCAGGCGCGTTGCTGCGCCGGGCCAGACAGCATCGGGTTGCCCGTAGAGGTTGGGAAGCCCGGCTGCGCCGTGGAGATTGAAGTAGAGCAATCGCCTGCCGCTCAGTGTGCGAAGGTCGAGGTTTTCGGCAAGGTGCGGCGGGCTTGACGTGAGCGGCGCATCGGCTGTGAGCGCGTCGAGAACCGCACGCGAGGCATCCTTCCAGATTTCGGCGCAATACCCGGCGCTCAAAACATCGAGGGGCGGCGCGTCGCGCGCCAGGCGGCGACCGGATGACCGTTGCAATCGTCTCAATTGCGGGCGACTGCCGTAGTGGTATGCCGTCATCCGGTCAAGCTGGGCAAAGAGCAGCGACGGGTCGCCGACGTTGCCGTCGGGAAGGCGTGCAACCATGCGTTGTGGCGCCACGTATGCCGGGTCATCGGTAGCATATGGGTTGTCGGAGAGCACGACGACGTCATCGTCGGGCAGCGGGTTGGGCAGGCGATGGAACGGGACGATATCGTCGCCGCCGATGATCAGCACCGCTCCCAGGGTACGTCCACGTTCAGAAAGTGCGCCGGAAAGAGTGCGCAACAGGTCGCGCAGCGCCCCCGCTTCGACGGCGACCGGCGCAGCCGCGATGCCGTCGTCGAGCCGGAGCGTATCTGCGTCATCGTAGTAGCAGATATGCGCCATCACACCGCGCTGTTGCAACGCCATCGCATACTGTTGCAACCGTTGATCCAGGGCTGCACATCCATCTGCGCCGAAGCGCCGCTGCAACGCTGTCCGTGATGAGAGCGTCACTTGTGTGAACGTTCGACCATCGGCATACGGCACGAGCGGACGGGGCGCTGCGCTGGCGTCGATGAGGCGCTGACGCACTCGCTCTGCTATGGCGAGGAAGTGTTTGACCTCTGGATCGGTGCTCTCCGGTTGTCTGGCGTCGCTAGCACGCGCGGATAGCGCGGCATCCTGTTCCTTCCCCGCTCCCGTTGCCGGACTCGGCGGGTCGCTCGTTTCCGGGAGACGTTTTGGCGCTGCCAGCGGCTGTGTTGCGCAGGTGTGACTGCCGGCGGTCGCAGGCAGGGCGTGATACGCCGTGAGATGTTCCAGATACGGCCGCACGGGATCGAACTCTTCGCTCCAGCGCACAACCGGCGGCGGCGGCAGCATCCAGGGAGGCGCTTCGGGAGCGAAGAAGCGGCGTGTCAGGCGCCCGTCGGGATCATAAGCGGCGCAATACCGCTTTGCCGCTGTATCGTGCTCGTGCAGCGCAGCCCGCGCGAGCAGCGCCGGGAGGCGCCCGGCATCCGGCGATGTGAGGTGCGTCAAGGCATGGCGGGCGCCGGCCAGATCACCGCTGCGCCGCAGTGCTTCAATATAATAGAACCGCAGATCGTCGCGGCGTGGGAAACGCGCCAGCGCCGTCGCCAGTTCGGCAACCGCCAGTTCGGCAAGACCACGATGCAGGTATTCAATGCCTTTACCGGCGGTAGATGGTTCGGGGGCGATTCCCGGCGTCAGTGCGATACTGCCGAGCGGATCGTGCAGCACCGCACGGTTCAGCGCCGCTGTCGCCGCCTTTGCCTCTCCGGTGCGCGCCAGCGCACCCGCCAGTCCAGCCCAGGCATTGGCATCGAGCGGGTTCAGACGCAGCGCGCGACGGAAATAATCTACTGCGACGGCTGCGTTTCCTGCGTCGAGCAACGCCTGCCCCAGCCAGACCTGGGGGGCGATCGCTTCGGGAAAGACGCGCCGGAGAGCGTGCGCCGCGCGCCAGGCAGCGCCGGAATCGCCCAGGCGTAGCGCCAGCTCAATGGCGCGCACCAGGTGCGGTAATTCGATGGTCTCCAATGAAGACCTGGCAGTCGTCATGGCAAAACGTTTCCTTTCTAGAGCGTTTCATGCGTTCCAGTCCGGCGGCGGATCGGGTTCCGGGTCAGGGGGATGGGGGTTGGGAAAAGGAACCTCGTATGGTTTGAGAAGCATGATCTGCCTCCTTTCCTCCATGTGTCCAACTGAGAAATGACCCAGATGGGCGCTATGCAGCATCACTCTCGCCACGCAAATGTTGCGCCACAAACGCCAGCGGTCCGAGGGTGCTGAGTTCAATCACCGCCTCGCTGTAGCCGGGACGGAGTTTGACGGCGCGGCGGAACCGCTCAATGGCTCGGCTGTACTGTTTCAGTCGGCGATGCGCGCGCCCGGCGAAGAAGTGGTACCGTGGTTCGTCGGGGCGCTGCGCAATGGCGCGCTCGAATGCGCCAAGTGCTTCGTGATACAACCCGACCGTCAGCGCCATCTCACCGTAGCGCGCCAGTAGTTCGGGATCGGACGGCGCGCGTTGCACTGCGCGCTCGAGCGCCTGGCGCGCCTCATCAAAGCGTCGCATCTGCGCAAGAACCTCTGCCAGTTGAATCTGAAGCGCGGGATCGTCAGGGCGCAGTTCTACGGCGCGCTGGCTGTGAACAAGAGCAGCGCGGCTATCGTTTTCGGATGCGAAGAGGCGCGCGATGGTTGCATGCGCGTCTGCCGAGCCGGGATCGAGCGCCAATGCCCGTTCGAGCAACTCACGGGCGGCGTCCGGGTTGCCCAGTTCGAATTGAGCGCGTCCCAACCGCCAGCAATAGGTAGCGTTCTGCGGGTCGCGCGTGAGCGCCTGCTCGTAGTGCCACGCTGCCCGCTCGATTTCGCCCTGCTCCTCCTGAAGCGCACCGGCAACCGCGTGCAGCGCAGCATGGTCGCCAAACCGCAGGAGCGCTCGCTCGACGGTTTCCTGCGCCGCGTCGCGCTCCTGACGCTCCAGCAGTCCTTCGACCAGCCCCAGCCAATGGCGCGGCTCGTCGGGCGCGAGTTGGACGGCGGCGGCATAATGTTCGATGGCTGCCGGGTCGCGCTGTTGGCGGAGGAGTTCGGCCAGTTCGTAGTGCCAGGCGCCCTGCTGCGGTTCGTGCTCCAACGCTTTTTCAAACACCTGGCGCGCCTCGTCGATGCGTCCCTGCTGGCGCAACAGGCGCGCCTGCGCATACCGGTAATCGGCATGGTCGGGCGCCAGTTGCACGGCGCGCGCATAGGCGCTACGCGCCGCGTCGATCATCCCCATGCGCTGGCAGATGTCTCCCATTTGCGCATGCCATGCGGCAACGTCGGGTTGCAGGGTCAGGGCATTGATCAGAGCAGCGCGCGCTTCCTGGAGGCGTCCGCTGGCGGCATAGAGTGTGGCAAGCAGGTGATGATGCTCGCCTGCCGAGGAGTCGAGCCGGACGGCGCGTTGTGCGGCGGCAATTGCACGTTCGCGTCGACCGGCTGCCGCGTATGCCTGGCTGAGGGCGGCAGCGGTTGGCGCATGATCGGGGCGCAGTTCGGCAGCCTGTTCGATGGCGTCAATCGCCGTCTGAGGTTCATTCAATGCCAGGCAGGCGCGTCCGAGAAACAGGTGTGCCTGAGCGTGCCGTGGATCGCTGGCGGTGGCACTAGTCAGTTCCGTGCGTGCTGCTGTGGCATGACCACAATCGAGAAGAACCCGACCCAGCAGATACCGGTCTGCCGGAAGCGCAGCATTGTGAGCAATCACCGATTCAAGATCGGCGCGCGCATCGTCGAGGCGACCGACCAGATAGAGCGACAGTGCGCGGCTGCGCAGGATGGCGATCCGTTCGCTGCCCTGCAGCGGAGGGTAGACACCGGTTGTCATACTGACAGCGTGATCATCCGCCAGCGCCATAGCGCGCGCGAATGCTTCGACAGCGGGAGCATGATTGGCAGACTGCTGTTCCGTCAGTCCAAGTTCGTACCACCAGCGAGCGCAGCGCGGGTCAAGGGTGATCGCCTGCTGGAACGACCGCCGCGCGATCGTCAGCGCTGCGCGCCGATTGGGCGGCGCTGTGCGCAAGTCGTCAGGCTCGACAATTGGTGCGACTGCCAGACGGTGGGCGATTCCCAGGCATCCGTGGTGCGACGCGATCTCAGGCGCTAACGCAACCGCATCTGCGAGTGGTGCGATGGCGGCTGCCGGATTGTTCTGTTCAAGCAATGTCAATCCAAGCAGGAATGCGGCAGACGCCGATTCGGGATCGAGTTCGCAGGCGCGGCGCAATGCCTGAACAGCGTCTTCCAGAACCCCCTGCATGCGCAACACGGCGCCGAGCACTCGCCAATGGTCGGCGCATTGACCCTCCACCGCTACGGCGAGGCGCGCTGCTTCGACCGCAGCAGCAAGATGATCGGGGCTGTCGATCGCACTCGCAATCAACGCTTCTGCAAGACGAGCATGTGCAGCAGCGTAATCGGGCCGGCGGGTAATGGCGATGCGTAATTGTTCTGTCGCAGCGGCGGGTTCGCCAAGCCGCAGCAGCACGTCGCCAAGGCGAAAGCGCGTCGTCGCCTGATCGGGTGCAGCGGCAACGGCGTGTTCGAGTGCGATGCGCGCAGCAGGAAGATGACCCAGCGCCAGGTGATCATCGGCAAGTTCTTCCCACCACTGCGGCGGGCTGGTATCATTCACAACGCCGCTGAGGTGTTCGATGGCTTCTGCGCGTCGACCGCTGGCGCGCAGCGCGCGCGCCAGCATGCGCCGATACTGCGGATTGTCGGGTTGCAGCGTTGCAGCGCGTCGGGCGCTATCGAGCGCCTGGAGGGTATGACCGAGATCGAGCAGGATTTCGGCGAGTAACGCATAACTTTCGGCGTCGCGTGGTTCACGCCGCAACGCCTCGACAAGATCGGCGCGCGCGTGGTCGAGTTGGCCAATTGCCATCAGCGCACGAGCGCGGGCGCGTCGCACCTCTGTCCGATCAGGGGCGGTTGCAACCGCCTGGTTAAGTTCCGCCAGGGCTTCGCCATGCCAGCCGCGTTCCAGATGCACCAGCGCCAGTTCGACGCGCCAGGATGCGGCGTCGGGGCGCAGGCGCAACGCCTGTTCGAGCGCTTCGGCGGCAGCCGGAAGATCGCTGAGCGCACACAGACACCTGCCGAGCGCATAGTAGTCCTCGGCGGCGCCGGACCCCGCAGCTGCGCGGCGCAGTGCATTCAGCGCCCCTGAGTAGTTGCCGATGCGATACAGGAAATGCCCTAGACGCTGCTGCCAGTCGATGCGGTCGGGTTCGGCAGCAGCGGCGCTTTCCAGTTCTGCGACTGCCGCTGCGAGGTTGCCGGCGCCTTCCAGAGCATCGGCGAGCAATGCACGATACTCGCTGTTGCCCGGAGCGCAATCGACGCTTGCACGCGCATACGCAACCGCCTGTTCCCAATCGGCGATGCGGGCGCGAATGCGGCTGATTAGTGCATAAATGCGAGCGCTCATCCGGTTACGCTGCTCTTCGTCGACGCTGGCGATATATTGAAGTGCGTATTGCAGCGCCTGTTCCGCCTGTGTCAGGTCGCCTGTTTCCAGGAGCAACTCGCCCAACCGCACGTGATGGGAGATATCGGCGGGTGCAAGCGCTACAGCGCGCTGTGCCAGGCTCACAGCCGCAGCATAGTCGTCAGCACGCGCCAGCAGGTCGCGCAGCGCAACACAGGAAGACAGCAGCGTGGCATCGAGCGCCAGCGCTCGTTCCAGCAATGGGCGCGCTTCGTCATCACGCCGAAGGGTGATGAGCGCCTCGGCTGCCAGCGCCAGGGGAAGCGCCTGATCAGGAGCAAGGGTATGCGCCTGTTGTGCGGCTGCCAGTGCTGCCTCTGCCCGTCCTGCCGCGAGGAGCGCCCGGCTTCGATCCAGATGTGCCGCGACCAGGCGCGAGTCGAGCGCCACTGCACGGTCGAGCAGTTCGAGCGCCTCGTTCACGCGCCCCAGGCGCAACGCCAGACTGCCGACGCGCTGCTGGATCGCCGCATTCCCTGGCGCCAGACGCGCAACACGCCGCCCAACGGAGTAAGCCGCTTCGAGACGACCGCATGACTCTAGCGCCGTCTGGTAGGCGTCGAGTGTTTCGATGTCGTCGGGGTGCAGAAGGAGTGCGCGCTCAAAAGCGGCGCATGCTTCGTCTGCCATACTCAGGTGCAGGTACGCCCTGCCAAGTGCGCTTTCGTGCTGTGCGCTGCCACTCAAGCGCGCCGCGCGTTGGAAAGAACGCGCCGCCAGATGCCAGGCGCCGGCAGCCGCATGGAGCATTCCCACCTGAAACAACGTTTCGGGATCACGGCGCGCGCGCCGCAGGGCGACCGCCAGCAATGAACGTGCCCGCGCCAGATCGCCGCGCCGCAGGAGAAGCGCACCGGCGGCGCGCGCATAGTCGGCGCATTGCGGATCGAGCATCGCTGCCTGTTCATATGCTGCAAGCGCCGTGTCCCACTGTTCGAGGGCTTCAGCAGCGATGCCATAGTCGTAGTGGAGATCGGCGCGTTCAGGCGCCAACGTCAGCGCCTGGCGCAGGAGGCGTTCGGCGTCGCGTGATCGTCCAAGGCGGCGGTATGCCAGACCCAACGCGCGCGTGTGATCGGGGGATTCCGGCGCGAGAGCGTGCGCACGTCGATAGGCGTCGAGCGCCTGATCGGTGTCACCGGTACGCCACAAAAGTTCTGCCAGTTCGCCATAGGTCGCGGCGCTGTCCGGGCGCAATTCGAGCGCCGTGCGCAGCGCCGCCGCAGCGCCGTCATTGTCGCCGCAATTGCGCAGGAGCGCTCCCAAACGACGATGATATGTGGCACATTGCGGATCGAGCGAGACCGCCGCGCGGTATGCTGCCAGCGCGCTCTCCATTTCACCGCATGCTTCGAGCGCCTGTCCCAATTCATCCTGCAACGCAGCGTTCGAGGAATCGAGTTCCACTGCGCGTTGCAATGCAGCGCGCGCGCCGGACCAGTCGCCAATGCTGCGACGCACCTGCCCCAGACGCGCATAGAGCATCGGGTCATCGGGGCGCAGGGCAACGGCGCGCGCATAACTCTCGACCGCTTTCGCGTTATGCCCGGCGTCGGCATAGACCTCGCCGAGTTCTGCATACGTCGCCGCATCACTGCCAGATGCGGCGATCAGGTCGCGCAGTTCCGCTTCCGCTTCCTCGAGACGCCCCAGACGGCGCAGCGCGACCGCCACACTACGCCGATATGCCGGTTCGCCAGGTTGTTGCTGTGCCGCGTGGCGATATGCCTCCAGCGCCCGCGCGAAGCGACCCTGTTGGAGATAGACGTGTCCTAATTCGTGCGCAGCGGCTGCCGAACGCTTTTGCTGCGCATCGAGCACCGTTTCCAGCGCTGCCGCCGCCTGTTCCAGCTCACCCATCCGGCTGCATACGACCCCGAGTTGCTGCCGGTAGCGCAGATCGTCGGCTTCGCGCGCCAGCGCCTGCTCATAAGCGACGCGCGCCAGCCGCCACTGACCGGATCGGCAGTAGAGATCGCCCAGGCGACCGAACAGCCCGGCTTCGTCGTACCCTTCGTTGCCGGCGCGCTCCAGTTGCTCCAACGCTGCGCGATCCAGACCCTCGGCAGCAAACGCGTCGGCGATCATCACTCGCAACGGTGGCGTCAGGGAGCCGCTGCGCTCGAGCAGTTCGTCGTAGTGCGCGGGCGCTTCTGCGTCGATCAGGCAGCGCGCCGTCAACCCAACGGCGCCAGAAGCCAGCAGGCGCCGCACCACCGCCTCACGATCCTCGGACAGGCTGTAGGCGAAGATCACGGCATCCGTCCAAGTGCGGCTCAGAATGGAAGCGGACCACTGATCGGGGCGTGTGCGCGCCAGCAGCAGCGCCTGGGCAAAAGAACGCAACAGGGGATGATGGAAGCCGATCAGTCGTCGTTCGGCATCGAAGTTCAGAATACCGGCATCGATCAATGCCAGAATCGCGGCTTCGCCGGTTGCGGCGCGCAGCGTTCGTTCGTGCACCAATGGTGATTGACGCAGCGCACGCGCTGTAACCTGAGTATCGGACACATAGGCGCTTACTTCGATGGCCGTGATTGCACTGTCGAGCGTGAGTTCGGTCTGCCCCTGGTGTTCGAGAAGGTGAGCAATGGTCGTGAGTGCATGTACAGCCTGTGATGCCGGGATCGAGCGCGGATGCGCTGCCAGCGCTGTTGTCACAAGCGCGGGCATCCAGGTTGCCAGAAGCCGTCCGCGGCTCTGAATGGGCGCATTCAGCGCCTCACGCGCTTCGATCAGCGCCGTGAGCCAGCGCGGTCGAGTCGCCAGTTGCAGAATATCGTCGTTGCGCTGAATCCAGGCAGCCGCCCCATCGCCGACCTGACGTTGCAGTTGCGCAACGACATCGCGCGGACGGAGCGGTTGCAGCACACGCACCTCAGCGCCGTTCAGCCAGGGGCGGAACAGCCCCAGATACTCGCTGCGACACGTACTGATCCAGCGCGTCTGAGCGCCGGTCGCTGCCAGGGTGTGGCTCAGTGCCGCCAGACCGGTGAGCTGTGTGGCTGGCGGAAGTTCGTCCAGCCCATCGAGCAGGAAGAGCAGCGGACGATCGCGCGCCAGTTCGTCGAGCGGCGGCGGCGCTCCAATGCCGAATGTGTCCGCCAGTGTTGCTTCGATGCTTCCCCGGAAACGCGCCAGCTCGATGTAGAGTGGAAGAGGGGCATGTGCGCCGCTCCATGCCGTGCGACTATTGCCCGAAAGGAACGCTTCTGCCAGCCCGATAGCCAGCGCCCGCAGGCTTGTTGTTTTACCGGCGCCTGCCGGACCGATCAGCGCCAGGCGCGGGAAGATTTCCGCTGCCATTTGAATCGTCAGTGGCGCGGAGACAGGGACTCCCACTTCGGGCGTATGAGCGGCATCGGTCGCCAACCAGAGGGGTGCGACAGTCCGCGCGGCGCTGAAGTTCGATTGACCGCAAAGCGCCTCCAGGTAACGATGCGCCCAGCCAGCGAGTTGCACTGCCATACGTTCTTTCCTTTGCCGCCAGACAAACGGTGGTGCGCTTTCCGGCGCCCTCCACGCCTGAATTCGTTACGCGCCGATCATCATCATCATCCAGAACGCCAGCCCGCAAATGATGGTGCCCAACAGGCAGAGAAATGCGCCGGTGCCGATGGCGGTCTGCACCAGGCGGGTAATGGCTTCGAGCAGATGTGCCGCTCCATCGAGCGCCGCCTGAACGCCAATATCCGCCAGAGCCTTGCTGCTCAGCCGCGATGATTGCCCCGCTAGCGATCGCATGGCTTCCTGATACTCCCGCGTCATAATGATCACCAGTCCACAGATGAGCATGCCGATGCCGGTGATGAACAGGGTGATGGCCATACCAATCTGAATGGTTGTGGTCATACGAGACTCCGCACAGTCGTGATCAGGCGCTGTTCAGCAGCGATGGTGTTCTCGGGAGTGCGTGCAACCTGCCAATCGTTCGCCGATCAGGTCTCCAAGCAGGAGAAGGAGCGCCTGCACGGCGGCATCGTCCACAGCGCCGCGCGCTGCCAGCACAAGCGATGGTTCGCCCGCCACGCGCACCGGCAGGAACGCCAGTGTCCGCTCCTGTTCGACACGCACCAGTGAGCGCCCGCTGCGCAACACTTCGGCAGCCAGGCGGAAATGGACCGGTTGCAGGCGAGGTGGTGACATATGTGCGCGTCCGCGTGCGATCATGAGCGGTGCGAGCATCTGACGTTCGTCGGGACCGATCAGCGCCATCCAGTTCAGGTCGAGCGCGGCGGCAATCCGCTGACAGACGTCCAGCAGTGTGGGATTGAGATGAGGTGCGGCGCGCAGGATGCCCGCTCCTTCCCACAGCGCCATCAATGCCCGGTGATGGCGGTCGAGCATGTCGATGGATCGTAGCGCGACTGCGCGCTGCGCCGCTGTGTCCACCAGATGTTCGAGCGCATCGCGCTGTGAGCGGTCGAGTTCTGCGGCGGTGCGTTGCACGACCAGACGTCCCATGCCTGTGATGTCGAGCGTATGGGAGGAGAACGACGTGGACGCTGACGCATCATCGAACGATGCTGGCGCTCCGGTGATGGCGCCGGCGCGCTCGACGACACGTCCTGCAAGATCATCGAGCGTCGCACATGCTCCCAGCACCGCCAGGTTCTGACGCTGCCACTCCAGCGCGCGTCGCGCTTCGTTGCGATCCTGATCAAGGCGCTTCCGTTGAGCGATCTCGTCGTGCAGGCGAGTCAGCGTCAGGCGCGTCCGACGCACGCTCCAGACGGCGGCAATGCTTACAATCACGTGCATAGCCGCGATTTCGATCAGGAGATGGTTCGCCTGTGCCGGATCGAGTGCGGCGACGAGTAACAGCACAATCACTCCAATGCCGGCGGAGGCAAGCGTATCGCGCTCTTCGACAGACAGACCACCCTGAACGACGATCGCCGGCACAAGGACGAGCATTGGGCTTGCGGCGCCGCCGGTCGCCAGAATGAGCGTGCCTGCTGCGGCGCCATCGACCATAAGAAGCGCCCACAATGGCATTGCGACGGTCAATCCGGCGATCAGTGCACCAACGGCGATCACCAGTGCAATGCCATGCGCCAATAGCGCCGGGTGTGATGTACTGTACAGGATCAGGTCAATGCCGCAGATCAGGATCAAGACCACTCGAAAGAGCGCGGCGCCATACTCGCCGAGGCGGAGTTCTCGCCCTTCTCTGGAGAGCAGCCGGAGACGCTGATCCTGCTGCAACTGTCTCGCGTCGGTGGTAGGGATGGCTTCTGCCTGATTGTGCTGCAACGGAATGAACATGGTCGAGCCTCATCTCTTCCTGGTATCCACAAGGAACACGAAGCGCCACGGAGAACGACGCTCCGGGTTGGGCGCCCCTGCCTTTCGACTTCAACCCCTCGCGCCCTATGCCTCACCGCTCACTCAGCCGCTGCACGTTGTCCCATTCGCCGATGGCGCAGTAGAGCACATCGAGAGCGAATGCTTCCGCCACGTAGTCGCGTCCGTCGAACGACACGCGGAAACTGGGTCCGAGTGGCGCCCCCAGGCGTTCCCGGAGCGCATACTGCTGAGAGGGCCACATCGGGCGCCACTGGCTGCCAGCCCGTTCATAGAGCCGTTCCAGCAACGCCTCCGCCAACGGGTCGCGTTCGCCGCGTGCTTCGATCAGCGCACTCAGGCGACCAATTTCTTTCCAGCGTCCGACCGGGCTGTACAGCACATCGAGCGCATAGATCGCCGCTGACCACTCCTCATTGCCAACACGCACCCGGAAACTGGCGCTCAGCGGTGGTCCGACCGGCTCGCGCAGCGCATACTGGTGAAATGCCCAATCTGGTCGATATGTCTCGCCTGCCTGCGCGTAGATAGCCTGCAACAGCGCCTCGCGGAGCGGTTGATGTTCGGGCGCCGTCAGTGCGCTCAGGCGGTCGACGCGCTTCCATTCGGCAATTGGGCTAACCAGCGTCTCGCATCCAAACGACTGCCCGATGTAATTGCGCCCTTCAACGGTTACCTCGAACGACGGCGCAACCGGCAACCCAAGTTTTGCCAGGCGCGCCGCGCGGGTCATTGCCCAGTCGGGCCATTCGACGGCGCCGACCTGACGGTATGCTTCGTTCAGCAGAATCTGGTTGAGTGCGGCGCGTCTGGACGGTGGAATTGGACGATCTGGCGCAGCAATGGTTGTTTCGGCAAAGATGTGTTGCAGAAATTCAGTCCAGGGAAAGCCGGCCGGATCGTTTTTGCGCCCCCGCGGAACGGCGACGTCCAGGTGCCGCACGACCATGTCGGGCGCGATGCGGTACTGAGCGACTTTTTCGCGGGTCAGGCGGATCAGCGCGCTGAGTTGCGCCGTTGGATAGGGATCGCGCCCATTGTTGGCATTCTCAAGTTCGATGCCGAGCGACACCTCATTGATCGCCGTCTCACCACGCCAGGCGGCGCGCCCGGCGTGCCAGGCAGCGTATTCATCGGGCACCAGGCGATAGATCTGCCCGGCTTTATCGATCAGGTAGTGCGCCGATACACGCGCCGCCGGGTTGGTCAGCCATGCCAGCGCACTGCGCGCTGTCCCCGCCGTCGCGTGAAGGACGATCATCGAAATGGGCCGCCCGCCGCGCGACCCATAGTTGGGAGAGCGAATAGATGTGTTGATCGGGACGGTCATTTCGGTGAAATTTCGTCAGAAACATGCGCATGCACCATAGCACGTCCGGGGAAGGGTGTGCTATGATGAGTTTGTGTATTTTTGATGCCAGAAATACGGAACACCGCTATGACTGAGTTCAGGTACTGTGAAACTGATGAGTTGAGTGGTGACAACGGGAGGCGGAGCATGCTATTTCTCATGGCATTGGGGAGGAGGGAGTGGGCAGTGGAGCGTAGCTGTGGCACGCCATTGCTCTGATGGTCTCGATCCTGCTATGCACCATGTTTAAGGACGCACCATGGCTTCGCGGCGTGCGCGCATTGTGCTTGCCGACCAGCAGCATCTGTTTCGACAGGGTCTGGCGCAACTGCTCCGCAACGCGGGGCATGTCGTTGTGGGCGAGGCAGATACGCTCGAGAGTCTCGACCGCTGCATGATCGACACCGAACCGGAGATCGTTATGCTGGATCGGTATCTGCCGGGGGGAGACGTGTTTGAGTATGTTCACATGCTGCATACGCTCCAACCGCAGACGTCCGTTCTGTTGTTGGTAGCGTATGAACACGAAGTGCAGGAATTGCAGGGGCAGGCGTTTCTGACGGGAGCGTCGGGGTGCCTGTCGAAAGAATTGCAGTCACCTGCGTATTTGCAGGCGGTGCGGCGCATGCAGGACGGGCAATTGCTCTTTCCCGCCGAGGTGTTGCGCCGCGCGGCGCGCCCTCAGACGATCAGCGGTCCGATTGCAAGTCTGAGCGAACTGACATCGCGCGAATTGGAGATCCTGCAACTGATCGCCGAAGGGCTGGGCAATCGCGAGATCGCTGCGCGGCTCGATATCAGCTACAACACGGCGATGAAGCATGTGAGCAACATTCTGGCGAAGCTGAAAGTGAGCAACCGGATGGAAGCCGGCCTACTCTTCCTGCGCCACACCGCCGATGGCACATTGCCGGGAGTGGCTCGTCAGACGCGACTCAGGTAGCGTTACCGCGCGACACGCTCGAAGCGTCGTCCGGCGCGTGCACCCGGTACCGCCACTGCCTTCAATACGTCCGAGATGACGTCGGTGGCGCTGATGTCGCGGATACGCGCCGAAGGGTTGATGATCAAACGGTGCGCCAGCACCGGTTCCGCCAATGCTTTGACATCATCGGGAAGGACGTAGTCGCGCCCCAGGATCGCTGCCTGCGCCTGCGCTGCCCGGTAGAGCGCCAGCGATCCGCGCGCACTCACGCCGAGGTAGACATCCTCGTGGTTGCGGGTGGCAGTGACGAGCGAAACGATGTACTCCTCAATCAGTTCATCGACATAGATCGACTTGATGCGTTCCTGGAGATCGATCAGGTCCTCAGCGGCGACGACCTGCGTCAGCGTCTCGATGGGATGCGCCTGACGCTGGCGGCGCAGAATGGCAATTTCGTCTTTCCGCTCCGGGTAGCCCAGGTGAATGCGCATAAAGAAGCGGTCGAGCTGCGCTTCGGGGAGGGGGAACGTTCCTTCGTACTCGATCGGGTTTTGCGTTGCCAGCACCAGGAACGGTTGTGGCAGCGGATGGGTGACGCCATCGACCGTAATCTGCCGTTCTTCCATAGCTTCGAGGAGCGCACTCTGGGTCTTCGGTGTTGCGCGGTTGATCTCGTCTGCCAGCACGATCTGTGCAAAAATCGGTCCGGGGCGGAACTCGAATTCGTGGGTGCGCTGGTTGAAAATCGAAATGCCGGTTACATCAGACGGCAGCAGGTCGGGGGTGAACTGAATGCGCTTGAAACTGCACCCAATTGATCGCGCAATGGCTTTAGCGAGCATCGTTTTGCCGGTTCCCGGCACGTCTTCGAGGAGCACATGCCCTTTGCAAAGCAAGGCAGCCAACGCCTGATCAATGGCGCGGCGCTTTCCGATGATCACCTGCTCGACATTGGCGGCGATGCGCTCGACGATGGTTTTGATATCTTCCATTCCAGACTTTCCGTGTACAGATGTTTCAGGGTGCTGGTAGTATACTACCAATTCCCTGTGACCATCCGGCATGGTCATCCCAAGCAGCGCGAGGGGTCGTGCGCGACCCGCTTCGATTCCTCGCTGCGCGCGGCATGACCCGTCGCTGCGCGCGGCATGACCCGCATGCGGCATCTTCAATCGTCATTGGTATACCATCCTATCCCAGGGTTTTCTAGGACCGGAACTATCGCAGTGCTATCAGATTTGTTGCGGCGTGCAGGCGCATCACATCATCGCGTCGCATACGTCCGGCGCCGACCATCAGTGTATTCGCGGCGCCACATGCAACTCCCGTGCGCAGCGCTTCGGCGAGAGATCTGCCATGATGCAGTGTAGCAATGATGCCTGCCAGCGCAGCGTCGCCGCTCCCCACCGGGCTGATGGGATCGAGCGGCGGCGTGCGCGCGTGCCATGCGCCATGCGCGTCGACTGCCACTGCGCCCTGTGCGCCAAGCGTGACGATCATCCGCCGTGGACCGCGTTGCAGCACATGGGCGGCAGCGGTGATCGCCTGATCCGGTGTGTCTATCGCGCTTCCGAGCGCGGCGCTCAATTCGTGTATGTTGATCTTCAGCAGATCGACCGGAAGATCGAGTGCGGCTGCCAGGGTTGGACCGCTGGTGTCAATGCACACGAACGCCTCCGGCGGCAGACCGCGCACCAGTTCGACATACTGTGCCGGTGTCACGCCAGGCGGGACGCTGCCGGAGAGGGCGATGAAGGCGGCATCACGCGCCTGACGCCAGACCAGCTCCATAAATGCAGTCCAGTCGGAAGGATCGACCGTTGGACCGGTTTCGTTGATGGTCAGGTGGTCGCGCGCTTCGGGGTCGGTGATGAGCAAACAGATGCGCGACTCGCCAGCGCTGAGCCAGCTCCAGTCGCCGTCGAGACCTTCCGCCTGCGCCAGCGCTGCGATTTTTCTGCCGTTGTCGCCGCCGAGCAAGGCGCACGTATGCACCGGAACGCCGAGCGTGATTGCTGCGCGTGTGACGTTGAATCCCTTCCCGCCCGCCGAGTCGATCCGTTCGATGACGCGGCAGACATCGCTCTTGCGAAATCCGCGAACAATCAGAACGCGATCAATGGCCGGATTGGGGGTGACAGTAAGAAGCATCAGTACCTCTTGACGACTCTGCCATACCTGATTAGAATCAGAGTGCAATGCGGGAGTGGCGTAGTGGTAACGCGAGAGCCTTCCAAGCTCAAGTCACGGGTTCGATTCCCGTCTCCCGTACCAGATGATACCATCTCTGGCGCGCGGAACCGTCTCCGGAAGGGGACGGTTTTGTGGTGTTTGGTGAGAACTGAGAACTGATAGAGTGCACAACTTGCACAAGAATTGCCGGTGTTGACCATCTTGCGGCTGACGTTGGCTGAGCCTGTCGAAGCCAACGTTAGCCGCTCCATGTCCTTGATTTCCGGGTTTAGACTGATCTTCCCATTAGCATGTCCAGAGCCGACTTCTGCACGTTATGGGTAGAACATCTGTAGGACGTTTTTCTCTTGCACGCTACTGGCCAGAGGTGGTCGCATTCGTGATACCTCTACTCGTTGCCAGTGCATTGCTTTTTGGATATGTTGGACCACTCAACGGGTTCTGGTCTACCGATCAGGGGGTGAAGCTGATTCAGGTGCAGAGCCTTCTGTTGAACAAATTCAGCAGTAGTGCGCTGATCTACCCCGGTGCGGCGATCGATCAGGATGACAGGGTCAGTCCGTTACGAGGGCAATATTATCAGCACGGCGGGCAGACCTATGCAATGTTCTCGGACGCCTTCGCTCTGATCAGCAGCGTTCCCTTCTTTTTCTTTGGGTTTGCCGGGTTATACCTGGTTCCACTGGTTTCTCTCGCTGCGCTGTCTTTGATCTGCACTTGCATCGCTCGTCCGTTGCTTGGTCCGGGAGGGGCGTTGCTCTCGGCTCTGGCGCTGACGTTGACATCGCCTTTGTTGTTTTACAGCGTTATTTTCTGGGAACATCTGCCAGCGATGTTGCTGACAACCCTTGCTCTCTGGCAGTCGTTGGAAGGGTATCATCGCAATGAGCGGCGCCGGTTCTTTGGCGCCGGCATCGCTATTGGCGCCGCAGCGTGGTTGCGCAACGAAGCCATACTGGCAGCGCCGGCACTGATCGGTGCGGTTCTGCTTACACGGCGCTCGCAGTCGTTGCAAACTGCTGCCTGGATCGGCATCGGTGCGGGTGCTGGAGTGTTGCCCTTGTTGCTCTACAACCAGATCGTGTTTGGCGCGGCGGTCGGTCCGCATGTGCTGGTTGCGGGAGCGGCACAATATCGGGGAGCGAGTGATCCATTGATGATGCGCATAGAATGGGCTGATCGCCTGCTTGTACCACTTGATGAACCGGTTCTGGCGGGCTTGGTGATTGTACTGGTCATAGTCTCCATTATCACGGCGATATGGCGTGCGCGCAGCGCGGCGAATGTCGGCTTCGCGCTCGCCATTGTCGTGACGATTGTGATCGCAGCTGCCATTCAACGAGCGCCGCGCGGCGGGTTGCAAACAACGCTGCTGATGACATTTCCGGCAGTACTGCTGTGTTGCTTCCCGGTTGCCCCGAAGGAGCGATTAGATCGTGTTGACACACCTTTGATCCTGACCGCATTTGGGTTGACGTTTATCGCGCTGGCCTGGCTGGCGCTGCTGCCTGATGGTGGTGCGCAGTGGGGTCCACGCATGCTTTTGCCGGCGGCGCCGGCGCTGACAATCGCAGGCTTCTGGCGCGCAGGGTCATGGCTTCGCCGCCCTGCTGCTGGCGCTGCGGTTGCGGGCGTGAGCGCCATTGTCCTCTTTGTCGCCATGTTGTCGCAATGTGCGGGATTGCGCCAGTTGCGCGATTTCAATACGGCGAACCATACCTTGCTCACAACAGTCGCGCAGAGCGGAGCATCAGCGATTATCACCGATACGTGGTACGGTCCGCCGCTGCTGGCGCCGATCTTCTATGACGAACGCATGATTTTTCTGGTTGATGATGGCGCCGATCTTGATTACCTTATCGAGCGGTTGAGCAACGCAGGGTTCGATACGGTCTACTATTTGAGCGGGCGGCGTGATGAAATTACTTCCGATGCTCGACGATGGCGCGAACTGACACCGATCGGAGCGCCGGCTCGATTGGCGCATCATCTTACCGGACAACTGTACCAGATCAATACGCCTCCACCATCAGACTGATCGCAGTTCTGGACCGGTCGTCGTTTTGGTTGCACGGTGATCTTGCCCCTCGCCGCGTCTCCTCAAGCGCGCGCGTTGACGATCGTTCGTGCAGCGAGTATACTACTACGCTATGGTATCGATGAAAACCACCGTGGGAATACGACTTCTGATTCGCCAGCATTTGCCAATCAATGGTTGGGCGGATGTCACCTTGCCCTCTGCGCAGCAATGCGCAGAGGGTCTTTTATTCCCTGCACCGATACGGAGAAGGAGGTAGATGTGACAATTGACTGGGACGATAAATACGCGCGCGAAGGGTTGACGTTCGACGACGTGCTCCTGATCCCGGCAGAGTCACAGGTTCTGCCGGGCGAGGTCGATGTCGCCACGCAACTGACCCGTTCCATCAGAATCAATATTCCGATCACCAGCGCCGCTATGGATACGGTTACAGAACACCGTCTGGCGATTGCGCTGGCGCGCGAAGGCGGCGTCGGGTTCATTCACAAAAACATGCCCATCGAAGCGCAGGCGGAAATGGTGCGGAAGGTCAAACGCTCCGAGAGCGGCATGATCACCGACCCGATCACGATGGGACCGGATAAAACCGTCGGCGATGCGCTCGATTTGATGGCGGAGTATCGCATTTCCGGCATTCCAATTACAACACCGGACGGCGATCTGATTGGTATCGTAACCAACCGCGACCTGCGGTTCGAGACGGATCGCAGTCGTCCGATCCGCGATCTAATGACAACGCGCAATCTCATCACTGTGCCCGAAGGCACCACACTCGAGCAGGCGAAACAGATTCTGCATGAGCACCGGATCGAAAAACTGCTGGTGGTCGACCGGCGGGGCAAATTGTCGGGAATGATCACGGTCAAGGATATTATGAAGCAGATTGAGTACCCGAACGCCTGTAAAGATGCGCAGGGGCGGTTGCGGGTCGGCGCAGCGATTGGCGCCTCCGGCGACTATCTGGAGCGTGCCGATGCGCTGGTGCGGGTCGGGGTGGATGTGCTGGCGATCGATACCGCACATGGGCATTCACGCGGGGTGCTTGATGCGGTGCTGCGCATTCGCGAGCGCTACCCGGATGTGCAACTGGTCGCCGGGAATGTCTCGACCGGCGCTGCGACGGTGGCGTTGTGTGAGCGTGGCGTCGATGCAGTGAAGGTCGGGCAGGGACCGGGAAGTATCTGCACGACGCGGGTAGTGACTGGCGCGGGCATGCCGCAGATCACGGCGATTACCGAATGCGCACGCGCGGCGTCGCGGTTCGGCGTTCCAATCATTGCCGATGGCGGCATTCGCTACAGTGGCGACATTGCCAAAGCCATCGCCGCCGGGGCGCATACGGTCATGATCGGCTCGCTTCTCGCCGGAACCGAGGAGAGTCCAGGCGAAACGATCCTGTATGAAGGGCGCAGTTACAAGAGTTATCGGGGTATGGGTTCGATTGGCGCCATGCAGCATGGCAGCGGCGACCGCTATTTCCAGGGAGGCACAGGGCGGAAACTCGTGGCGGAAGGGATCGAAGGGCGCGTCCCCTACAAAGGTCCGCTCAGCGATACGATCTTCCAGTTGGTCGGCGGGCTGCGATCCGGCATGGGGTACGTTGGCGCAAAAGACATCGAGACGATGCGGCGCGAGGCGCGCTTTATTCGTATTTCGATGGCGGGATTAATTGAGAGTCACCCCCACGATGTGACCATTACGAAGGAAGCGCCGAACTACGAGCGGCGATAAGCGAGACGGTGGTGTTCGTTGCGCGCTGACGCAATGGTGCGGCTTCCGATCCGTAGCGCAACGAGTCCGGTTTCATGTGACCGGGCAGGCGCGCCGTGTGCCGGTGACCGTTTCCGATGGCGATGCCTGCTGCATACTGCGCCATGGTTACGCCACCCGCTCGACGCGCCCATTGACCGGCACGGGTTCGACCAGCGCGCGAAACACCGGGCAAAGCCGCTCGACATCCGCCTGGATCTGGCAGAGTTCGTCGTCGGAAACCTCACCCGACACGCGCGCAACGTAGGCAAGACCAGAGGGAGGGATCGGCGCGTCGGCATCGACTTCCAGAATGCCGCGGAAGTCGATCTGACCGGTCACCTCTACTTCCAGCGTGTCGAAGCGCACCCCACGATTGACGGCGACAATCAGGTAGGTGTGTGCCAGGCAACTGGCCAGCGACGCCAGCAACAACTCCGGTGACGTTGGACCTAAATTGTACCCCGCCAGCGCCGGCGCCGAGTCGGTTACGATTGTGAACTCACGGATGCTGACCGGGCGCACGCCTGAGCCGCCTGCGACCCGCGCCAGCACGTGCAGCAGCGATGGCGCGGCGTCGGGGGCGGACAGTTTCTCGCGTAGCGCCGCAACACGCTGCGCTTTGAAATCCAGATATTCGGGAAGTGTGGTCACGACGATCTCCCCCTCATCAACTTACTCGCGGCGCACCTCGCGCCGCACACCACTATTGTCCCGGACGCGCGATCGTCCGCGCCAGGCGCGGCAGGAGGGCGGGCGCAGGCTCACGCAACGCCTCGAAGGTCAGCACACCGCCGAGCAGCAGCATGCCATAGAATTTGTACGAAACGCCGGCTATCGTCAAGACGCCATGAACAGTTCCATCGTAAAAACTCCACTGATTGCCATAGGCAATGAGCGCAAAACTGATCGCCACCGCCACGGCATACGGCAGCGATACCGTGCGCTCGCGCAGGTGGAGGATCAGTGTGCCGAACGGCACAATCAGCAGCGTTTCGTAGTGCATCCACGCAGCCGGCGACGCCAGCACCATCAGCAACAGAAACAGTCCGTACTGAAGCGCATACCCCGTGCTGTCGCGCGACGTCGGGCGCAACGCCAGCACACACGCCGCCAGCGCCGCAACGCCGGAGATGAGCGTCCCCAGCAAGCGCACCATCTCGTTTTGATAGATCGTTGCGCTGCGCGGCGAGTCGGTCAGGCGGGCAAGAAATCCTGAGATCGTTTGATTCTCGACCCACGAAGTCGTGCCGCCGATGTTCGGCAGCACTTGTGTCAGATAGGTCAGATGTTCATTCCACCCGATAACTGCGATGGCTACGCCATTGTACACCGCCATCGCGGCAACAAAGCCGATCAGCGCGCGCCAGTGACCTTTGACAACAAAGAATGCCAGCAACAACACCGGATAAATCTTGAACAGTGTTCCCAGCGCCACCAGTGCGCCTGCCGCTCCGTCACGCCCGCTGCGCAGCGCCCACAACGCCAGCGTCAGCAGGAACAGCAGCACCAGATCGATCTGCCCATACGCCAGGGTATCCGCTAGAGGGCGAAAGTTGAAGAGAATCAACAGGCTGGCGGCGCTCAGGGAAACAAGCGGCAGTCGCCACATACGTAGCCAGATCAGCGCCGTCGCAACGATCAGGACCGTATTCATAACCCGGTGCCCCAGCAGCACGGTCAATCCATCCATGGTGACGAATGGAACGAACAGCATGCCGTAGAAAGGTGGCACCTTGAACACATGACCGAAGTGATTAGTCAGCACGGCGTGGATGTCGTACAGCGAACCGCCGCGCGTCCACTCGCGCGCGCTGCGGAAAAGAATCCAGAAATCGGGCGCCTGACGGGTGTAGGCGAAGCCAATACTGTACCCCAGGTGGATCACGGCGCTGATAGACAGCACGATCAACGCAGCACGAGCGAGACCACTTCTTCCTGTTCGCGCATATGCTGCCGCTCCGCCAATCAGCAGTGCAACAAAAGTTCCGCAGCCAATCCACACGACCGGCCACGGCGGCGCGACCAGCGGTGCACCATCAATGCTCAGATATGCCTGCATTAAGGGTGGCATCCACCACGCCACAGCCATTGCGACCGGCAAATATACGCCGGAGATCACCGGAGCGGAATGTTCAGGTTCTATCGCCGGTGGCAGAAGTATGCGCAGCAGCGTGCCTCCAATCCATCCAATGAGCAAGATCGCTACAAATCGCTGAAAGAACGGCAGCGTTTCCAGCGGGCGCAGCCAGATACCTGCCGCTATCAGCAGCGCAAGCGTCAGGCTGGCGATGAAGGCGCTGCGCGGCGCAAGCCCTGCGGCGCGCGGCAGGGCGAACCCTGGCGCGCCGATCATCAGCGCGCAGATCGCCGTCCACAGGGATGGCAGTGTAATCGGCGCTCTCACAGGCGCCAGAATTGCCGTATCGACCGCCACCCCCAGAGGACGCGCATCGTTTGGCGGCGTGACCGTGTCGCTGACGATGTCGATACGTATCGCCCAATCGAAGCGTGCCGTTGGAGGGAGCAGCAAACGATAGATGCGTGGTCGGAAATCGGGGAATGCAAACGATGCCAGTTTACCAACGTCGCTCGTAAGCGTCACGCGGGGAGGAGCGGTGTCTGTCGGACGACCATTTGGCAGCCGCAGCGTTATCAGCGAAGGCGTCAGCATCGGCGGTTGTGGCAGCGCAATAGTTGAGTCGCCGTTGCTCCAGCGGAACTGTGTCAGATTAATGATATCCGTTTCCGGTTCGTGAAACCCGATCGCAAAACGCGCATCGCGCTTGCCGATGTCAACGACCAAAGGCCACGCCTGCGCAGCCACGATGCCAATAATAAGGAACGCACACAACGCTGCCCACGCCATCCATACGGCATCGTGAATCGTAATGTTATCTTTGCCTGCCATGCAGTTCCTGGTCTCTCTCCCTCACACAACGGCGCAAAGACGCAGAGGTTGAAGGTTATACGAACTTGCGGTCAGTCAGACAAGGTGTTCGCGTGTTCGTTGGGCAAGGCGCAATGGTCAACGCACACCGGCAGGCGTGTCGTGGACGCATGACTGTGCCCTGGCATCAGACCGCCCGGCGGCTGAAACCGCGGGCTACGGTTGCAAAGCACACCTGCGTGGGCTTCTCCAGGCGCTACCGGATTGTGTTCTCAAAAACCATTATTCTACAAATGATCGCATATCAGTATCAGTTCTTGGTTCTTGGTTCTTGGTTCTCGGTTCTCGGTTCTCGGTTCTCGGTTCTCACAACCTCTCTCACCGTCTCTGCCACGGCATGCACCTCATCATCGGTCAGTTCGGGGAACATGGGTAGCGAAAGGATTTCGCGCGCCAGGCGTTCGGTGGTGGGAAGCCCTTCGCGCGGCGCAAATGGGGCATACACCGGTTGCCGATGCGTTGGCAGTGGGTAGTGAATATCCGTACCGATGCCTTGTTCACGCAACCGCGCCTGCACCACATCGCGCTCTGCCGCGCGGATGACGTACAGGTGAAACACGTGATCGCCTTCCGGCGGGGCTTCGGGCAGTATGAGGCCAGCATCAGCCAGGAGATCGTTGTACATCGCTGCAATCGCGCGGCGTCGCGCATTCCATGCAGGCAGATGGCGTAACTTGACCGACAGGATCGCAGCCTGAAGTTCATCGAGGCGCGAATTGAGACCACCGGCGTCGCGGGTGTAGTATTTGCGCTCCCAGCCATACTGCCGTAACCGGCGAATCTTTTCCGCCAACGCTGCATCGTTCGTTGTCACCGCGCCGCCATCACCAACCGCGCCGAGGTTTTTGGTTGGGTAGAAACTGAAACATCCCAGTGCACCAATGCTCCCGGCAGGGCGCCCGCGCCAGGTTGCCCCGTGTGCCTGGGCGCAATCCTCGATTACCGGAATGCCGTAACGGTCGGCAATCATCATGATCGCGTCCATATCCGCCATGCGCCCGTAGAGATGAACCGGCATAATTGCCCGTGTATGTGGGGTAATTGCCGCTTCGAGCGCTGCCGGATCCATCGTATGACTGCGTTCGTCCACGTCCACGAACACCGGACGCGCCCCGACCGCCACAATCGTGATCGCCTGATAGACACTGGCGTTGGCGACGGTGATCACCTCATCGCCAGGACCGACGCCAAGTGCGGTGAGCGCCAGTTGCAGCGCCTCGGTTCCATTGGCGACGCCGACGCAAAAACGAGCGTTGCAGAATGCCGCGAACGCCTCCTCGAATGCGCTGACCGACGGACCCAGAATGTACCAACCGCTGTCGAGCACACGCGCGATAGCGATGTCGAGGTCGGCGCGGATGGCGTCGTGCTGACGTTTCAGATCGCCAAAAGGAATGTTCAGAGGCATCGCAACTCGCCTTTCTCGCTACCAGTAATACTCGCGCTCACGCCGATAGAACTCGAGAGTACGGCGCAATCCCTCGCGCAACGACACTTTGGGGCGCCAGCCGAGCCGCCCCTGGATCATGCGGTAATCGGCGTAATAATCGCCGATGTCGATGACTTTGCGGTCTGGTGGGAAAGGCACAATTTCAAAACTGCCGCCGCCATTAATTTCGACCAGCAATGCCGCCAGGTCGCGCAGGTTGATCGTTTCGTCGCTGCCCAGATTGAAGATGCCGCCATCCGCCGCAGGCGATGCGCCTGCCAGCAGCATCGCTTCGACCACATCATCAACGTAGTTGAAGTCGCGGATCTGCGACCCGTCGCCGAAGACCTGGATCGGCTCTTCGTCAATCAGGCGCTTGATCCAGATGCCGAGAAACGTTTGTCGCGCATCTTTGACGCGCATGCGCGGACCATAGGTGTTCGTCAGGCGCAGGGCGCATGCGCGAATGCTATAGACGTTATTGTAGAGAATATGGTACCACTCGCCGGCCATTTTGTTGACGCCATTGACATCGACCGGATGGAGCAGGTGGCGCTCATCGACCGGCAGATAATCCGGCTTGCCATAGATCTGGCGCGTCGAAGCGTACACCAGTTTCAGGTTGGGATTGTGCTTGCGACAGGCTTCGAGGATCGACAACTGCGCGCGGCAGTTGATCTCAAGATCGGTATAGGGGTCGGTCATCGAGTCCAGGTGCGACGTCTGACCGGCAAGATTGAAGAGGTAATCCTGCCCTTGCACCAGATAGTTCATCGAATACTCGTCGCGCACATCGGCGATGTTGACGCGCACCCGATGCTCGATGCCGGCGATGTTGCGCTGATTGCCGCCGTAGATCGGGATGAGTGAGTCGACCAGAGTCACCTGCGCATCGAGTTCCACCAGGCGATGCGCCAGATTCGAACCGATGAACCCCATTCCGCCTGTAATGAGCACGCGCGCGCCGCTATACGCATGGGTATAGTCGTTTGTTCCTGGCATGCGGTTCCCTTTCCTTAAACCAGAGAGCACGCGCTGCGGTAAAGATTATCGCTCGACCGGAAGTTCCTGCTGCTTCCGACGAACTTTGATCCGACGCATATGATCGCGCCGGATTACCAGTTTCCACCAGAGACCGATCAGTTGAACGCCGGTGCGCCACAACCGTGGGAAGTTGAAGAACTGACTCTTTCCATAAGTGCGATGGTAGTGATGCACCGGCACCTCGGCGAAGCGATACCCGGCATCCTGCAATTTCTTTACCAATTCCAGACAAATCGTGCCACTGTCAGATTCCAGGTCGATGGTATCGAATACACGTCGCCGGATCAGGCGAAAGTCGCAATCGACATCGCGCAGTTTGAAGCCAAAGAGAAACTTGACTGTGTGGTGATAGACGCGCCCGATGATTTTCCGGTGCAGCGGATCGCTTCGGTCGATCTTCCAGCCATTGACGATATCGACATCGTCGTTCAGCGCCGGGAGCAGCAGTTTAAGTTCGCGCGGGTCGTACTGCGCATCGCCATCGGTGTAGAAGATCAGGTCTTTGGTGCAGGCGGCGAATCCGGCGCGTAACGCCCCGCCGTAGCCGAGCGGCTCGCGGTACGAATAGTATCGAAAGCGCTCGAAACGCTGCGCCAGTTCTTCCAGCACGGTGACGGTGTAATCGGTGCTGCCATTCTCCACCACGATGACTTCGTAGTCGTCGGTTAATTCCTCCAGAGTCTTGATGACGGCGACAACCATACTGCCGATAGTGCCACCGTCGTTGTATGCCGGAAAGAATACTGAGATGCCCGGTCGTCGCTGCTCCTGTTCCATTGCGTCCCTTGCCGTTGCGTCTGCGAATGTAAGCCGGAAGATTATAGCATACCGGCGTGTGCGGCGTATCCACTATAGCTCTGTCGTCTCTGCGCACGGATTGACAGGAACCGCAGCATCTTGATCTGCGACGTTCATCGGGTGGGCAGGCGCTGCCTTCGCCTACCCAATTGCCTTGTTCATACCACGGAGCGGTCATTCTACCCATGACGATTGAAGATGCCGCATGCTGGTCATTCCGAGCGCAGCGACTTGTCATTCCGAGCGCAGCGAGGAATCTAAGCGGGACGCGCACGACCCCTCGCTCTGCTCGGGGTGACCATGCCGGATGTTCACAGGTCATTGGTAATTCATACACAGATGTTCGAGCGCCCGTTCTGCAAGGCGCAACGGTCAATGCGCGTTGGCAGTCGTGGACGCAGACTGCGCATCGTATCAGCAGCCCCAGCGGGACTTTCATGTCCTCAGCGAGGGCTTCAGCCCGTAGCGTCCCGCTGCGCGCCCCGGCAGTATGGTGCGAATGACCGCGCATGAGTATGAGATACACTCCTCATAGAGCGGTCAACTACAACCTGGATCATCAAGGAAGCGGAGCGGCGGACGTCGGCTGCGACAGGCTCAGCCAGCGTCCGCTGCAAGACGGTCACACCGTCAAGAATTGCGCAACATCTGGTTGTTCACTCTATCAGATAGCATACGGGCAGGTCTGAAACCCGCTCTTGCGTTCCAGGTTTGCAACGATACGATCACTGATAGCACAGATGCGGACTGATGTGAAGAGTCTGTAATTGTAATCCACTTTCACGAACCATATACTCTGCATGATGCTCTCTCCCAATGATGTGACCGCGTCGCTATTTCTGGGTGATGACTCGCAATCCGGTTCATAGTCCAGTATTCCGCACACTGTTGAAACTGACAGGAGAGCGTTTTGGGATCAACATGGCAAAACCAGCGCTCAGGCGCTTTATGGGCAACGCTCATCGTTATCGTTGTATTGACCGCTTTGGCGACGCTGCCGCCGCGTCGCGTCGAAGCGCAGCAGGGATATTCGCTCCGCTTCTATGGGACTGGCGCCCGCGATGTTGATCGTGTCAAGATACCACTGGACGCACCGCCCCGTCCTGCCGATATTGGGGAGACCGATTTTACTTTCGAGTTCTGGATGCGCGCACTTCCTGGCGCCAATACCAGCGGTCCATGCGTTGCCGGGCAAGACTCCTGGATCAATGGCAACGTCACGTTCGACCGCGACATCTTCGGTACAGGCGATTACGGCGACTATGGCATTTCGATCTACGGCGGACGTATCGCGTTCGGTGTCGCAACGTCCTCTGCAAGCCAGACGATCTGCGGCGCAACGAATGTCGCCGATGGGCAGTGGCATCACATTGCTGTCACTCGACGGTTCAACGATGGGCAGTTGACCATTTTCGTCGATGGCGCGCTCGATGCGCAGGCGACCGGTCCGGTCGGCACTATCAGTTACCGGGACGGGCGTACTGCCCAATGGCCCAATGAGCCGTACCTGGTCATCGGCGCCGAAAAGCACGACTATGATCGCGCTGCCTACCCTTCGTTCAATGGCTGGATCGATGAGGTTCGTCTGTCGCAGGCGTTGCGCTATACCGCGCCGTTTTCTCGCCCGACACAACCATTCGTTCCTGATACGCTGACTGTTGCACTCTACCATTTTGATGAAGGCGCCGGGGTCGTTGTTAACGATACGTCCGGCGTGGTCGGCGGACCCACAAACGGAACACTCTTCGTTGATCCGCTGTCGGGCGGTCCGGTCTGGTCTACCGAAACGCCGCCCTGGACAGGCGTCGATCCGCCAACCGACACGCCCGCTCCGCCGACAGGGACGCCCACGGCGCTGCCGACGGGGACGCCTACGGCGACGGCTGTGCCGCCGACGGCGACGAATACACCCGTTGCGCCGACGGCGACGAATACGCCCGTTGCGCCGACGGCGACGAATACGCCCGTTGCGCCGACGGCGACGAATACGCCCGTTGCGCCGACGGCGACGAATACGCCCGTTGCGCCGACGGCGACGAATACGCCCGTTGCGCCGACGGCGACACCAACTCCCACCAGCGATGGTCCGGCAGTAAACCTGTTGCAGAACGGCGGGTTCGAACTCGATGCCAACGGCGACACGCGCCCCGATGACTGGACGACGAATGCACGGGTGATCCGAAGTGCAGCAGTGGTGCGCAGCGGCAGTTACGCCATGCGCCACTATGCTACCGATAATGCCAACTATACGATTTCTCAAACCATTACAGGCGTCACAGCGGGAACAAACTATGTCCTGCTCGGTTACGTCAACATCCCTCCCAGCGGTGATGCATTCACTTTCAGGATACGGGTGCGCTGGCTGCGTTCCGACAATACGATCATTCGCACCGATACGCCGCGCAGTTTCACCAATAGCACCGGCGGCGTGTGGGAGATGGCGCGTGGCGTCTATGCTGCGCCAACCGGCGCCGTTCGAGCGCGGGTCGAGATGAATGTGTCCAGTCTGAATGCAACAGTGTACGCCGACGATGTTGCCTTTGGTCCGGCGTCAGGCGGCGGATCGACGCCAACGAACACGCCTGCGCCGCCAACAGCGACGAATCTTCCGGCATCGCCAACCGCTACTCCCACGCCATCGTCTATTGCCGGAGCCAATGGCGCGCTGACATTTGACGGCATCGACGACGAGGCAAGCAATGCGGCATTTTCGATGAACGGCAGGTTTACTGCTGAAGCCTGGGTGCGTCCTTCGAGCGCCAATCAATCCTCGATTGTGATCGTCACCGGCGATGGATCGCGCGGCTGGTCGCTCGAACTCACTGATGGTCGGGCGACATTGTGGGTTGCGAACAGCGCCGGCGTCTGGTCGTTCGTTCGTAACGACAGCGTTGTTTTGCAAGCCAATCAGTGGTACCACGTTGCAGCAACGTATGATAACGGCACTGCGCGCGTGTTTGTCAACGGCGTTGCCGGGACCTCCGGTTCGGTTGGAACGGTGAGTCATATGCCAGTTGTGCGCCTAGGGGGAATGACCGGCTACGGCTTCTTCGCCGGCCAAATCGACGATGTGCGAATCTCGCGGATCGCGCGCTATACCGGAAATTTCACGCCGCCATCGGCGCCGCTCACCGCAGACACCGAGACCGTCGCGCTCTATGTGTTCGACGAGGAGAGCGGGCAGATGGCGAGTGATGTGTCGGGGAATGGGTATCACCTGATGCTCGGACGGAACGCAGGCGTCGACAGCGCCGACCCTCAGCGCGTCGGATCGACCGCGCCAGGTAGATAAGGAAAAACCGGCATTACGACGGACTTATACCAATTACCTGTGACCATCCGGCATGGTCACCCCGAGCAGAGCGAGGGGTCTTGCGCGAACCCGCTTAGATTCCTCGCTGCGCTCGGAATGACAAGTCGCTGCGCTCGGAATGACAAGTCGCTGCGCTCGGAATGACCAGTCGCTGCGCTCGGAATGACCAGTCGCTGCGCTCGGAATGACAAGTCGCTGCGCTCGGAATGACAAGTCGCTGCGCTTGGAATGACAAGTCGCTGCGCTCGGAATGACAAGTCGCTGCGCTCGGAATGACAAGTCGCTGCGCTCGGAATGACAAGTCGCTGCGCTCGGAATGACAAGTCGCTGCGCTCGGAATGACAAGAATGCGGCATCGTCAATCGTAATTGGTATTACGATCCAACGTATCAATTCGCCGAAGCAAGTACGCGCCTGGGTGGCGCTGACGACTCGAGTCATGTCTCGTCCGCTCCGGTTGATCGATGGATTGCTTGATGGGCGCCCCCGCGATTCTGGAGGGATGTCAAAGGCTGAATACACGGTAACTGTTCACAGTTGGGGGAAACGATGCCGCCGGTCGCCCAAAACGGGGGGTGGGGCAGCCCCCGAAAAGGAGCAGCGGCGGCGAAATGGCCTCAGCGAGCGCCAACGCACGGCGCCCCGCCGCCCCGGAATGCCGCATATAGCGCCTGCTTTATCGGGAAGAGCGTGAACAGGTGCAACATACGCCAGCGCAACTCGTGGTACGATAGCAGGCGCGACAATTCCAGTTTCAGGTTACGGGAAGGATGTCATGCCAGCATCGATCACCGGGTTGCTGCGCCCCGACATTGCGGCGCTCGAACCATACACGCCGATTGTTCCGCTTGAAACGCTCGCCGAGCGACTCGGTCTGCCGGTCGAACGCATCATCAAACTCGACGCCAACGAAAACCCCTACGGTCCATCACCGCGCGCGCTGGCGGCGCTTGCCGCCGTCGAACACGATGCCCCTCATCGCTACGCCATCTACCCCGACCCGGATCATACCCGCCTGCGCGCCGCCCTCAGCCGGTACGTCGGTCAACCGCCAGAACGTATTATCTGCGGCGCGGGGTCCGATGAACTGATCGACCTGATCATGCGTGCCGTCCTGCGTCCTGGCGATGTCATGGTCGATTGCCCGCCGACCTTTGCCATGTACAGTTTCGATGCGGCGCTCTACGGCGCGCGTATCGTTGCGGTTCCGCGCACCGAACAGTTCGATGTCGATGTCGAGGGAGTTGCGGAAGCGGTCGAGCGTGATGGCGCAAAACTGCTGTTCCTGGCGGCGCCGAACAACCCGACTGGAACGCCGCTGGCGCGCACTACGGTCGAGCGTTTGCTCGATCTGCCGATCATCCTGGCGATTGATGAAGCCTATGCCGAATTTGCCGGGACGAGCGTTATCGATCTGGTTGGCACGCGCCCCAATCTGGTCGTCCTGCGCACCTTCAGCAAATGGGCGGGGCTTGCGGGGCTGCGCATCGGTTATGCGGCAATGCACGAAGACGTGATTACGTACCTGTGGAAGATTAAGCAACCGTACAATGTCAATGTCGCCGCCGAAGTCGCCGCAGTTGCGTCACTCGACGATCTGGACGAGCGGCTGTCCACTGTCGCGCGTATTGTCGCCGAGCGCGAACGCCTGGCGGCTGCGTTGGCGGCGCTGCCTGGCATTCACGTCTACCCCAGTGCGGCGAACTTCCTGCTCTGTCGGATGACCAGTGGTGGCGCTGCGCGCGCCCGCGCCATCCGCGACACCCTGGCGCAGCGTGGGATTCTGATCCGCTACTTCAACCGACCAGGGATCGACGATTGCATTCGTATCAGCGTCGGACGCCCGGAGCAAAACGACGCCCTATTGGATGTGCTAAAGGAAGTAGCATAGCGGGAAAACTCCATGATTCGCGGGTCTGTCGCGCCGACGATCTGCCGCAGCGGAGTGACCGGCGTGTTGAGGTCATTGTCATCATGAGCCGTCCATCGCCAAAACGTCGTCAGCGTTCCTCCCGGCAACGCCGGGAGGGATGGTTTCAGCGCGCCTGGCGCTTCTGGATGAACGATATTCGTTCTCGTCGTTCGTGTCTGGGGCGAGCGCTGTCGGTGACCGCTGGCGTCATCATCATCATCGCTCTGGTCCTGATCGTTGTTGGGTTCATCTCTGCCCGCAGCGACCTGTTCCTGTCCCCTGAAACCACATCATCGCGCCCATTGCCCGATGCGCCGACATCTGCGCCGGTTCCGCTTCCGCCGTCGCCGACATCCCTCATCCTACCGGAAGGACTGGATCGCGCAATTGTCACCAATGTCACCGACGGCGACACGATCGAGGTGTCGTTTGGCGGGGTGACCGAACGAGTGCGACTGATCGGCGTCGATACGCCGGAGACGTCGCATCCGTCGCGTCCGGTCGAATGTTTTGGGCGCGAGGCGGCGGCGTTCACCCGCGCGATGTTGAGCGGTCAGACGGTGGTGCTCGAGGCAGATCCCACCCAGGATAATCGCGACCGGTTCAATCGGTTGCTCCGCTTCGTCTGGTTGCCGGACGGTCGTCTGGCAAACTACGAGATCATTGCGCAGGGATACGGCTTCGAATACACCTTCCGAACGCCGTATCGTTATCGCGCAGAGTTCAGGGCGGCAGAGCGCGCCGCGCGCGAGGCGCAAGCAGGGTTGTGGGCGCCGGAGACGTGCAACGGCGAACGTGTTCCGGCAGGCAGCGCCACGCCAATCGCCCGCCCGTCTCCAACGCCGTTATCGGTTGCAACGCCGCTGCCGCCGTCGTTCGACGGATGCCGCACCGAACCGAATGCCGCGCGCGCGCCGAACGCGCCGGTCGTCATCGTCAGCATCGACAAGCGCGCCGAAATCGTCACACTGCGCAATCTCAGCAGCGAGCCGGTGAGTCTGGATGGTTGGACGATGTGCAGCATGCGCGGCGCGCAAGTTCACCAGGGCATTGGCGGCGTCCTGGCGCCAGGCGAAACACGTTCGTTCCCACGCGCAGGCGGCAGAGACATCTGGACCGACAACACCTCCGATCCGGGCGCGCTGTACGACGCGGAAGGTCGGCTCGTCGCCTACTGGAATGACTGAATTCGACTACTCCACTGACACGCACGCTTCGCCAAGCACGCCGCGCAGCGCATCGATCAATCCGTCGTCGCAGGTGATCGTCTGGCGCATGCGCAGCAACACCCGGCGATCAAGGGTGTCGAGCTGAATCACCACCTGATCGGCGCCATCGCGTCCGCGCAACAGATCATAGACGTGCTGCATCAACTGAATGTCCGCTTCCTGATCGGCAGAGCGTTGGAAGCGCAGCCGCATCGTGCGTCCTGATGCTGTGTCACCGTTCGTTGCCGGAGCGTGATGATCGTGCCCATTACCGTTCGAGGCAGGCGCTGTCCGGGAGCGCGATGGTGCGTGCGGTTTGATGATCGAGATCGGGGTGGTAATCGGCGGTGGTGCGCTCGCGGATGAAGCGGGCGGCGTATGCACTTCTGGCGGCGCTGCCGGCGCCGGCGCTGCACCGGCGGCATCCGTTGGCGCAGCCGGCTCTTCTGAGGCGTCATGGAGGGCAGTCGTTATCACCTCCGGCTCCCCTTCTTCCGCCAGCCCTTCGAGATCCATTTCGGGCGCTGCCGGCGGCGGTTCAGCCGCCGACAGATCGAGGAGGGTCGCGCTTTCGAGCACCAATTGCACCACACCATTCCGTTCATCGACCTTTGCCTGCACGATCAGCAATGCATCCTGCCGCAGCAGGTCGCGGTATTTCTCGCAGGCTTTCGGGAAGGCGACCAGTTCGACCGTATCCTCGTTTTCGTCTTCGAGCGTCGCAACCAGCATCGTGTCGCCCTTCTTGGTCGCAATCATGCGAACGCGCGTCAGCATCCCGGCAAAGGTATGCACCTTGCCCAGATAGTCCGGCAACCCTTCAGCGTTGCGAATGGCGGCAAGCGGCACGCGATGCTCAATATTTGCGCGTTCCAGCGCCGTTTTGCGCGGATCGCTCGAAAAGACCACGCCGAGCAACTCTTTTTCCCACGCCAGTTTTTCCTTGCGGCGTTCCGCAGTTTCTTCAATGACCGGCAACGGAAGAGCGGCGATGACCTCGGCAGCCTGAGACACAAGACCGCCAAACATGTCGATCTGCCCGGTTTCGCGGTTCTTCTGCGCGCGCGCCCCCGCCTCCATTGCGGCATCGAGAATCTCCAGCTTCTGCCAGCGATTGCCGGGAAGTGCGTCGAGCGCGCCGCACTTGATCAGGCTTTCGAGCACACGCTTGTTCAGCGCATGACGATCCACCCGCTCGCACACATCTTCGAGCGAGCGAAACGGACCGCCGGCGTCGCGTTCGCGCAGGATTGCCTCAATCGGTCCGGCGCCGACATTCTTGATCGCTGCCAGACCGAACAGGATGCCGCGTTTGAGGTTCCCGTCCGACGGATCGCGGAACTCGCGGATGGTAAAATCGAATGCGCTGTCGTTGATATTGGGTCCAAGCACCGGAACGCCGCGCTGACGGCATTCGTTGACCGCTTTGGCGATGTCGTCGGTCGCGCCGCCGGCGCCCTTCAGCACGGCGGCCATGTACTCGACCGGATAGTTCACCTTGAGCCAGGCGGTCTGATAACTCAGCAGTCCATAGAGCGTCGAGTGTGGACGGTTGAAGGAGTAGCCGGCAAATGGCAGGATCAATTCCCACAACTGATCCGCCTGCTCCTGGGTCAACCCTTTTCTGAGGCATCCCTGTTTGAACTTGACCTCGTTCTCCGCCATCAACTTCTTATCTTTCTTGCTGATGGCTTTGATGACGATATACGCCTGACCAAGCGTATAATCGGCGACCTCCTGAAGCAGGCGCATGATCTGTTCCTGGTAGACGATCACGCCGTAGGTGTCTTCAAGGATTGGTTTCAGGATCGGATGGAGGTAGGTGATGTCTTGGGGATGGTTCTTGTTGTGAATATAGACCGGAATCTGTTCGAGCGGACCAGGACGGTACAGCGCGACCATCGCGTACAGGTCTTCGACGCGGGTTGGCTTGAGTTGCATCAGATAGCGGGTCATCCCTGGACTTTCCAGTTGGAACACATTCGTCGTTTCGCCGCGACCGAGCGCCTCGAACACCTTTGGATCGTCGAGTGGAATGTCGGCGAGTTCCATCGTTTTGCCGGTCGTCTGCGCGATATACTGCAACGCCTCAGCCACAACCGAGAGGTTGGTCAGCCCCAGGACGTCCATTTTCAGCAAACCCATCTTTTGCAGCGTGGGTCCCTCGAATGCCGCCATCAGCGCGTTCTCGTCCTTCGTCGTGCGCTGGAGCGGGACAATTTCTTCGAGCGGGGTGCGACTGACCACGACGCCGCAGGCGTGGGTGCCGACGCTCTTCATCCGCCCTTCGACCTTCTGCGCCCAATCGATCAAGTTCGCCAGTTCGGGGTTGGTCTCGTAGATCTGTTTCAGCTCCGGCACCCGTTCGAGCGCCTGCGCAATCGTCGTCCCGACCGGAAGCGCCGGAATGAGTCGGGCGACGCGATCAACCTCGCTGAGCGGGATGTCCAGCACCCGCCCGATATCGCGGATGGCCGCTTTGGCGCCCAACGTGCCATACGTAATGATCTGCGCGGTGTTCTCGCGTCCATACCGTTCGGCGATATATTCGAGCACCTCGTGGCGACGGCTATCGGCGAAATCGATGTCGATATCCGGCATCTCCAGGCGTTCCGGGCTGAGGAAGCGCTCGAAGAGCAGTTTGTTCTTGACCGGATCGACATCGGTGATGCCCAGGCAGTAGAGAATCAGCGACGCACCCGCCGACCCGCGTGGCAGGCAGGGAATGCCGCGTGCGCGCGCGAACTTGACGTAGTCCCAGACGATCAGCATATAATCGGGGAATCCCGTCTGATTAATCACGTCGAGTTCGTACTCGAGACGCTTCATGTACGCTTCAGGCGGATTGCCGTTGAAGCGTCGCATCAACCCTTCTTCGCAGACGAACCGCAGGTAGGAAGAGGCGTCGTGCCCTTCGGGAATGTCGATGGTCGGCAACTGGACGCGACCGAACTCCAGGTTCAGGTTGCAGCGCTCGGCGATCCGGCGGGTATTCTCGAGCGGAGTCGTCCCATACTTTTTGAACCGTCGCCACATCTCTTCGCCGGACATAATGTGGTACGTCGCGTCCATTTCATACTGCTTCGCGCACAACTCCTTGAGGGTCATGTTGTAGCCGAGCGCCAGGATCATCTTGTGCGCGTCGACATCCTCAGGGCGCACAAAGTGGGTATCATTCGTCACAACCAGCGGAATGCCCAGTTCTTTCCCGATGCGCACCAGTTCGTCGTTGATCGCTTCGAGTTCCGGCGTGTTATCGTGGAGTTGCAGTTCGAGGAAATAGTTGTCGGGCCCGAGCAGATCGCGGTAATAGGCGGCGATTTCGCGCGCCTGTTCCTTCTGCTCTTCTTTCAGGCGCTGAATGACTTCGCCGGCAATGCATGCTGATGTGACAATCAACCCCTCGTGGTGCTGTTCGAGCAATGCGCGATCAATGCGCGGACGGGCGAAGACCCCCTTTCCCATGCCGTCAAGGTGGGCGCGCGTCGTCAGGCGCACAAGGTTGCGGTAGCCGATCTCGTCTTTCGCCAGCAACAGCAGGTGATAGTAATGTTTTGCGCCGCGGCTCGTCGCTTCCCGACGCGATCCAGGCGCCATGTAGGCTTCCAGCCCGATGATCGGCTTGATGCCGGCCTTCTTTGCGTTGGTGTAGAACTCCATGGCGCCGTACATGACGCCGTGGTCGGTCAAGGCGATGCTGTCCATCCCCAGTTCGACCGCGCGTGCAGCGATGGCGCCGGTAGCGGCATATCCGTCGAGCAGGCTGTATTCGGAGTGAACGTGCAGGTGAACGAAGTCGTTCATAGAGATACTCCAGGAGAATCGGGCGGTACGCCAAAGAAATGTTTTACACTTTGATGCGACGAATCAGAGAGCCAGCCGCCCCCGAAAGCAGATCGTCATGATACTGCGCGGGTGGGTGTCAGATGAAACGCATTCTAATGCGGTTGCTCTACATAACAACAGGTGTGCGGCAGACGCCCCCTGCGCCAACAGCGCAAGTATAGCACACTCATGCGACATTCGTGAAGTGGATAACCTGTGGAGGTGTAAGAGATTATTGTGGATAGTAGGGGGCGCTAAGGACGGGAGAACCAAGAACCGTCCGCCTCACTTCGACCTGTACTTGTCGCGCACTCATTTCGCGCTGGTTCGGGAAATTATCTTTTGTCCCTGCGAACCCGGCAGTTTTTAATCTTCCACCTTCCGTACTTGCGCTATCCCGATCCCGGGATGGCATTCACGCAGGACGCGAAGGGATGCTTCGGGGGTTGCGCTGTCACACGCCCGGAGTGGCATCCACCACCGTGCAGCCTTCCACCTTCAACCCTTCTTGCCCCTCGCCTTATGTCTCCTGATTACTTTTCCCTTTTCCACGCCGCCACATTCCATGTCACCGGCGCGAGGGGATCGGGGGCAAGCCCACGCACATCGGGTGCTGCCACCACGATGCTCAGGCGTTGAAACAGAGGAATCGCCGGGAGTTCCTGCGTCCACAGTTGCTGCTGACGCAGGTACGCCTCAGCCCGTTCGGCGGGGTCGAGGGTCGTGTCGGCGGTGCGTACCGCGCGATCCGCGTCGCGGAAACACCAGCCGGCAAAGTTCTCGCCACGATAGTTGTTGCTCTCGGCGGGAACGGCGGCGCAACTCCAGAGTTGCAACCCGCCCGGCTCTGGTCCAGCGATCCACCCGAAGAGCGCAAGATCGAACTGTCGGAGGTAGAGGGGTCCATCTGAGTCGAACACCTCGTCGGGCGACGCTTCGTTAATATCGATTGCGACGCCGATTGCGCGCATATCTGCTTGAAAACGGCGGGCAATTGCGCGCCGCACGTCGCTCCCTTGCGTCGTCAGCAGTTGCAGCGTTAGCGTGGCGCCATCGGGCGACGCACGGATGCCATCGCCATCGGGGTCGGTATATCCGGCTTCATCGAGCAACTGCCGTGCCTGATCGGGATTATACGGGTAGCGGGTCACCTGATCGGGCGGCGCGGCAAGGGGGTGCTCCGGCACCACCCAACCATCCAGAACCGGCGTTCGTCCACCAAAGAGCGCATCGACCATCGCCTGCCGGTTTGTGCCATACGCCAGCGCGCGCCGCACCCGAATATCCTGGAGTGCCGGAACATCCAGATTGAACAGAATATGTTCCCAAACTGGACTGGAGACGGTGAAGACCTGTACGGCGCCTTCGGCGGCGTCGGTGTCGAAGCGGATCAGCGGGGCGGTCGAGATCCGATCAGCAATGCCCAGATCGAGATTGCCGTTGAGCAGATTGGCGCGCAGCAGGTCGAGATCGGGAAACACGCGCACGACCAGCCGCGACGCCGCTGGCGTCGGACCGAAATAATGCGGGTTGCGCTCGAAGCGCAGTTCAGTGGCAGTGCGTTCGACCAGCATATAGGGACCATACCCGACCGGTTGACGAGCAAATGCGCTCTCGCGCACCCGCGCCGGATCGACGCCCTGGAGCAGATGGCGTGGCAGCGGCGTCCAGTAACTCACAAAATATGCCGCCCCCACATAATCGGGGCGGAGCACCGCGCGCGTGGTATGATCATCGATCTTCTCGTATGTAGCGGTTTTTGCCAGCAATTCGGCTGCCGCGTCGCCTGGCGGCGCGGCTTTCGCCAATTCATAGGCGAACACCGAGTCGTCCGCTGTAACCGGCGTGCCGTCGGACCAGCGCAGCCGCGGGTTCCAGCGGAAGGTGATCACCAGTTGATCGACCTGGGTGACGACATCGGTGACCGTAGTGGTTATCGCGCCGGTGGCATCGAGATAGACATCGACCTTGCGCATTTCCGCATCGCCATTTTCGAGTGTGGGGATGCGTTCGAGCACTCCTGTTGCGGTATAACCGTAGTTATAGGGTAGGATTGGCGACGGGAAGAGCAACTCGGTGATCGTCGCCGATGCGCGGCGGGTGGCGGCGGACTGCGGGTATGGGTACAGATCCGCTGGAAGATCAAGCGCCCCGATCATCCATGTGTCGTTGCGCTCGGCGATGCGTTCGGCAACCACTGCACCGGTGGGAATGGGAGCGCTCGCCGGGAGGGTTGGTTCAGGCGTCGGCGTCGGGACGCCTCCCTCAATCGTGCATCCCGCCAGTGCGATGCAGGCGACCGTCAGGATCAGAACACGCTGCACGAAACTTCTGAGTCGTTGCTGAGTCATATGCCCGGGGAGTGTAGCAGGGTTGTGCCGATTTGTCCAATAACCTTTTATCGACCATTGTCTGACGTGCTATAATCGGTTCCAATCTCGTCATCGGCGGAGCGTTTCTGTGACTGAGCCAGCCGTCATCTCGACCGATCAACTCATCTGCGATCTCGATCACCTCATCAGCCTGCCGGGCAGCCCTGGTCAGGCTGATGATCTACGCGCCGTCGCCGCACGCATTGCGGCAATGATGCGCAGCCGCGGCTTGCACGTCGAAGTGCGCCCGACCTCCGGTGCGCCGATTGTCATTGGTTGGCGCGGCGGGCGTCAACCATACACCGTTCTGCTCTATCATCACTATGATACACCCTCTCCCGGTCCCTGGCGCGCCTGGCGCCACGATCCGTTTCAGTTGGCGGAGCGCGATGGCATTGTGTATGGGCGTGGCGTGGCAGACGGGAAGGGACCGCTGGCGGCGCACCTGAATGCCATCGCCGCCTTGATCGATGCAGAAGGTGAACTGCCTTGCGGTGTCGTGGTGGTTGCCGAGGGCGACTATCTGACCGGCAGCCCATATCTTGGCGCTCTGATTGCCGACCGCCGCGCTCTCTTCAAAGCCGACGCCTGCCTGGCGAGCGGGGGCGACCGCGACGCCGGCGGGCAACCGTTCTGCTACAGCGGCGCAAAGGGGTTGGTGCAGGTGCTGTTGCGCGTGCAGCAGTCGCAGAACCCCCTGCCCGCCGGATTGGCAGCCAGCATCCCCAACCCGCTCTGGCGCCTGATCTGGGCGCTCAACCAGATCAAGACCGACCAGGAAGAGGTGCTGATCGGCGGATTCTATGATGCTATCGAAGGTCCCACCACTGCTGAGAACCGCATCCTGCGCACGGTGTTCGCCGATGAGACCGGGCGGCGCAATGCCTGGAACGTCGATCAGTTCCTCTTCGGGTTGACCGGTGCGCCGTTGGTGCGCTCGGAAGTGACCCTGCCGACGTGCAATATCAATCTGTTGCAAACTGAGCCGATGGGCGATCCTCCGCTCATTCCGCGTAGCGCCCTCGCGCGACTGGATTTTCAACTCGTTCCCCGGCAGTTCCCGCAGATGGTCGTCGAGGCGCTCCAGGCGCATCTTGCCGCTAAAGGATTATCCGATATCCTGGTTGAACGACTGCCCGGCGGCTATCCTCCTGCTCAGTCGCGGATTGACGATTCCTTTGTGCAGTTGGTGAGCGATGTCGGCAGGTATATCCACGGAGCGCCACTCACCATCCTGCCGCGCGGTCCGTTCAACCTGCCGTTGTTCTATTTTGCCGAAGCGTTTGGCATTCCGGTCGCTTCCGTTGGTGTCGCGCGTCCGTCGAGCGCCATTCTTGGCGCAAATGAAAACATCCCGCTTCCCGATCTGGTGCGTCATGGTCAGCATCTGATCGAGGTGCTCTACGCATGCGCCGCCGCACATGCAAGCGCCTGATGATGCCGTCCCGCTCGATCCGTTATACCATCGGCGATAGCATCGCTGCTCTGGGGCTGGCGTTCCTGCTCTTCCTCTCATTTCTCCTTCTGTATGGCGGAACATCGGCGCCCGATGTGCTCTCCGGCGACCCGGCGGAGTTTCAACTGGCGTCGGTTCTCCTCGGTGTGCCGCATCCGACGACCTATCCGCTGGCGACTATCCTCGGTCATCTGGCGACGCGCGTCCTGCCATTCGGCGCACCGGCGTGGCGTGTGACGATTGTTTCGTCGGTATGTGCGGCGCTGACGGTGGCGTTGTTCGCGCTGCTTGTGTATCGCATTGTCGGAAACCGTTGGATGGCGCTCATTGGCGCGCTGGCGCTGGGTCTTGCGCCGGGGTTGTGGAATGCTGCAACGATTGCAGAAATCTATGCGCTGCTGGCACTGCTGATCGTGGCGCTGGCGCTGACGCTGTTGCATATGTGGGAGGAGGCGCCGACGCCTGCCTTGATGCGGATGGTGCCTGCGGCGCTGATCGCCGGTCTGGGATTCACCCATCACGGGTTGTTCGTCGTAACGGCGTTGCCGCTCTTCGCTGCCGGCATCGTGGCTGCGCTATGGCATGAGTGCGGGCGAACGGCGCCGCGCGCGCTGGTCATAGCCGCTGGCTGGATGGGTCTGGCTTTTCTTGCCGGTCTGACGCCGTGGCTCTATCCGCTGGCGCAGTTTGCCCGGTTTGGTCCTTTCGACGGCATGGATTATGGGCTGCCGCGCCACTATTTCTGGGGAGCGCCCCGCTCGTGGTGGGAGGTCGTCGATCTGCTGACCGGCGGCGAGGTGCGGCGGGGCATCTTTCACATGCCTGACGCCGGATCGATCGTCGCAACGCTCCGCATGGTCGGCAGGCGGCTGTGGTTCGAGTTCGGACCGGTTGGCGTGGCGCTGGGAGTGGTAGGGAGCGTGACGCTTCTGCGCCGGTCGGTGTGGCTCTGGCGCGCTACGGCGTGGGTGTTCTTCGCAACGCTGTCGTACCTTCTGATCCTTGGTCCGGCAGTTGGCGATGCGCCGGTGTTTACTCTGCCGATGCTGCTACCGTGGGCGCTCTGGATTGCGGTTGGCGCTCATGCTATCGTTCGCCTGGCGCCGTCGTTCCGCGCGCACTGGCGCTACCCGGTCACGATTGCGCTTCTGGCGGCGTTGACGCTTGGTTGGGGCGCGACGCGCTATCGCGTGTCGGCAAAACAGCATCTCTGGCTCTACCGCGAGTTCGCTACTGCGACGCTTGCCATCCTGCCGCCGGATGCGGTCGTCGTCACGCATTGGGAGCAGGGGACGACACTCCTCTACCTGCGCTTTGTCGAAGGCATCCGTCTAGATGTCTGGATCGATGTGGTCGAACCGGGCGATGACCCGTGGCTCGAACGGGCACACCGTCGCTACCCTGATCGTTCAGTCTACTTCGTCGGTCAGCCGGAGAGCGTTGCCGGCATGCCGGTTGATCTGCTGGTCGATGAGCCGTATGCCAAGGTCTATCGGTTGCGAGTGCCGCCGAAACGCTGAGCTCGACTTTATCCATCTGTGCCGCTCACGCAGCATAGGCGAGCGCATCAGTCAGGCGAACAAGTAACGACTTCGGGATTTTGACCATGTCGGCTTCCGCAGGCGACATCCAAGAAATGGTGACCGGCCAGAGCTGCTTGCGGACGAAGGCCAGTGTGTCGCTGAAGGTCGGCAGCGCCTTGGTGTACCAGGCCGCCTGCCTCACGGGCAACTCGCCTGCTTGGAGTAGGTGATGGGCGAACAGCGTCACGAGCGAGAACAACCCCAACAGCACCGGTGTCGTACGCAGGATCGCCAGGTCCGACCACTGGCGCTGGGTCTCGATGCCCAAGTGTGCTCGCGCTTCCTCGAACGTGACCTCCACCTGCCAGCGCATCACGAACCACTCCACAATCTCCTTGGGGGTAGCCGCCGGGTTCGTGCTCAGCAGCGCCTGGGCCTCAAACTTCCCATCGGGGTCGGTAATGAGCACCCAGCGAATGCTCACCGGCGGCAAGCCACTGTGATACCAGACCGCCGTTGCCGATGCCAGCCGCACCGTTCGCGTCGTTCCGCCATACCAACGCACGCTCGTGTGCTGCCAGTCTGTGGTCGGGTCGCTGAGCCGCTGCTCCAGGGTCGGCTGCCGTGCGCCTTTCTTGCGCGGCCGACCGGGTCGCCCTGCTGGGTGCACGTACGCCGTGTCGTACAAGGCCGCATCCAAGCGCAAGCGCGTGACCACGGTAACGGGGTTGGGCAAGCCCTGGCAGGCGGCAAGCAGTTCGAGCGCGGCGTAGCTGCTGTCGGCCACAACGACCAGCACGCGCTCGGGCAGCCACTGACGGACTTGGAAGATGATCTGACGCGCCCAGTCGGTGAGCTGTTTGTGGCGCTTGCCGAGCTCCTGATGGTAGCGCTCGGAGGGCGCCAGGACGGTCAGAAAGGGCAAGGCCCAAACACGCTGGGCCCAAGGGATGGGGGCGAGCAGCATCAGACACAACCAGCGCAGGCCGCTGGTCTTGACGAAGAACGAGCGCGACGAGCGGACAGGGTCGCGGTAGATCCCCTTGGCCTTGATCTTGGCCCCGCGCCGGCGCTCGATATGGTCGTCGAGGCCGAGCACGATAGCCGTATCGGACGGAACGAAGGCGTCGACGAGCAGGCGCAGCAGGATGCGGCTGGCGGCGTAGGGCGACCAGACGGCGCGGTTGAGGACGCGATGGTAGTTCTGGAATTGCGCATCGTCGCTCAGCCCCATCACCCGCAGCGCCGAAGTGACCGTGCGCTTGCCGGGGGCTAGGATGGCGCCGATGAGCAGTATCTTCGCCCATTCCCATACACGCTCGCTAAACAGCAACTCGAACTTGCGGAGGACCGGTATAATCGCTCGTGGCAGGTTGCGCATGGCTGGCCCCTTCGTGGTAGTTGGGTTCTAGCCAAGCGTACCCTGCCTCCCGTTTTTCGTCTACCGAATGGATAAAGTCGAGCTGAGAGTGTGTCTGAAAAAAAGCCGACGGGATGGCGCCGTCTGGCAGAGGAGGCGACGGACATCCGCCACGACGTGTGCGGGCGCGCCGCCCGCGTTGCTGCGTGCGGGGTGTGTAGGCGCGCCGCCCGCGCTAAGCAAGTGCAAGCCCCGCTGTGGCTGCTGAGCGAACGTGCGAACATCGTGTCTGATTGACTGCGACGTGGTAAACGCTCCTCGTGAGCGGGGTCTCAGTCCCGCCCTTGTTTGATCGTGCGCGGGCATACGTTGCTGCGCCGTGGTATTGACAAACTGTTGCTTTTTCCTCCATCATGCAATCGAAGACATTGTTCCATCCTTACTCAGCCATCTTGTAATACCAATGACGATTGACGATGCCACATGCTTGTCATTCCGAGCCCTTCGCTTCGCTCAGGGTAAACTCAGCGCGGAATCTGCGCGGGTCGCGCACGACCCCTCGCGCTGCTCGGGGTGACCATGCCGGATGGTCACAGGGAATTGGTATAAGTTGCAAGTCTCTCTCGAGGATCCTGGTGCGCCTGGTTTAGATGGGTCATTGTTTTATGTCTACAGAGAGCGCTGGTCTTGCTCTTCCCGATCTCCCGATCCTGCGTCTTCGTCTGACGATTCGCCTGCTCATCGACGCCTTTCTGCCCGCGTATAAGGGCGCTATGCTGCGCGGCGGCTTCGGCTATGCATTTCAGCGCGCCTCCTGCCTCCAGGCATGTTGGGGGCGGTCGCATGAATGCACCATTACCCCATTCTGCCCATACCGCTGGGTCTTCGAGACGCCACACCCGTCCGATGTCGCGCACCTGCACGACCTGCGCGATGTGCCGCGCCCCTTCGTCATTGTGGCGCCGGGCGATACGCGCACGCGCTACGTGGCGGGGGATGCGCTGGAATTTGGCTTGACGCTGATCGGACGGGGCGTGGAGTATCTGCCCTACTTCCTGTTCAGTTTCGAGCGCCTGGGTGCGATGGGGTTAGGGCGCGATCATGCTCCCTTCCGACTGGAACGGGTCGAAGCGTTGCGCCCCTGGCAACCGACCGGAGTGGTTATCTACCAGGATGGTCAGGTGCTTCAAAGCGCGGAGAGCCTGCCGTTCATTGATGCGGCAGCAGTCTCTGCATATGCACAAACACTCCCGAAAGATTTGAGTCTGGTCCTGCTCACGCCGCTCCGCATTCGTGAACGCGGAGAGGTGTTGCGCACGTTCGACCTGCCCGCGCTGGTCCGCGCGGCATGCTGGCGGATCGATGCGCTGGCGACCTTCCATGGCAATGGACGGTGGCAGGTCGATTATGAGCGGCTGATCAATGCAGCGCGCGCCGTTACTGTCGAACAGGTGCAGACGCGATGGGTCGATGTCCAGCGCACCTCTACGCGCCAGCGCCAGACGATGCCGCAGGGCGGGATCGTCGGCACGGCGATGCTGCGAGGCGTCGGCATCGATCTGCGCTGGCTGCTGGCGCTTGGCAGTCTGGTGCATATCGGGAAGTCCTGCACCTTCGGGCATGGCAACGTGCAGATGATGAATCTGGAAGGGTGAAGGCGGGAAGGTCGGTATCGAACGTTGCGTGTTACGTGATCCCGCCAGACCCGCCGCCCATGCCGGGCGCGGGCGCGGTTCCACGAAGCATGTGAAAAAACGTGAACTATCCACGAAGGACGCAAAGGAACACGAAGGATCGGTCGGCAGCTCAGCGCGTCTCGTTTACCCTGACACACCATCGGGCAGATGCGCCGGCGATCAGAGGCGGTTCGCCGTCTGGCGCAGGGTCGGGCGTTCCGGTGCGATCCACAACGTTTCCGTAGCAGTTGGCGCGCGAATGTGCAGTATAGCGATCAGGGGCGCCTGTCCGTCTGCGGGGATAGAGCGTTGTTGCATTTGTGACGGGGGTGGTGGTTATACTGAAATTGTCGGTTTTGAAATATGCCTCAACGTAAGGTCTTTTCCTGATCTGAGACGTTTGCCCGGAGAAACCAGACTGCAAAAACAATGATGAACGCAGATCGTTTCACCTTTACTCGCGCGATTGCAGCGTGCCTGGTGTATGGAACGGGTATCGACGCCCGTTCAGTGGAAGACGTAGTGCGTTCGGCTTTGGACAACGCGCCGGTCGCGCCGTCCAAAGCCATGCTCGAGGAATTGCACACGACGGTGACGACGCGACTGCACGACGCCGGTTTGCCGGAGGAAGCGCAGCGAGTGGCGCTGGTCTACGGCGGCGCAACGAAGATCAAGGGATACGTCTTCGAGTCGCCGGCGTTGCCCGAAATTCGCGGCGCCAGTGCGCTGCTCGAGTGGGTGAATGATCATCATCTTTCTGCGATCTGGCGTGAGACGCTCGGTGAGAGTCTCGGAGAATCGTGCATTATCTATGCTGGCGGGGGTAGTCTTCTCGCCTTCGCGCCAGTTGCGAAAGGTGCGGAACTCGCCGGTCGCATTGAACAGGCGTTTACCCGCCAGACCCTCACCGCCAATAGCGTCGCCGTCGCCGCAACCTTTTCGCTCCTCGAACTGCGCTACGGACGTCGACCGCTCGACTTTTGGGCAGACGCCTTTCTGGATCGATGGCAGAACCTGCACCTGCGACCGGAACTCGAAGCGTACTACTACGCGCCGTTGCCGGGCAGCGCCGCAGCGAATCTGAGTGATGACGCGATCCGTACTGCCGTTCCGGGGCGCGCGCTCACAGTTGATGACATAAGCGCCGTGCGTCGCTTTCTGAACCGCAAGCAATTCGGCGAACTGGTGACGATCCTGGCGACTATGTTCAACCGGCGCCGCGACGAGCGCGCTTACGCTGGCGCGCCGCGCGTTCTACCGCTCTACCCGATGACGCCATGGGCGGAACGGTGCGCCAGCAGCGATGTGCGCCCCGCCGAATGGCGCGGGACAGTCGCCGATGAAACACGCGCCTACAGCGAACCTTCGGCGCGCAAACGGTATGTCGGGCAACTGATCAAGCGCGACGACGACGATCAGACGCGCTGGTACACGTCAACGTTCGCCTGGCGCGCACCTGACGACCTGCGCAATCGCTCGTGGGAAACACGGTGGGAAGCGTTTCTGGCTAAGGAAGGCGCCGCTACGCCTTACCGTTGCGCCATGGATCAGCAGCCGAATGTGACGCCGCCGCGCGACCTGAATGAGATCGGCGCCGCTTCCCGACCAGATCGCTACATCGGCATCATCTACGCTGACGGGAACAACGTCGGGCGGTTAATCGCCACCCTGTCGACCCCCGACGACTTGCACCAGACTTCTGCGCATCTGAGCACAGCCGCAACCGATGCAGTCTTCAAAGCGCTAGCGCAGTGTCTGCGACCGGCTGAGGTGCGACGCAAGCGGCAGCGTGCGGTTGTGCATCCCTTCGAGATTCTGACTATTGGCGGTGACGATCTGCTCCTCATTGTCCCCGGCAGTCGCGCCTTCGACGTGGCGCTGGCGATTGCGAGTGAGTTTGAACGCTCCCTGGCGCAGAACCTCCCTGCGCCATCCGACGCCTGTGCGTCGAATGCCATTCACACGCGCTACATCCGCGAAACGCTGGTCACGCGCGAGCCGTACACGCCGTCGGTGGGGCTTTCGGCAGGCGTGGTCGTTGCACAGGAGTCGGCGCCGATCTTCTTCCTGCGTGATCTGGTGGAGGAATTGCTCAAACGCGCCAAGAAACTGGCGCGCTCCTTGACCGGACAACGCTACTACGGCGGCGCTGTCGATTTTATGGTGCTGAAATCGGTCACCATGGTCGCCGACACGGTCGAAACGTTCCGCAAAGCGGCGCTGCATGATGAGAGCGATCGGCGTCTCACCGCTCGTCCCTACACCTGGCACGAGTTTGCCGGTTTGCTGGAAACCGCCCGCGCACTCAAGCGCAGCCGCTTCCCGCGCTCGCAACTCTACCGTCTGCGGCGCGTCATGGAAACAACGCCAGGGGTCATGACCAGTTCTCTGGAATACCTCTATACCCGTGTGCGGCAGAAGGACGCCAACACCATGCTGATCGAACACATCGAACAGGCATGGCGCCAGGCGGACGCTGCGTTGCGTCGTCCGGCGACGCATCCGTGGCTGTTGCGTGCCGCAGGAGGACACGAAACCATCTGGTCCGATCTCGCCGAAATCTACGATATGGTCTCTTTGCCGGAGGGTGAGGATGGTCAACGTACAGTTTGATCTCGAAGTTCTGAGCGACACTCCCGTGAGCGTCGGCGCAGGCGGCAGTGCCGGAACGCTTGCCGACAAAGTGATCGTGCGCGATAGCCGGGGGCGTCCGCTTATCCCTGGCTCGCAGGTCAAAGGGCGCACGCGCCACGCCGCTGAAGCCATTGCATCCACGCTTGGACTCGGCGTGCCGCAGAGTTTCGGCGACGAGACCGATACCATCATACGGCGCGTGTTCGGTTCGCCGCAGCAACGAGCGCCGCTTCACTTCGCCAGTCTGATCGCTGATGTCGGAAAGGCGCAGACCGTACCGCAATGGTTGAGTCAGATCCGCCCCAGCGTGGCGCTCAACCGGCGGCGCGGCACGGCGGAGGATGAGCGCCTGTTGTTTCAGGAAACAGCGCTGCGCGGGATGCGCTTCACCGCTCGACCGGCGATTGTTGGCACGCTTCCTGACCTCGGTCATGTCGCGCTGCTCTGGGCTGCATTGCGCGTTGTTGATCGCTGGGGCAGCGCGAAGTCGCGTGGACTGGGATGGGCGACAACAAGAGTGCAGGTGACAGTGGCCGGTCAGGTACAGGACGATGCCGTTCTCGCCAAGGCGTTGCGCGATCTGGTGCGCGGGGGAGGAGCGTAATGCACGAGACGGTGCTGATAGTCGAGGCGCGTGAGCCGCTCGCCTTTCCGGAGAGCAAGCCAGGTGCGCAGTTCCGCCAAAGCCTGCCATTTGTGCCTGGTGCGGCGCTGTTTGGCGCGCTCGGCGGCGCGTTGGATCGGAGTGGGCGCTTCGATCCGGCGCTCCTGCGGCGGCTGCGCTGCCGCAATGCCTACCCGATGCACGAAGGCGATGCATGGGTGCGCCCGTTGCCGGCAACCGCCATCACGCCAAAGGGCGAGAGTCGCCTCCGCGACTCGCTGGTGCCGCGGGTGTGCTGGGAACAACAGACCCCGCCCGCACTGGTGTACGCGCCAACTGATGCCGAGGGGCGTCCCTGGGAAGCGGCTGGTCAGAAGTTCTACACCATCACGGATGGGAAACCGGAGTTTCGCAACGTCACGCAGCGCATCCACACGCGCGTGGCCATTAACCGGAGGCGCGGCACGGCAGAAGATAGCCTGCTCTATTCCTTTTTCGCCATCAACGAGACAACGCTGGAAACAGACACGCCAACGCGTTTCATCGGCAGCCTGGCGATGATCGATCTCGATGACGCCGCTGTCTGGCATCAGATAACGGACCTTGTCACACAGCGGATTGATCGCCTTGGCGCGCGCCAGACAACCGGCATTGGCGGGGTGCGGATAACACTGCGCGATCTTCCGGCTGAGCGCAGCATCCGCGAGCGCGTGGAAGCGCTGACCAGGCGATTCATCCGGCAGATTGAGCGCTACCAGAATCTCGGCGGCGCAACGTGGCGTCTTTCCGGTCAGATGTTCACCGTCAACCTGGTTTCCGATGCCATTCTGTTGCGCGATGGCTGGCTGCCAACCCAGGAACTGAGCGCCGATATGCTGCGCGACGCCACCGGCATCGAGGCGCGGCTCGTGCGCTCGTTTACGACAACGCGGATCGTAGCAGGATGGCACGCTCTCTGGCAGCGCCCCAAAACGTCACACATTGCCGTGCGCTTCGGCAGCCTGTACGTGTTCGAGGCGCAGCGCTCGCTGACCGACGATGATTACGCCGTTCTGGAACGCCTTGAACGCGACGGCATCGGCGAGCGTCGCCAGGAGGGGTTCGGGCAAGTGCGCATCTGCGATGACTTTCATTTGATCGATTGGGAGGAAGAGAATGGATCAGCAGGGCAGTGATGAACTGCGCCGCGAACTGGCGCTCGACCAGGCGATTGGCGCGCAACTCGACAAACTGGTGCGGCGCGCAAACCTGGCAGTGCTGAAGTTGCGCAACGCGAAGATGGAAGAGAACCAGTTGCGTAATCTGCTCGACGCCGCGATGGAGTCTGGCTCGGTTGAGGTGACTGCCGGGTTTATCCGCTATCAGATCGGGCGTGACAGTGCCAACTGGAAAGACTTCGGGCATCACGTCATCAGCGATCTTGGCAAACTGGGACGCGATGAGACCGAAAAAGTCGTTGATTCTTTGAAACACATGAGCATCGCCGACGCCGATGCGCTCAAGCCGCGCATCCAGGTGCGCCTGATGCAACTCTATCTTGGATACATCAATCGCGCCTTTGTGTACGCCAAAAAGGCGAACGGTTTCGATCATCTAAAGGAGGTCGTCAGTGTCGCGTGAACCGATCTATTCCTTCGCCGCACTGCACAATCGCCTGACGGTGCGCGGTGACCTGCTGGCGCTCACGGCGCTGCGCATCGGCGCGGGGCGGGCAACTGAGATCATCGCCAACGACCTGCCGGTGCTACGCGATGCCTTCGACCGACCCTTCATCCCCGGCGCGTCGCTCAAAGGCGCTCTGCGCGCGCAGGTTGAGTCCCTCGTGCGCGCCGTCCAGCCCGATCAGGCGTTCGACCTCGAACAAATCGAAGCCCATATGCGCCGAGAGATCAGCCGGTTGAAAGAGCAGCACGATGATGATATGGAACTGAGCAAAGCGATCTGGCGCGCCTCAACTCTGATCGACCTGACCTTCGGCGCGCCGTGGGTCGCGGGGCGGGTGTTCTTCAAGGATGCACAGGTTGACCCCAGGCTCTGGTTTGGTCAGTTCGAAACGCGCAACGGCGTCGGCATCAACCGCGATACCGAAACGGCTGAACCTGGGCTGCTCTACGATTACGAGGTCGTTCCTGCCGGCGCGCGCTTCCATTTTGATCTGGTGGTCGAGAATGCGGCGCCATGGCAACTGGGTATGCTGCTGGCGGCGCTCAAGCCATGGCAGCGCGGCGACGTACAGATCGGCGGGTTCCGCTCGCGCGGTTTGGGGTATGTGCAACTGGTCGGGCGTGAGGGACGCGAAGCGCCGGAGATTCGTTACATGGCTGTGCGCGAAGGCGTGGCTGGTGTCGATGATGTCATTGCCTGGCTCAACGGCGGCGGCGAGGCAGTCGGCGCCGATCAAGAGCGGGAATGGGTTGCCGCGTTCCGCTCAGCCCTGGAGCAACCTGAGCAGGCGAAGGAGATGATCAATGCATAAAGCGACCTTTCTGAACGGGACGCTGCGCCTGACCATCCGCCCCGACGGTCCGATTCTCATTAAGGCGGGTGAGACTGGCGGCGGCGACCCGACCCTGCCCGACATGCAGTTTGTGCGCACGAAGTACGCCGTCTCCGACGGCAGCGGTTCACAGTATGCAGCAGGCGCGATCTATCTGCCGGGTCCCTCACTCAAGGGGGTGATCCGCGCTCATTGCGAGCGCATCTGCCGCACCCTCGACGGCGACGCGCTGCAAAAGGAACGAAAAGAGCGACGCCAGCAGTTCGATGAGGCAGAGAAGATACCGGAAGATGCCCAACTCATCCCTCTCGCTGACAATCCGCTTGGCGACGGCGCGCGATACAAAGGTCTCGATGATATGCGCTACAACTCGGGTCGGGCAATTGAGGCGATGCGCGATAAACTGAAGAGCACCGCAGCCGTCTATCGCCTCTCGTCGTTCGTGGCGCAACTCTTCGGCAGCACAGCGCTGGCGGGGCGGGTGCGCTTCGCCGATGCTTATGGCAAAAACGTCGTCACCGAAGAGCGGAACGGTGTTGCCATTGACCGGGTGTACGGCTCGGTTGCCGTCGGTCCGTTCAACTACGAGACCGTCGTGCTCGGTGAGTTTCCGACGCGGATCGATTTTAAGAACGTCACCCTGGCGCAATTGGGGTTGCTGGGGCTGGCGCTGCGCGACCTGGCGGAGGGGCGCGTTGCATTGGGGTTCGGCAAATCGCGCGGATTAGGGCGGGTGACGGCATCGTTCGACAGCCTGGACATTCTGTATCCGACGTGTGTGCTGGAAGGGAATGCGCTGCGGCTCATCGGCAGCGGTATCCGCCTGCCTGTCGGTCACTTCGGCGGCGTCGGGGCATTCGGCGGCGACGCCTACCGCGCCTATGATTTCCCCGTCGATGACACCGCACCGTTGCCGGACGGTCTGCGCTTTCAGGAGGAAGAAACGATGGGGGTGCGGCTACACGCCGAGGGCGCCGATCAGGTCAAGGCGATCTGGCGGGCATGCATGCCTGCGTGGAAACGGGAGATCGGATTATGAACAATGTCGGCTATATGTACCGCCTACGCGAAGCGACCGGCGCCGAAGTTCGCCGTGTGGTCCGTGAATACGTGGGAATCCCGTGCTGGACTTTCGGCGGCGCAGCGTTGTGGGATGTTGTGCCAGCAGATGGGCGAGCCAACCTGCGCCCGATAACGAAACTGAGCGACATCGACCGTCTCGATATCCGCGGCGATTTCGGGCATGCCTTTTCAGAGCGCGCCGAAGTGCGCTGGAAACGGTTGGACGACGACGCCTACGATGTGCTTATCCTGAGCGAAACAGAACTCTCTATCGCGGGCGCCTGCCCGCTCACCTGCGAAGGCGCGCCGTGGGAAATCGAGCGACCGGCGAAGGCGATGATCCTGCAAACCGACAAGCAACCGGCGATCAGGTATGTGCTCTACCGCGCGCCGCTGGGTGCGCTGCAACTCGTGCGGTTGGCAGGGCTGGCAGAGGAGGAACGACGATGAGCAACGACCGGCGCAACCGTGGCGGCGCCCAACCGCTGCCCAAACCGTATGATTTTGTACCGTTGGCGTCACGAGTCGAGTGCCGCGCGCCCGAAGGACATCATCGCTATACGCACCTGAACGGTGCGCTGCACGCGCAACTTATCGCACGTTCGCCAGTGCATGTCGCCTCTGGTCTGCTCGAACAAACCAGCAATCAACGTTATCCGATGGTCAAGGCGCATTTCCGCGTCAACGGCACACCGGTCATCCCGGGAACATCCCTTAAGGGATGCATTCGCAGTATCGTCGAAGCGATTTCTTCTTCTTCGGTGAGTGTGACGCGCGCGCGTCAACTCCCACACAAACTCAAACCGTCAGACAAACCGGAATGCCTGGATGTCGCACAGCGGATCTTCGGCGCTCTGGGGTATCAGGGACAGGTACGCTTCGGGGATGCCGTCCTCACCGGCGGGCAGACCGAAATCCGGGGCGCGCCGCAACTGTTTCGTCCTCGCCCCGAGGCGCCGATCTATCTGGACCAGAGCCGCAGCCTGAAAGGTCGCAAGTTCTACATGCACGGCAAACCGGCATCTGGCGACCTGCCGCTCGAAGTGTGTTCGGTCGGTAGCACGTTGACGTTTCGGATGGATTTCGAGAACCTGACGCCGGGTGAACTTGGTCTGCTCCTGATTGCCCTGGGGCTGGGCGAGCCGCGATGGTATCCCAAGCTAGGAGGCGGAAAACCGGCGTGTCTGGGGACCATTGAGGTGGTCGAGCCAAAGGTTGAGATCACGGAATCAATGCAGCAGTGGTACACCGATTTCGACATGCCTGCACCGCAGGCGAGAGACATTCCGGCATTGCTTCAAGCAGCGCTTAACGAACGGTTGGTCTTAGAGGATCAGGCGCGTCGCCTGGCAGACATCCTGCGCTGGCCACGCGACGACCGCCAGTGTCCAGATCGGAGTTATTAGATTCAGTTCCTTTTGACCTGTCATGCGTTCGACGCTGGCTGAGCCTGTCGAAGCCAGCGCCTGCCGGGTGTCCAATAATACCAATTCCCTGTGCACATCCGGCATGGTCACCCCGCGCAGCGCGAGGGGTCGTGTGCGACCCGCGCAGATTCCTCGCTGCGCTCGGAATAACACGCATGCGGCATCGTCAAGCGTCATTGGTATAATGCCTGGGAGTGGGCACTATGCGAAATACCGGAATGACAAACGACTTGATGGAACGCGCATCAGCTATGGCGCTCGATCTGTGCGCTGCGCGCGTTGACCCGAACGAAGCGCAAAAGGCGCTGGCGTATTTGCGCGCTCAAAAGGATAGCAAAGCCTATTTTGCCTATCTACAGGCGATTGGCAACAACGGTCGCGCCGTTATCCGCTCGAACCAGACGATTAAGTACTACAGTCATCTGCTGGAAGCGAGCCAGCAGCATTTGTGCAACCTGTCACCGCCCAACATGGTGCTTATACTGGCATGGGCAATCCGTTTGCTCAGGTACTACAATGCCGTGCCAGAGGAGGAGCGTCAACCCCTTGATGTTGTTCATGTTCCCACCCCTTCCTCTGACCCGCTTCCGTCCCCCGCCCCGTCGCGCCCGCCTTCCGCAACGCAATCTGCGCCTGCCCGACCATCCCCGTCCCTGGCGCAGCCTGCTGCGCGCCCGCCTTCCGCTCCATCGCCCGCGCCGCCCGCAGCGCAGACCGCACCACCCGCGCCGCCTGCGAGTATTCCCCTGCCAGGAGAGGTCTTTTCCGGCGAGGTGCTGGAGGTTGATGAAGACGCTGTCGCGGTGAAGGTGAAAAATTTTAACCCGAAGCGCGTGATTGGCGTCATACGCGCCGAAACGATCCCGGATCGCAATACCGCACGGTATTCGGCAGGCAATACCGCCCGCGTCGAAGTGGTTGCCGTGCAACAGAAGGGCAACAGGACCATCCTGGAGTTGAAACCGGCGCCGAAAAAGAAGGCGCGCTCATAGGCGCGATGACCTGACGCCGACGCTCATCGATCATACTGTCTCATCATCCGGCGAATCGGCAAAGTAACCGGCGATGGGTGCGCGGAAAGGGAGCGTCGGCAAAGTGAGTGTGCCAGCGTGGTGTGCAGGAAGATGCCGCTGGCCGGGTCGGAGGATGTGGAGAGGATGACTACCAATGACGATTGAAGATGCCGCGTGCTGGTCATTCCGAGCCCTTCGCTTCGCTCAGGGTAAACGCAGCGAGGAATCTGAGCGGGTCGCGCACGACCCCTCGCGCTGCTCGGGGTGACCATGCCGGATGGTCACAGGTAATTGGTAGACAGCACGCGATGCAGGGCGCACAATCCAGTATTCCGGCACGCCTGCACGCGCATACGCGGCGCGCTTGATGGTTTTATCAGTCTCAGGGTTCGATGACGACAACACCTCGACGATCAGCGCCGATACGCCGTTAATACGGCGGTCGTGGATGATGTGGCTGTCCTCGTGACGCACTACGACAATATCCGGCTGGGCGGGATCACAGCCAGGCATCCGCACGCCGACCGGCGCCCACACCGTCCATGCTTTCCCGTGTCGGTCAATCTGCGCAATTAACTGAAGCGCAATCCATTGATGACTTCACTGCACAAAGCAACCACGAAGGTCACAAAGGGACACAAAGGAAATGCTCGTCAATTCACCTTCGTGCGCTTCGTGTCCTTGGCGGTTAAGCCTTTGTGCAGCGGACTCATTGATAAAAAAACTGGGCGCTGTCGTCACGAATAACACTCCATCAATCACTTCGTAGCGATTCCCGTCGTCCGGCAATGTCGTCCAGCGCTCGTGGTTCCAATCGGCGTCAACCGAGCGTAGCGCAACGACGAGACAGCCGGGAAAGGAGAGGTTGCCGTCATACGCTCTCCTGAACAGGAGAGATCAGGAATATGGTACCCCACGACGCCGCCATGACGCACCATTCGGTAGCAGTGCGGGGCTGCCGTCCCAAAGCTCAAGATGGGAGACGCGCCATAAAGGCATGCCGGAAAATCCATCTTTGTGCAGCGTGCCGAGGGAAAGCGGCATAGAGCGTATGCTCCGCTCTTCGTGCTCTTTCGTGCCCTTCGTGGATGGTACGCACGCTTCTGACATTCGAGGGTGTGCGCACACAGAGGTGTGGCTGAGCCAGATCTTATGAACGAATCCGCGTTCTTTCTCAAGGCGCCGACAACCCCAGCGCCCGCAGCGTCGCATCGTCGAGCGATCGGTCATTCATGCCGTCGCGCGTCAGGCTGAAGCCGCCAGCGTAGTCCCACATCGCCCAACCGATCCGGCGCTGTTCGAGCGCCGCGCGCACGTCGGTCAGCCATGCGATACGGTCCGCAGGCGTGGAGATCAGCCGGTAGACCCCGAATTCGTTGCAGGTCAGCGGCACATTGTGCTGCGCTCCCCACGCCGCTGCCTGATCGAGGCGCATGCCAATGCGCGTCGCGCCCCAGCCGCTCTGCCCATAGAAACGGATCTCATCCCGCGCCCGCGGGTTGTCGATGATTGCCAGCGCTGCCGCAATCCGTTCGGCATCGACGGGGTAGGGAACGCCGCGGTAGTGTCGCCACATCTCATACCCCCACGTTGCGCCCTGATGGGTGAACTCGAACGGTTCGTAGAAGTGGAAGTTGTAGACCACGTTGCGATCCGCCACCGGCGTGAGTTGCACCAACCCATCGATGCTGGCCCACCCATCGCCACTGGCGATCAGCGTATGGCGTGGTGCGCCGTCGCGCATCGCTGCCAGAAAACGGCGCAGCACCGCTTCCCAGCGCGGCGGGTTGTCGAAGTGCGCCTCGTTCAGCGCCTCCAGGAACACCCACTCTGGATCGCGTGCGCTGAGGTGCATCGCCAGCGCGCGCCAGAATTGAACGACCGCATCGACAAATCTGTCATCAGTCGCCAGCCGGTCCACAAAGCGATCTTCCGGGTGCAATTCCACAATTACCGCCAGGTCCGCCTGGAGGATCATATCGAGCGCCGCGTCGAGCAACGGCAACCGGTCGGGGTCGAGGCGCGCCGGATTGCGTTCACTGAAGAGCACATACGGATCGAGCGGAAAGCGCACGTGGGTCAGACCAACCCGACGCAGCGCGCGAAACTCGTCGGCAGTGTGGCGCGATTGGAGCGTGGCGCGGGAAAAGGGCGCCTGAGCAAACCAGTGGCTCATATTGACGCCGCGCGCCAGGCGCGCCAATCGATTGGCGGGAACGCCGCCCGGTATTGAGCATCCGGCGACACTCAGTGATGCGGCGGCAGCGGCAAACTGGATGAACGTGCGGCGGTTCATTGGCGCTACACCGTGTCGGGCATAACGCCTTCTGCGATCCGTTGGCGAAACAGTGCAATCGTCTCGGCGACCGCCTGTTCCAACGGCGTAAACGGCAACGCGCCGATCAACCGCTCGAGTGGCGTGGCGTCGAATTCTTCCGGGAAGGGGAGCGGCTTCTCATCGAAGGTAATCAACCCACGCGTCTCCGGCGCCGCCGCCTCGATGGCTGCCACTATCTCGCCCATCGTCGCCACACTGCCGCGCAGGTTGAAAATCTCGGCGCCCTCGAACGGCGCGCGCGCGCAGGCGATGAAGGTGCGCGCCACATCATCGGCGTACTGGTAGGCGGCGCGCCCGCCATACGGAATGTGGTACGCTTTGCCGAGCGCAGCCGCAACCATCGCCTTCGTCGGACTCGACGTCAATCCCTGGTCGCGCCCCGGACCGTAGACGATGTATGGGCGCAGACCAATGCTCGGTACACGCGCATCCTGCCAGTAGACGCGCGCCGTGCCTTCGTTGGCTTGCTTGAACACGCCATACAGCGTCGTCGGATGCCCAATAGCGCCGTGCGCAACCACGCCGGACGCACCGGCGTCGACTGCATCGTACACCGCTGCCGACGAAGCATAGACCACGCTGCCGATCCGGTCGCGGCGACGCGCCACCGCCTCGAACACATTGACCGTACCGACGACATTGACGCGCGCGCCAAGCGGCGGATTGGCGCGCACAAACGGTATCTGAAGCGCCGCCAGATGAATGACGCGCGTAATGGCATGCTCGTCGAGCGCGCGTTCGAGTGCTTCCAGATCAGTAATATCGCCGGTCACAAACGTCACCTGCGCCAATTCCTCGTTGGACATAATCAGCTTCAGGCGGCGCGGATCGTTCGCCAGGTCGAAGACAACGACCGGCGTCCCTTCGCGCGCCAGGTTACGAACCGTCCAGGCGCCGATACATCCCAGCGCGCCGGTGATCAGGAAACGTTCGTTGTGCATAGTCGTTGTGAGTCTCACATTCAGTGCAAAGAAGCGCGTCGATGTTGGTCGGATTCTGACAGCACGCGCAGGATGGTCATCCTGCGGGAGCACGGGCGGCGCGCCTGCATCACGAGGACCTCTGTGCCTGTTGTTTCAAGCAATTATTGCGCGCTATTATAGCGCATAGGGCGAAAAACGGTGAAAGCCGCTGATCAGCGCAAGAAAAGCGACGAACGATGCGCAACGAACGGTTCACCGACGTTTCATCCTCACTCAATCCGGCGCGAGCGAATGATAAGCGCCACCTGCGCCACCAACCCGGCAAGCGCCAATCCGTAGCAGATCGAGACGACAAGTTGCGCCGGAACGGGAGGAAGGTTCAGTAACACACCGGCGCCGGAAACGAGGAATCCTGCACCCATCGCCCCTAGCGACCCCTGTGCCAACCGCTCTTGAATGCGCGCGATCCGGCGCAGTCGCGGATTGCTGAAAACCTCATCCCAGGGCTTCCCGCCGAGTCGCAGGCGAAACCAGGGCAACAGCGCCGCCAGCGCCGCCATGAGCGCACCGCCGATTGCCGTCACCCAGGCTGTTGTCGCATCCGCCATACGAATCACCGGGCGCGCAGCGCCACGCCGCCGCCGCGCAACCGCAACATCTCGGCGTACCGATGGCACTCCGCCGCCACACGTCGCCCCAGTTCGACAGCGTAGTTCGTCCCGCGGTCCCAGGGGTACACCTGGCTCATACTTGCCCAGAACAGCCCACGCAGCGGCGTCGCCAGCGGCGGAATATTGCGCGCGTGGTTGATCGGCACGATTGGCTGCGCGTAAGGCTCGCGGTGGAGCCAGTACGCCCGCACCCACGACGGCTCGAAGTGCGGATTGACCCGCGCCAGCGCCGGGAGAAAGCGTTGGAGCAACTCATCGGGAGTGAGACGAAAATACTCGTGATCCGGATCGAGATAGTCGCCGCAGTAGATCAGGTGATCGCCGCCATAGCGCGCCGGTTCGATGAAATTCGTGTGTTCGACCAGCGCCAGGAAGGGGAACTCACGTTTTGGCGGCATCAACCAGTAGGCGCCGTCGGTCAGCAACCGCTGCCGCAGCGCAATCGTCATCACCACTGCGCCCATGGAGCGTAGGGTTCGCAGATGGCTGAGATAATCGGTTGGCAGGTTCGGCGCCAGGCGTGCCAGCAGCGCCGGAGACCCGGTCACGATCACCGCATCAACATCCTCAGCCGCGCCGGCAAGGACGCCGCTGCCCGTCACCTGCCACACATCATCGTCCAGCTGCGTCAATGCTGCCACCGGAGCGCCGAGATGCACCACAGCGCCAAGAGATTGCACCCGCTCGAGCAGCGCATCGCAGAACGCCTGAAATCCGCCGACAAAGTAGCCCAACCGGAAACTACGCGCCTTGAGCCGCGCCCAGAGCCATGCCATGTTCACCTCGTCGGCATGAGGACCGAACTTGCCTTCCAGGAGCGGACGCCAGATCTCGCGGTAGACGTTCGGACCACACCAGCGCAACGTCCACTCCGCCGCCGTCATCTTTTCGAGCGCCTGCCAGTCATTTGTGACATACTTCAGATAAACGGCAGCCAGCCCAAAGCGCAGACGGTCGATCAAGGGAATCGCCGGGAAGCGCAGCACCGGTAGCACGCCATCGAGCGCATACGAGCGACCGTTCCACCACTGCGCCGTGATCGGGCGCCGGAAGAAGAGGTTGCCGGCAAATCCGATCTCCTGCACCAGCGCCCGGATTGCAGTGTCGCTCTCGAACAAGTGATGATAGAAACGTTCGAGCGGCCACTCCCAGCGTTCATCGCGGAACCCCGACGCAAGCCCGCCGGCAACCGGCGCCGCTTCGTAGACAATCACGCTATGACCGCTGCGCGCCAGGTCGTAGGCGGCGGTCAACCCGGCGACACCCGCGCCAATGATGGCGACTTTCATCGAACCGCCTCCGTCGCCCTGCCAAAATCGCGCCACCCCAGATGCTCACCGAGCATATACCAGGCGCCAAGCGTCGTGATCGGCAGCCACAATGCCACGTGCAGCACGACCGTATAACTGGTCGCCACTGCCTGATCGACGTTGAACGCCATCAGCACCGCAATGCCCGGCACGTGGAAGGTGCCGATGTATCCCGGCGTCGATGGGAGTGTGGTGAACAGATTCACCACCGCTGTCATAAGCATCAACACCAGAAACGACGTCTCGAACGGGAAAGCGTGCATGACAAACCAGTACTTGCCGGTTTCGGTCAACCAGATGAGCGTTGACGACATAAAGATCAGCGCCAGGTCGCGCGGGCTGCGCAGCGACTGTAACCCTTCCACGAAGCGATCGAACAGCCCATGAACGGTGGCGCGGAAGCGTTCAGGAACGAACCGATCCACAATCCAGGCATACGCGCGGCTCATATGCGTCGGACGAGCGGCAAGCGCCAGAAACGCTGCGAGTGCTGTCAGGAACAGGAGGCTCAGAATAGTGACCAGTGATGAGTAAACCGGCGGCAACGGCGCGAATGGCAGCGTCACAAAGACGAACAGGAGCATCACCAGACCATCGAAGAGACGTTCGAGTACGACAGTCGCCAGCGACGCACTGATCGGGACATTTTCTTTGCGTTTCAGAACATACGAGCGGAGGACTTCGCCCGCGCGCGCGGGGTAGACGTTGTTCCCCATGTAGCCGATGACCACGATTGGAAACAGGCGTGAGACCGGAACCGGTGCGAGGTGGCGCAGCATATAATGCCAGCGCCAGGTGCGCGCCCAAACCGCCAGGAAATAGACGCCGACCCCGGGGACGAGCCACCAGTAATTCGCCTGACGCATGACCTGCCAGAAGGTCTGGAAGTCGAGTCCACGAAGCGCAATCCAGAGGCAAACGGCGCTAACGACGATCCCCAGCCACAACTTCCAATTGCGCACCAACAGAGCCTCTCTCCAAGCGCGGGTCAGCCGCGCGATAACGTGTCTGCAACAATGCCGCGGCAGGCGTCCCCGCGTCAGGAAGGCATGATACTCTGCGCATACGGGTCTGTCAATTACAGGAGTGATGCAGTCGCTGCATGGACGATCTGCGTGAGAGAGATCGTTGCGCTTTCGGTAGCGCGGTTCTTGTCTGCTTTTGTGGTGCGGCGGTAAAGCCGCTGCATCGCATGAATGCGGAGCGCCGCGCTCCTGCGAGGTGTGGCAACCACGTGTCACGGCATCGGTCTTAGACAACACGATTCTAACGATCTTGACAAAGTAGATAAACTTGTCTAAGATTAAGACAGTAGAAGAGCAAGGTTGTATGAGGAACTCAGCATGTCTGCCGAATCGATGAACCCATCGCCGCCTGTCTTCGACCGCACCGCACTGCGGGTCAATCAGGCGGCGATCATCACCCTGCTGCTGGTTGCGTTTGTGGTCGATCTGCCCTGGCTAGTCGCCATTGTCGCTATTGTTATGGCGCTCGGCACAGTGTCGCCTGCGCTGGCGCTCTTTCAACGCCTCTACCGCGATGTGCTGCGCCCTGCCGGGGTGCTGCGCCCCGACATCCACCAGGAAGATGCCGCGCCTCACCGTTTTGCGCAAGGGATGGGCGCAACGGTGCTGTTCCTGGCGAGTGTCGCGCTTCTCGCGGGTGCAACGACGGTCGGGTGGGCGCTAGCGCTGCTTGTTGTTGTACTGGCGGCAATCAACCTGCTGTTTGGCTTCTGCGTCGGCTGTTTCATCTTCTTCCAGCTTCAGCGCCTGCGCGCATCGCATTGATTACGGATCGGGCATGTGATAGGACCCGGATACGAATGGATTGAAACGGACTCCTGCGGATTGGGCTGGGCACGTAACTTTCCAGGGGTGGCAACCAATGGTTGATCGATTATTGCTCATCATCGCAATTGCTGTGGCGGTTGCGCTGGCATGGGGATGCCTTTGCCTCTGGCGCGCCTGGAAGGTTCGCGCACTGGCGCACGAAACGCCGTTTGCCGGCATCATTCCAGCCGGGAAACCGGCGGTTATCGGCTTTTCGACCCCTGGATGCGTCGAGTGCCGCACCCGCCAGGCGCCGGCGCTGGCGCACCTGGCTGCTGCGCTGGAGGACGCAGTTACCGTGCGCATCCTGGCAGCGCCAGAATACCCGTACCTTGTTGATCGCCTCGGCATCCTGACCGCGCCGGCGACGGTTGTGCTCGATGCGACGGGTGCAGTGCGCTATGTCAATCTTGGCTTCACCGATGCTGCAACCCTCGCCGGGCAGGTTGGCAACGTTGCACATGCGGCGCCGCAAACCCGGCACAATGCCCTTACCACGTGATATTCCTCCGGCATGGTCACCCCTCGCCCTGCTCGGGGTCGTGCGCGACCCGCGCAGATTCCGCGCTGCGCTCGGAATGACACGCATGCGGCATCTTCAATCGTCCTTGGTATCAGCCATCAACCCCAGGCGCCGCAGCCAGCGTTGCGAAAAACCGAAGGATCGCGCTCCCAACGCGCCTCCCGTCACAACCAGGCGCATGCGCTGGAGCGCCTGAAGATCTGCCTGATGGCGCAATGCCTCACGCATCTGCGTGTCGTGCGTCTGCACCAACACCATCGCTCGGTCCCACACATCGCGTCGCCAGTTGCGGATCAGGCGCGCAGTGACCCACTCGTCGAGCGACCCAAAGGCGACATCGATGATGTTCATGGCTGGCGAGTAGCGTTCCAGCACGGTGTCCTGCACAACATCGATCGTTTCGCCGATGATCGTATTCACCATCAGATAATCATTGCGCCGCGATTCGCGCAACAATGGCGTCAGATCGTCCCATACGCCGCGTAGCAGGTCATCGAGCACAAGAGTCAGGTCACAGTTGATATGTGCATTGATGCCGAGGAGGAGATGGACCAGCGGCGGCACGTTCGGGGTGCGCGTCAGGTTGTGCGCCTGCCGCCAGACTTCGGGTAGCCAGCCGGCGCCGCAGTCATACCCTTCCAGGGCGATGAAATAATATTCTGCAAACTGATGCATCAGCGTATGCACCCAGGCATTGTCGTCGAAACGTCCCGCTTCGACTCCTTCGAGCATGTTGCTCGTCATCAGCGCATAGCACGCCAGAAAGATCGCGCGGCGGTCGCCGGTCGCATCCCAGGCGTCCACCCGGCTATGCATGCGTTCGAGCAGCTCGTGGTGTATCATTGCATGGAACCTCCGCCCTGGCCGATAGACGCCTGTTCAATTCGGAACAGCCCCATCGGGTTGATACTGAAAGGAACGTTGTGTATGGATACCGCTGAACTGCGCCAACAGTTGACCAACATGCTGATCGAGCGCCAGGCGCATATGATTTTCGAAGATGCAGTCGCCGCTTTTCCTGAGTCGCATATCAACACGCGCCTGCCAAACTGCCCCTACACCTTCTGGCATCTGTTGGAACATCTGCGCATCTGTCAGCGCGATATTCTGGAATACATCCAGTCCGACCATTATACCTGGCTCCGTTTTCCCGACGATCTCTGGCCCGACCCAGCGGCGACCACCGATCCGGCGGGTTGGAACCGCACTGTCGAGCAGTTCCTTGCTGACCGACAGCAACTGGTGAATATCATCAACGATCCCGATGTCGATCTCTTTGCGCCCTTGCCAAACAGCGGCGAGTATCGGCATTCAATCGTGCGCGAGATCAACATCATTGCCACCCACAATTCATACCACATTGGCGAACTGGCGATCATGCGCGCTGTGATGGGATTATGGACCCTGGTCTGATCAAAGAACACCAATGACGATGGAAGATGCCGCCTTCCTTGTCATTCCGAATTGGCGAACTGGCGATCATGCGCGCTGTGATGGGATTATGGACCCTGGTCTGATCAAAGAACACCAATGACGATGGAAGATGCCGCCTTCCTTGTCATTCCGAGCGCAGCGCGGAATCTAACCGAGCGCAGCGCGGAATCGGAGCGGGACGCGCACGACCCCTCGCTCCGCTCGGGGTGACCATGCCTTTCTGCCGAAGGCAAAAAGAGCATCGAGAAAGTCTCTGCGCCTTTGTGAGAGATCATAAAGACGCTGGTTCCGGTTCGAGACATTATCTCCCGACCAGATGCACCGGAATACTCGCAGTGAGCGTCGCCAGCACAACGACTTCGGCAATCTCACAGAGCGCGCCATAGGTGTCGCCCGTCAACCCGCCGAGATCGCGCGTCCACCAGCGTCCCAGCAGGTGAGTAACCAGCCAGACGATCGCCAGCGCCGCCAGTCCGCGCGCGCCTCCCAGCGCCAGCGCCAGGATCAGCGTCGTGCCACTGGCGATCACGAAATCGCCAGGGCGCAGTTGCGATTGGAACGCGCGTCCCAAACCGCCTTCGCGCGCCGGTGGAAAGCGCACAATGCCATAGACATCCGCCCAGCGTCCCAACACCGGCGCAAGCGCCGCAGCCGCGATCCAGGCGTCGCCGGCAGTCGCCAGGAACGTCGCTTTCAACCCCAGCACTGCTGCCAGCGCCAGCGCCCCCATAACCCCTATTCTGCTGTCGCGCATGATTTCCAGTTTGCGTTCGCGCGATCGCCAGCTCATAACGCCGTCGAAGGTATCGCTTAATCCATCGAGGTGCAGCCCCGCCGTCAGCATACCCCAGACGACTACCAGCGCAATTGCGCGCACAGTTTCGTTCCAGAGCGCCCCCGCTATCCAACCGACGGCGACCAGCAACGCTCCCAGTGCCAGCCCTGCGACAGGAAAGTACGGAATGGCGCGCGGAATCGCCTCCGCCGTCATCGGCGGCAGCCCTGGCACGGGAATGACCGTCAGAAAGCGCAACGCCTCGCCGATGGGCCACAGCGGACCCCACCGGTTGCGCGGCGCATGCTGCGACGTGGTATGCTCAGAGGACATCGTATGCGTTCCTGTCTCAATTGGGAGGGTTGTATGGATCCGCGTGGAATGATGCTTCTGTTTGGCGCTATTGTCTGTGAACTGATCGGAACCAACGCGCTCAAAGCCGCCGACGGCTTTACACGCCTGATGCCAACGCTTCTGGTGATTGCCGGGTATGGCGCCTCATTTTACCTCATGTCCCTTAGCCTGCGCACGATTCCGCTCGGCGTCGCCTACGCCATCTGGTCAGGATTGGGAACAGCCGCCATTGCGGTTATCGGCGTGCTGGTGTGGCGCGAACAGTTGAACATCACAGGTGTCATCGGTATTGTGTTGATCATTGCTGGCGTCGTGTTGCTGAACATGTTCGGCGGAAGCGAACAGTGAAGGCGGGATGGTTGCGGGCAGGGGTGTGCTGGGGACGCGCACTCACACGGTGAGCGGGTACAGAGGGAAGGTCAAAGGCGGACCCGCCCCTCACTCCTCATTCCCTCATTCCCAACCATGGTATTTCGTTGACCGTGCGCACGATTGGTCCGCCGCCATAGACATCGATTGCCGTCAGGCTCCCCAGATCGACACGCCAGCGCCAGTGATCGGTCGGCGCCAGACCGGTGATACGGCACAGAATCAGTTGAATAGGAGTGGCGTGGGTAACGACAAGGATGCGTCCGCCGGGATATGCAGGGAACAGGCTGTGCCATGCCTCCAGAATGCGCGCATTGACTTCAGCGAGGCTTTCGCCGCCCTGCGCCCGCCCGTGCAACGCATCGGCGAAGCGCGCGGCAGCTTCTTCAGGAAAGCGCGCGCGCACCTCTGCATACGTCAATCCTTCCCAGCGCCCATGGTTCGTTTCACTCCAGCGCACATCTTCGACCACCGGGATTTCCCGCCCGCGCACTATTTCAGCCGCAGTGTCATGCGCTCGTTTGCAAGGGCTGATGATCGCAACGGTCAGGGGAATTCGCCGCAGACGACGCGCCAATGCCTGCGCTTGCAAGACGCCGAACGAGGTCAGCGGGCTATCGGTTCGTCCCTGATAGCGACGTTGTTTGTTGAGCGGCGTTTGCCCATGTCGAACAAGCCAGAGAGCGGTGCGCATAGTGATAATGATACCAGAAACCGGGCGTTTCCATGGGAAAGGTGATGCTATAATACGACATGTGCAAACGGTCACAAAGCCGACAACGACCGGTTCAGACCCCGGCGCCATACTCACGCTTCCTCCGCTGCCGCCCGATCTTCGTCCGTTTCCGGTACCGAGGCGGCGACGCTTTCTTCGTGTATCCTGGTTCTTTTTCCGGGTTATCGTCCACGTTTTCATTGTCGATATTCTGTTCAACCGCTACCGGTTAACCCGCTGGTATGCACAGCGCACCGGTGTCGCCCGCTATCAGCGCATGGCGCGCGAATTTCGTCGTCTAGCGGTGCGGATGGGTGGGGTGCTGATCAAACTCGGTCAGTTCCTCAGCGCCCGCGCCGATGTGCTTCCGGCTGCGATCACCGATGAACTTGCCGGTTTGCAGGACGAAGTGCCGCCGGCGCCGCTGCCGTATGTGCTGCAAATACTCATCGCCGAATTGGGCGCATCACCCGAACGGATTTTTGCGCGCTTCGACCCGACGCCGGTGGCGGCTGCATCGCTCGGTCAGGTGTACTATGGCGAACTCCGTGACGGGAGACCGGTCGCGATCAAAATTCAGCGCCCGCGCATCGATGAAATCGTCGAAATCGATCTGAGCGCCGTGCTGTGGGCAGTGCGCGTGGTGAAGAACTATCCGCTGATCCGGCGACGCGCCGATCTGGAGCTTCTCTTCGAGGAATTTGCGCGTGTTTTGCGCGAAGAGCTCGACTATGTGAGCGAGGCGCACCATGCGCTGCGGTTTCGCGTCAATTTCGCCGATACGCCGGGGGTGTACTTCCCCAAACCCTACCCCGAACTCTCAACCCGGCGCGTGTTGATTATGGAGCGCGTCGATGGCATCAAAATCAGCGACTATGCCGCACTTGATCGCGCTGGCGTCGATCGTGCCGAAGTCGCCACGCGCCTCAACCGCGCGTACCTGAAGCAGTTTTTCATCGACGGCTTCTTCCACGCCGATCCGCACCCCGGCAATATTTTCGTGCGCGTTGAGGGTCCGCCGCCGCCGCAAACCAATGGCGTCAAACCTGGTGCGCCGTTCACGCTTATTCTCCTTGACTGCGGTATGGTCGGGCATCTGCCGCCGACGACCATGGAGATTATGCGGGGTGGTGTGATCGGGCTTGCGACGAACGACCCGGAGCGTATTGTCGAGGCGCTTGACCGTCTGGGCATGATTCTGCCCGGCGCCGACCGGCGTCCGATTATTCAGGCGCTCCAGATCGTCCTGCGCCATACCTATGCCCGCTCGCAACGCGAGTTGACCAACATCGACGTCGAGAAACTGTTTGATGAAACGGAGCATCTCGTGCGCGATCTTCCTTTTCAGATACCACAAGACCTGATTTATCTGGGACGGGCGATCAGCCTGGTGAGCGGGATCGTGACCGGCTTGCACCCCGATATCAATCTGTTCGAGGAGACGCAACCATTTGCGCAGGCCATGCTCGACCGCGAACGGCGCAATGGCGACTGGCTGGAAGAGATTCGCCGTGAAGTGACGGCGCTCAGTCAGGTGGCGGCGACGCTGCCGCGTCAGATGGATGCCTACTACAAAGCCGCCAACCGGGGCGAATTGCAGATGCGCGTCGATCTCTCACGCCTCGAACGTGGGATGAAGCGCGTCGAACGAGCGACAAACCGACTCTCCGGCGGCATTATCGCGGCTGCGCTGTTCATCGGCGGAACGCTGCTGCGGATCAATGGCTTTGCCGACGAAGCGTTCTGGTCGTGGGCAGCCGCAGCCGGTGTGGCGCTCTGGACCGTCTGGCCCCGCAATGATCGCTGAGAGGCATATGGCGTCACAAGGCGCAACCACTCACCTTGCATCGTACACCGCCTCCCTTTCCCGGCGCCTCGCCTGGCTCCGCACCCTTCCTGACGGCGTCATTTATGATCGATCATTGCCGCAAACGCGCCTCTGGGTTATCAAGGATGCATCGTTTATCAGCCTTTTTTTTCTGAACCCGGAAACCGGCGCACTCGATGGACCAATGTCGCGGATCGATATTGAGCGACCGCTGCATCTCCTGGCGCCCTATACCCGTGCGCTCCTGCTCACGCTTCTCTGGCGTCCGGCGCCACACCGCATCTGCATGCTCGGTTTTGGCGGGGGACGCATGTCGCTGGCGCTGCACGCTCATCTCCCTGATGTGAACATCGACAATGTCGATGTTGATCCGGCATTCGAGACTATCGCCGCCGACTATTTCGGTGTGATATTCGACGAACGGCAGCGCCTCCACATCGCCGATGCGCAGGCGTTTCTCCAATCGACGATGCACCGTTATGACATTATTATTATGGATGCGTTTAGTGATGCTCGTGACAATCTGAATCATCTGGCGACGGCGGAGTTTTATGCGCTCTGTCGGGAACGGTTGCGCCCCGGCGGTGTCATCGGCGTCAACTTCCTGCGCAGCGATCCGCATCTTTCCACGAAAGTGGACGCCTTTCGCGCTGCGTGGCACACCACACTGGCGACGCCGCTGCGCCACTCTCTCGTTGCGTTTGGCGTGGGGCGTATGCCCGCGCCGGCCACCGAACTCACCACCCGCGCATGCGCTCTGGCGCAGCGGTACGGCTTCGACGCCGATCTGAGCAATCTCGCGGCGACGTTGCGCCCATTGCGCGCGATCGACCTCTGGTAATAAGCGAACTGTATACTCCACATGATCGGCAGGGAAGGAACTGCCGCTTGTTACTCTCCCAGGGGAGTCAGGTGTGCTATGGAAAACACTCGTTATTACCTGGGATTCAACCGGGTGAATGGCATTGGTCCGGCTCGCCTTGATCGTCTGATCGAATGGTGCGGCTCGATTGAAGCCGCCTGGTGCGCGTCGGTTGCCGAACTTGCCGCCGCCGGATTAGAACCCAAACTGATCGAATCTCTGATTGAAACGCGACGTACACTCGATCTCGACCGTGAGATAGAACGCGCCCGACGCGCCGGAATCACCCTTATCGACCGTGAGAACCCTGCGTATCCTGCGCCCTTGCGCCATATCCCATCACCGCCTCCGCTGCTCTACGTGCGTGGTGCGCTCTCCGAAGCCGACTCCTGGAGTGTTGCGGTGGTCGGCACACGCCAGCCGACGTCGTATGGACGCGAAGCCACCCGACGTCTGACGACCGGGTTGGTCGAGGCGGGTGTGACGATTGTGAGCGGTCTGGCGCTGGGCATCGACAGCATTGCGCATACCGCCGCACTCGACGCTGGTGGGCGAACCCTGGCGGTTCTGCCATGTGGCGCCGATATGGTCTACCCCGAACGGCATGCTGCTCTGGCGCGGCGTATTGCCGGCAATGGCGCACTGATCTCGGAATTTCCGCTCGGCGCGCGACCTATCCCACAACTCTTTCCGGTGCGCAACCGGTTGATCAGCGCGCTGGCGCGCGGGGTGCTGGTGGTGGAAGCCGGGGCGAAGAGCGGCGCACTGATTACCGTCGATTACGCGCTCGAACAGGGGCGCGACGTCTTTGCCGTGCCGGGACCGATCTTCAGCCCGCGGTCTGAAGGAACCAACCAACTGATTCGCAATGGCGCCGGACTGGCGACATGCGCTGGCGATATTCTGGAAGCGCTCGATATGAGCGTGGCAGCCAGCCAGCAAGAGGTGCGCACTGCCCTGCCCGATGATCCGGTCGAAGCCGCAGTGCTGGCGCTGGTCGGGTATGAGCCGCTCCATATCGACGATCTGCAACGCCGCACATCCATGCCGGTCTACGAAGTGTCTGCGGCGCTGGCAGTCCTGGAACTCAAAGGCTTTGTGCGTCAGAGTGCGCCAATGTGCTATGTATTGGCGCACTGACCGAATGATACCAATGACCTGTGACCATCCGGCATGGTCACCCCGAGCAGCGCGAGGGGTCGTGCGCGACCCGCTCCGATTCCTCGCTGCGCGCGGTTAGATTCCTCGCTGCGCTCGGAATGACGAGGAAGGCGGCATCTTCAATCGTCATTGGTATGACCCGATCAAGCGGCGTACCGGCAGCCATGCAACGCGGGGACTATCGGGCTATTTTCAGACGAGCGGGCAAACCCTAAAATAAGGTACATATGGTATAGCGCCATCATTATTCCGCGACGTTGTGCTGGAGCGCGTCCATGTGTCTACCATATCGCATTGCACTTCTCATCCTGGCTCTTGCTCTGAGTCCGATACCGCTCCCCCTCTCTGCTCAGACGTCTGCCACTCCCCCTGCTGCTATCGGCGAACCGGCAAGCAATACGGAGGCAGTCAGCTCCGCCTCTTCCGAACCTGCGAGTACACCAGCAGCGACAACGCGGGTGTATCTTCCGTTCGTCATCGTGCCGGGAACCACCGGCAGCAGCGACACGAGTACGCTGTCATCGCTTGCTCAACAGGTTGTTGACCTGACAAATCAGTATCGCGCGGCGGCGGGATGTGCCCCGCTGACGGTGTCGCAGCAGTTGACCGCCGCTGCGGCTGCGCACAGTCAGGACATGGCAACGACCAATTTCTTCAGTCATACCGGATCGGATGGCTCAAGCCCCTGGGATCGCATCCGGCGCACAGGGTATACGTACTCAAGCGCTGCGGAGAACATTGCCGCTGGCTACCGCACCGCCGAGCAGGTCGTGCAGGCATGGTACAACAGTGCGGGGCATCGTCAGAATATGTTGAACTGTAATCTGCGCGAGATCGGTGTTGCCTACGCCGACGGCGGTTCATACGGAAGGTACTGGACACAGGTTTTTGCCACTCCGCGTTGAACGCAGCGCTGCCCGCAGAGTAACCGGCGCGCAGCGCTGCGTTTCGGTGATCACTCGCCGAGATGCGTCGCTGCGCGCGGCATGACAACGAGCCATCAGGGTGACGGCAGCACGAGGTTGTTCGGTCGGCAGGCGCCAACCGGCCTTCTACTATTCCTCATCATCTTCGGAGTAGCGCGGTGGAGGGCGATCACTGCGCGAAAAGCCTCTAGCCCCACGGTTATCGCGGCGGTCACTGCGGAAGCCACTGCTGCGGTCGTCGCGGCGGTCACTGCGGAAGCCGCTGCTGCGGTCGTCGCGGCGGTCACTGCGGAAGCCGCTGCTGCGGTCATCGCGGCGGTCACTGCGGAAGCCGCTGCTGCGGTCATCGCGGCGGTCACTGCGGAAGCCGCTGCTGCGGTCGTCGCGGCGGTCACTGCGGAAGCCGCTGCTGCGGTCGTCGCGGCGGTCACTGCGGAAGCCGCTGCTGCGGTCGTCGCGGCGGTCACTGCGGAAGCCGCTGCTGCGGTCGTCGCGGCGGTCACTGCGGAAGCCGCTGCTGCGGTCGTCGCGGCGGTCACTGCGGAAGCCGCTGCTGCGGTCGTCGCGGCGGTCACTGCGGAAGCCACTGCCACGGTCATCGCGGCGGTCGCTGCGGAAGCCACTGCTGCGGTCATCGCGGCGGAAGTCGCGCGGTCCATTGCCACGGTCATCGCGGCGGAAGTCGCGCGGTCCATTGCCACGGTCGTCGCGGCGGAAGTCGCGCGGTCCATTGCCACGGTCGTCGCGGCGGAAGTCGCGCGGTCCACTGCCACGGTCGTTGCGGCGGTCACTGCGGAAGCCACTGCCACGGTCATCGCGGCGGAAGTCGCGCGCTGGAGAGGCGTTGCGATGGGGCGCCTCTTTATCACGCACCTTACGCCCCTCCTCGCCAATCGACGGAATACCCTTCTCGCTACCAATCGCTTCGTCGAGTTCGGGCAGAGTTGTCTCTGTCACTTTTTCACCTTTCTGTAGCAATCGCGCCGACGGATTGATACGCCGCAACCGTCGACCGCCAACTGCTTTCATCTCGTCCTGTTCACGCCGACGCGGCCGTTCCGCATCGGCGACCGCCGCGTTTCGTTCGGCGTGCTCTCGCAGCATGTCAACCTCTTCATCGGTAAGAAAGCGCCACGTGCCGCTTGGGAGGTCTCCCAGAGCCAGCGGACCTTCGCGCACACGGATCAACCGCCGCACCTCGTACCCCAGCAATCGCGCCACCTCGCGAATCTGGCGCTTGCGTCCCTCGTGTAAAATCACGCGCACCCATGCGCCTTCGGGTGTGCGCTCGATCAGTTCGACCCAGGCAGGCGCTGTTTTCACGCCGTCCAGTTCCACACCGGTGCGCCAGGCGCGCAGCGCATTCGGCGATGGCGCGTCATTCAACAGGACCTGATACTCTTTCTCGACCTGATAGCTGGGATGGGTCAGCTTCTGAGTTAGTTCACCATCGTCGGTCAACAGCAGCAAGCCTTCTGAGTCGTAATCGAGCCGTCCGACCGGAAACAACCGCTGTGGCAGATTGACCAAATCCACCACTGTTGGACGACCGTGCGGATCATCGGTTGTCGAGACCACACCTGCCGGTTTGTGGAGCATGACATAGGTGCGGTGGTGAATCTTACCGATCGGCTTTCCATCAACGAGAATCTCATCGTGTTCCGGGTCCACGCGCGTACCGGGGATGCGGACCACTTTGCCGTTGACCATGACGCGCCCTGCGGCAATGTACTCTTCACAGTCACGCCGCGACGCAATGCCGGCGCTTGCCAGCACTTTCTGCAATCGTTCTGCACTCAAGATTGAACCTGTCTCCTCATCACGCGGACGTTCAACCGCAGCATTCCGGCGCAACGGGGCGTCTGGAGGAAGCGCCGGATTCTCAAAGCGGCTTGATTGTCAAGCCATTACATGCTTACCGATAAACGGACGCGCCACTCTTGTGGATGCTTCTTCGTTTCCCTGCGGCTCTGCGCCGGGGGATCGCTACAGCGGGTCTCGCAACTTCATTCCAAACGAGGAGCAATGAAGCGTGGACTCGCCGTATTATACCATATCTTCGCTGAACCTGCGAACCAAAAAAACGTCGTTGTTGATGGTATAATAGCGCGCGTTGCGCAGGCAGCGCAGCAGCTGTCTGCTTCCTCGCCTGCATTGCCGCAGATGTCCATCGTCTTGTCTCTTCTGGTGGTCTGGAGCACGTATGACTGCGCCAACTCGACGAGTGTTCACGCCGTCCCCGCCTGACAGGCCTCGCTTTACCGTGGCGGATGGCGTGATTCTGCTCATCATTGTCGGGCTGCTTGCGCTTGGCATCTGGGCTGCCGAGTCTGCTCCCGCCGAAGTGCGCGGACCGGAGATCAGCCTGTCAATCAGTGCGTTACCGTTCTATGCGTTGCATTCGGTTGGGCGCATGGCGGCAGCGTATGTGCTATCGCTCGTGTTTACCCTGATCTACGGCTACGTTGCCGCCTACAATCCACGCGCCGAGCGGGTGCTCATGCCGTTGCTCGATGTGTTGCAGAGTGTGCCGATCCTCTCGTTCCTGCCGATCGTCCTGCTGAGTCTCACGGCGATCCTGCCAGAGGGGATTGCGGTCGAATTGGCGTCTATTGTGCTCATCTTCACCAGCCAGGTCTGGAACATGACCTTCGCCTGGTATCAGTCGCTGACGACCGTGCCGCGCGAACTGCGCGAAGCGAGTGCGATCTTCCGTTTTACCCGCTGGCGCCGGTTGACGGTGCTGGAACTGCCATTTGGCGCTCTGGCATTGATCTGGAACAGTATGATGAGCTGGGCAGGCGGTTGGTTCTTCCTTATGGCCGCCGAGATTTTTACGCTTGGCGCGCGCGACTTTCGCCTGCCCGGACTGGGCGCCTATTTGCAGACGGCTGCCAATGAAGAGAACCTGACCGCCATTGGCTACGGCATCGCCACGCTGGTCGTCGTCATTGTACTGCTCGATCAACTGGTCTGGCGTCCATTGCTCGTCTGGGCGGATCGTTTCAAACTCGAAATGGTCGAGAGCGACAATCCGCCGCAGTCGTGGTTCTACGATCTGGTGCAACGCGCTGCGCTGAACAACGCAGTTGCCGGCGCAGTCGCTCCGATAGGGCGCGTGTTCGATGCGTTGATGGACCGCTTGCTGCCGCTGCCCCGTAGTCTCAACGCCGAAACAAACCGTCGCTTCAGTGTTGGATGGCTGGTCTTTGCCGCCATTATCGTAGCGGCGCTGGCGGGCGTGCTGTTTGGCGGGCGGTTGCTGCTCCAGGTTTCGCTTGATCAGTGGATCGACATTGGCATCGGGATCGGCGCGACGTTCCTGCGCGTTGTGGCAGCGCTGACAATTGCGCTGCTCTGGACGGCGCCGCTTGGCGTCTATATCGGCACGCAACCGCGCGCGGCGGCAGTGCTTCAGCCAATCGTGCAGATCGTCGCTTCCATTCCGGCAACGGCGCTCTTCCCGGTGCTGGTGCTGGCGCTGCTCGCCGTGCCCGGCGGGTTGAATGTTGCGGCGGTGCTGCTCATGCTGCTCGGCACGCAGTGGTACCTGCTGTTCAATGTTATTGCCGGCGCTGCGGCCATTCCGCAGGATTTACGCTACACGACCGACCTGTTGCAACTGAGTGGTTGGCAGCGCTGGCGCACGCTGATCCTGCCGGCGCTCTTTCCGTACCTGATCACCGGCATGATCACCGCCAGCGGAGGCGCCTGGAATGCCAGCATCGTCGCGGAATACGTCGTCTTTGGCGGGCAGGCGTACCAGAGTATTGGCGTCGGTGCGCAGATTACATCCGCCACAGCCGACGGCGACTACCCGCGCCTCCTGGCGGCGACGCTGGCAATGGTTGTCACGGTTGTGGCAATCAATCGCCTCGTCTGGCGGCGTCTCTATCGTCTGGCGGAAAACGTCTATCGCATGGAATGACGATCCAGGAGGTGACGTGTGGCGACATCCAACGGCGCAGTGCTGGTCGAACTGAAAAATGTTGCGCAACGCTACGGGCGCGGCGAGAAACGCTTCACCGCTATTGAGCATATCAACCTGACGATTCGCGAGGGAGAGTTCGTTGCGCTGCTCGGTCCGTCGGGTTGCGGTAAAAGCACGCTGCTTCGCATTATCACCGGCTTGAATCGCCCGAGTGACGGCGAGGTGCGCTACCGCGGCAAGTCGCTGAACGGCGTCAATCCGTATGCGACGATTGTCTTTCAGTCGTTTGCGCTTTTTCCGTGGTTAACCGTCGAAGGGAATGTAACTGTCGCCATGCGGGCGCGTGGCATGCCGGCGGAACAGGCGCGCGCCCGCGCCATTGAGTTGATCGATCTCGTTGGCCTCGACGGTTTCGAGCAGGCGTATCCGCGTGAACTGTCGGGCGGCATGCGCCAGAAAGTCGGGATTGCCCGCGCACTCGCAGCCAACCCGGAATTGCTCTGCCTCGATGAGCCGTTCAGTGCACTCGATGTGCTGAGCGCCGAGACGCTGCGCGGCGAAGTGCTCGAACTCTGGACCGGCGGCCAACTCCAGATCCGCGCCGTGCTCATGGTGACCCACAACATCGAAGAAGCGCTCTTCATGGCGGATCGGATCGTCGTGATGGACAAAGGTCCAGGGCGGATCATCGCCGAAGTGCCGGTGTCCCTGCCCCATCCGCGCGACCGCAAATCCGAATCGTTCGTCGCGTTGACCGACCGCGTCTACGGCATTCTCATGGGGCAGACGCAGCCGGAGCACGTCGAGTTCGGCACGGAACCGGGGCAGGCCGGGCGCACACGTGCGCTGCCAAACGCCGATGTCACCGAACTCGCCGGTCTGCTCGAACATGTGAACAGCACTCCCACCGAGCGCGACGATATTTACCAACTGGCAGAAGACCTGGGAATCGATTTCAACAACCTGCTGGCGCTGGTTGAGGCGGCGGAATTGCTTGGCTTCGCCCGTGTCGAGACGGGTGACCTGATCATTACGCCGCTCGGCGAAACGTTTGCCGACGCCAGCATTCTGGCGCGCAAAGAAATCTTTGCGTCGCGGTTACGGCGGTTGCCCTTCTTTCGCTGGATGCTGCGCATGCTGGAAGCGTCGGGTGAACGCTCACTGCGTCGGGAAGTGCTCCTCACTGCTCTGGAGCGCGACTTCCCGCCTGTTGAAGCGGAACAGCAACTCGATATCGCCAGCAAATGGGGGCGCTACGCCGAACTCTTCGGCTACGACGACGCTCAGGGGCGCTTCTTCCTCGAAGAGGTCGCTACCCCCGCATAACGAGTGGCAGTTGGACGCGATAAGGGCGCTCGATGGTCGGACGGATGCGCAGCAATTGCGCACTTGTCTCGTCGGTGGATATATACAGAAACCCATCCGGTCCAACGGTCACATCGCGCAGGCGACCATACGTACCATCGATCAGAATCTCCTGCTCGACAATCGTGCGATTGTCGATCTTCAGGCGGTAGAGCCTGCCGGTTTTCAACGTGACGAAGAAGAGATCGCCAGACCATTCAGGGAATGCGCTGCCTGTGTAGAAAACCATGTCGGACGTGGCAACCGTTCTTTCAGGGTTAAACACTGCAACCGGCGGCATGAAATCGGGCACACTGCCGCAGTTGACCGTTCCCAGGCAATAATGCGGTCCGCTCCCCCAACCCCAGCCGTAGTTGCGCCCGGCGATCAGGACGTTGAGTTCGTCCATGATCTCCGGTCCGTGCTCGGTGCTCCAGAGGTCGCCGGTCGTCGGGTGGAATGCCAGCCCCTGATGGTTGCGGTGCCCATACGTCCAGATCAGTGAACGCGGTATCCGACCGTTGTCGTAAAAGGGGTTATCAGTTGGAATGCTGCCGTCTTTGAAGATGCGGAAGGTCTTGCCGCCGGTGCTGTCGAGATCCTGCGCGAGTGATGGAACGGTGGCATCGCCCATCGATACGAACAGATACCGGTTATCAGGCGAGACGATCACGCGACAGCCATTGTGGTAGAGTGCGCCAACCATCGTCTCAATCAGGACGCGCTCTCCAGAAACGGCGCCAGATACCGGATTGACCGTGAACCGCGAGAGGCGGTTCCGACGATTGCCGTCGTTATCGAAGAAGCTGTAGCAGATATACGCCCAGCCGTTTGTCGCAAAATCGGGGTCGAGCGCCATTCCCATCATGCCGGCTTCTTGCTCGGCGCGAAATCGGGCAGGCGGCAGACCACTGAACGTCTGTACATTGCCGGTTGCGGTATTCAGGGCATACAGGCGACCACTGTTGCGCGCAGTAAAGAATAGCCGCCCATCAGGCGCAAAATTGATACTCCACGGTCGATCGAGACCGGTCTTCACCACCTGGATTTCGTAGCCGGGCGCGGCATATGTGGCGCTCCCTCCAGGCAATGCCGTCGCGGCAATCGTCAGAAACAGCATCATCCACAACAAATGTCGAGGCATAGACTTTCCCTCTTCAGGACAGGCGCGCGCAGGCGCAGTTGCAGATTTCTAGTTGCATCGGCATTCTCGCACATTCCGCTGCGCGAGCAAAGGCGGCTCGTGCGTTGAACGCAGGACGATGGTCCTGTTTTTGCGCCAGTGTTCGACTCGATAGCCGGGGATGAGCGTGAGGGAACCACCGATGCCTGCCTGCCCCCTCCCTACAGCCGTAGGGCTTCTCAGTTCTCTAAGGAAAGAGAATAGAATAGGAGTCTCGTGCCGCAACACCACGTGGGAGTACGCAATGATTGCCTATCATCCGAACAGTTTGCTGGGACACTTGGCGCCGGCGCCCGATCCCCGTCGGCGATCTGGTCGACGGTATCCGCTGCCAAGCCTGCTGGGGGTGGTCATACTCGGCATGTTGCATGGACAAGACGCGCTGCATAGCGCGTGGACATGGGCGCATGGGCGTTGGGGCGCGCGCTGGCGTCCACTTGGGGCCCACAGTCCGCATTTCCCCGCCTACAATACGGTACGGGACCTGCTGGCATGCGTGGATGCGGACGACCTGGATCGGCGGCTGCGTCCCTGGATGGAGCGACTGCTTGGCATGCCCGTGGGCGGGATCAGGGCCGATGGCAAGGTCTTAGGGGGGAGCAAACGCGCCGGGGCGCCCGCCCTGCATGGCGTCGAACTCGTCACCCATACCACGGGGATGGCGCTCGCCCAACGCGAGGCCGTCGGCGGCCCTGTTGGCGCTGCTCACGGAAGCGCCCTTGGACGGGCGCATGGTCAGTATGGATGCGGGCTTCCTGAATGCCGCCGTCACCCAAACCATTGTGCAGGAACACGGCAATTGCCTGGGCGGTGTCAAAGGCGATCAGGCTGAGTGCAGGCGCTCCTCGATGACCGGGTCGCCCCGCAGGTGCTTTTCCCCCCCCGGACACGCCGCCAGCCCCGTTGCCGGTAGCGCTGGATCAGATTGCGCCACCCCGGCGGAAGCGCCAGCCGATCGGGTTCCGTCGTGAACTCCAACCCCGCCGGGCGCCGGATGCGCAGACGATCGAGCAATCGCGGGGGCGATTGGAGATCCGCGAGCTCTGGGTCGTGGATGCGGGAGACGTGGGGCCGTCTCTCATGACCGCATATGGGTGGCGGCAGGTCACACAGATTGGCGGGCTCCGACGCTGGTGTCGGCGGCGGCATGCGGACCTGTGGACGGTAGAGGAAGTGACGGTCGTCAGTAGTCGCCAACGCACGCCCGCACAGTTCCTGGCGAGCATCCGCAACCACTGGACGATCGAAAATCAAGTCCACCGACCACGGGATGGCAGCATGCAGGAAGATCGCTTGCACGGACGGGCCATTGGGGTCATCCTCGCCGTGTGCCGGAATGTGGTGATCAATCTCATCCGGCGACATCTTCCGGGTCGCTACATCCCAACCGCGCGCAACGCCATCACCACCGACCTCGGCATCGCATTACGCTGGATGCATCTTCCATTAAGGAACTGAGAAGCCCTACCGGCTTGCAACGCATCACACTCTATGCTACAATGATCACGAAATGCCGGTGTAGCTCAGCGGTAGAGCAGCTGTTTCGTAAACAGCAGGCCGTCGGTTCGAATCCGACCATCGGCTCCACGTATTGAGTTGCGCAATGCACAGAGCCGAGACGAGTCATTGTCTCGGCTCTTGAGTTTCGGCGCCGCTATTTCAGGGATGGGGTGCGCGAAGCGTGTTATCGAGTCGTCGCGCTGGCGGGCTATGCGCACAATGGCGTTCACACGTTCGGAACAAGGCGCTTGTTCGAGGGTGGTGAGGAGGGAATGTGCTGCGTGTACCGTCGCAGCGCGCCAATGATCAGGGTGGCGACATACTGCGGTTCGTCACAGTACACGAGCAGGTTCGTCGTTGCCGTGATGATCTGCACGGCGCGGTCGCTCTGCAACTGCACGTGACGAATGTCGTGCCAGCGCGTTGCGCTACCGCCGTGCGGCGACAGCACCATAACCCGTTTGCAGGTTACCGCCAGATAACCGACTCCTGAGTGGCGCGCGGCTGCGGTCGCTTCGATAAACGAAATCTCGCGGTAATCGTGGCACACTTCACCATCCGGCAGGTCGATCGGGGCTGCAAGAACCGGCAACCTGCCAGCCATCAATCGCGCATACGTGTGCTGCTGTTGCAGCAGACGCTGAAGACGCTCCTCGCGCTCCTTCGGGAGATGATATGCGCCAATCTGCTCTGTCAGTCGCCGGACGACATGCTCCTCACTCAGATAAGCGGCGCGCTCAACCAGCAGATGCTCAATCTTGCGCTCGACCAGATCGTAGAGCCGCGTCATTGGTTCCACATCCTCCGGCAGCCCAAGCCTCCGCCGCAGGCGCTGCAAGTTCTGCATTTCCTCCGGCGCGATGGCGCCATCATTCACGCTGCGCTGAATGACGCTCTGTAAAAATGTGGTTGCCTCCGGTGCGACGTGCGCCCGCGCGCGCGCCCAATCCAGCCCGACTTTCTGACACCACCGGTACAGCCGCTGCTGTCGATGCGGCGGATATGCGCCATCGGAGATCAGAAACAGAAAATTGGTGCGAAACGCATTCAGTAAACGTCTGGTGCGGTCAGGACGGTTGAAGAGTTGCATGGGCGCTCCTTACGACGTCTTATACCAATGACCTGTGACATCTGGCATGGTCACCCCGATTAGCGCGAGGGGTCGTGCGCGACCCGCTTAGATTCCTCGCTGCGCGCGGAATGACCAGTCGCTGCGCGCGGAATGACACGCATGCGGCATCTTCAATCGTCATTGGTATTACCTGCACATTGTACCGCAGGCTGAGGGTTTAAGGAAGCGGACGCGAGAGCGAGCACGGTCCTGAATTGATCGATCATCCGTCCGATGTCGCACGTCGCAGCGTATGGCAGGCACAACGCGCCTGCGCGGGCGAGACCGGACGGAGTGATCATATGCCCGTCCTGATGATCGCGTGAATCCCTGTCGGCTCGGCGCTTTTGCGCGATCATTCTGACGGTTCAGCGTGGAGCAATGCGGCGGATTGTCGTCGGACAATCCGTGCCCGAATTGTGACGTTGGGATTGGCGGCTCACGAGGTGACCAGGGGGTGGCGACACGCATCGAGGACATCGGCGCCGCCCCCGGCGTCAGTGCCGAAGGAACAATCACATCGGACGCAGCATCGTGCGCGCTCCTCTCGCCTACAGCCCCGCCGCGCGTCGCAGCGCCTCGGCGCGGTCGGTCTGTTCCCACGGCGCATCGATGTCGTCGCGCCCAAAGTGTCCGTAAGCGGCTGTCGGACGATAGATCGGTCGGCGCAGGCGCAAATCGCGGATAATCGCGCCAGGTCGCAGGTCGAAGTGTTCATCGATCAGCCTGACGATCGTTTCTTCGGGAACTTTATTGGTGCCGAAGCATTCGACGCTGATCGAGAGCGGACGGGCGACGCCAATCGCATAGGACACCTGAATCTCGAAGCGATCCGCCAGACCGGCAGCCACAACGTTCTTGGCAACCCAGCGACAGGCGTAGGCAGCGGAACGATCAACTTTCGTCGGGTCTTTGCCCGAAAAGGCGCCACCGCCGTGGCGCGCCATGCCGCCGTATGTATCCACGATGATTTTGCGTCCCGTCAGTCCGCTGTCGCCCATCGGACCGCCAATGACGAAGCGCCCGGTTGGATTGACGAAATACTTCGTTTTCTCATCGAGCAGGTCATTTGGAATAACTTCATGGATGACATGGTGAATGATGTCGTGGCGAATCTGTTCCTGGGTCACATCAGGAGCGTGCTGATTGCTGACCAGCACCGTATCGACGCGCACCGGGCGCCCATACGAATACTCGATGGTCACCTGGCTTTTGCCATCGGGACGCAGGTAGGGCAGCACGCCATCCTTGCGCAGCCGCGACAGGCGCCGACCAATCCGGTGCGCCAGCGCAATCGGCAATGGCATCAACTCTGGCGTCTCATTACAGGCGAATCCAAACATCATCCCCTGATCGCCCGCGCCGATGGTTGCGACTTCTTCCTCGGTCACCTGCCCATCACTGCGCACCTCCAGCGCCCGATTCACACCCTGCGCAATGTCCGGCGATTGCCCATGGATGGCAACCATCACGCCACAGGTATCGGCGTCGAAGCCATACGCAGCGTCGGTATAGCCGATATCCTTGATAGTCTTGCGAACAATCTCTTCGATAGGGATGTACCCCTGCTCATAGGTGACTTCACCGATGACAACGATCAGTCCAGTGGTCGTCGCGGTTTCACAGGCGACGCGCGCACGCGGATCATGCGACAGAAAAGCGTCGAGTACGGCATCCGACACCTGATCGCAGATTTTGTCCGGGTGCCCTTCGGTCACCGATTCTGAGGTGAAGAAGAGGCGTGGCGATTTCATGAAGGATGTTGACATACGTTCCTCGTTTACGTTCCTTCTTCCCAGGAAGCCAGGTATTTCGCCTGTTCAGGCGTGAGCGTATCGATCATGATACCCATCGACTTGAGTTTGAGCGACGCAATTTCGCGATCCACTTCTTTCGGCAGCGCATGCACGCCGTTCGGCAGTTTCCCTTTGTGGGTCAACAGATACTCGCTTGCCAGGGCTTGATTGGCGAACGACATATCCATAACGGCGCTGGGGTGCCCTTCGGCGCTTGCCAGATTGATCAGGCGCCCTTCACCGAGCAGGTTGATCCGGCGTCCATCCTTGAGGATGTACTGATCGACAAATGCGCGTGGTTGGCGCTTCTCAACCGACAGCGCTTCCAGATCGGGAATATTGATCTCGACGTTGAAATGCCCCGAGTTGGCGACAATGCACCCGTCTTTCATGACGGCGAAGTCTTCCGCATCGAGGACATTCTTGTTGCCGGTCGCCGTGACGACGAAATCGGCAACCTTCACGGCTTCACGCATCGGCATGACGCGGTAGCCATCCATCGCGGCTTCCAGTGCCCGGATTGGATTGACTTCCGTCACAATGACATTCGCGCCCATGCCCCGTGCGCGTTCGGCAATGCCGCGTGAGCAGTAGCCATAGCCGCCGACCACAAAGGTTTTTCCGGCAAGTAGCACATTCGTAGCGCGCAGAATGCCATCGAGCGTGCTCTGCCCGGTGCCGTAACGATTATCGAACAGATGCTTGGTATCGCTATCGTTGACGGCGATGACCGGAAACTTCAGCACGCCATCGGCTGCCATCGCCTTGAGGCGGATGACGCCGGTTGTCGTTTCCTCGGTGCTGCCCAGCATCGCGGGGATTAAGTCAGGACGCTGTTTGAGTACGCCGGTCACCAGGTCGGCGCCGTCGTCCATCGTGATGTGCGGATTGTGGTCGAGTGCGGCGGTGATATGTTGGTAATACGTTTCGTGGTCTTCGCCCTTGATAGCGTAGACCGGGATTTCGTCGTGCACGACGAGCGAAGCGGCGACATCGTCCTGCGTGGAGAGCGGATTGGACGCGCAGAGCACCACGTCGGCGCCGCCGGCGGCGAGCGTTCGCATCAGATTGGCAGTTTCTGCCGTCACGTGGAGGCAGGCAGACAGACGCACGCCCTTGAGTGGACGCTCGCTGGCAAAGCGCTCACGAATCTGGCGCAGCACCGGCATTTCGGCTTCAGCCCAATCGATCCGGCGGCGACCATACTCTGCCAGGCTGGCATCCTTAATATCGAAATTCTTCCCCATGATGCGTTGGTTCTCCTGTGTTCATCGTGTGCAATCACTCTGCGCAGCCAGCGGATCGCCCGCTGGCGACGCATCTTTTGCCATTCTACCCATGGAGGATGACATCCCTATGACCGGATCTCACCCAAGAATGAGCATTCTATTACCGTAGCGACGATACTGTGCTGCCCTGCGTCAATTCTGGCGCGCGCCCGAAGACGCGCTCGTACCGCGCCGCGAACTCATCCGGCGTGTAGGAATGCTCCTGACACCCGCGACGCTCGATGGCATATGATGCAGCCAGTGCAGCCACACGCCCCGCAACCGGCAGCGGCATCCCGCGCGCCAGACCGAACACGAGTCCGCCAAGGTAGGCATCGCCGGCGCCGGTCGGATCGACCACTCGCTCAACCGGCGCCGGCGGCACATCGTAGACCTCATGGCACCGCTGATCATAAATCGTCGACCCATGTTCCCCGCGGGTCACGACGGTCACAGGCGCTGCCTGCAACAGTGCTTCAACGGATCGTCCGGTTGCCTGCGCCATCATTGCAAACTCATAGTCATTTCCAACCAGCACCGTTGCGCCGTGCAAGCCAGCCAGAATCTGCTCACCGCTCAGGCGTGGCGTCTGTTTGCCGGGGTCGAAAACGAACATCGCGCCCATGCGGCGACACTCATCCGCATGACGCACCATTGCCTCCGGGTCGGTTGGCGAGATGATCACCATATCATCGGGTCCCAGGTTCAACTGCTCAAGCGACAGATGACGCGAATAACTCGCTGCACCCGGATAGAAGGCCACGATCTGATTGTTATTGCGATCCGTGTTGATAAAGCACGACGCGGTAAAATCTTCGGCCACCTCGACAATGCCGCTTGTATCGATGCCCTGACGCTCCATCCAGGCGCGATACTCGCCGAAATCCTGTCCTGCGCTTGCCAGCACCAGTGGGCGCTCTCCAAGCAACGCCAGTGTGTAGGCAATATTCCCCGCCACCCCACCGCGCATGCGGCGCATGGTATCGACCAGAAAGCTGACGGTCAACTTATGAAGCATCTCTGGCACGATATGATCCTGAAATGATCCGGGAAACACCATGATATAGTCGTAGGCAAGCGAGCCGGTGACAATGATACGACGCATACGCACACCTGTCAGATCAATGCATATTCCTCACGAATCCGCTGGGAAACGCCAGCAAGCAGATACAAGGCCCGTTCGGCGCTGGCGCTATCGAGATAGCCAAGCGACTGCGCCGGCGATATAACCATCTGTTGCAGCATGCGATCGCGGGCGACGCCCTGTGATGTGAAATCATCCAATAATGAGGCAAATTCCTCGAAGAGCGAATCAACCGACACCGACGCCAGGCGGTTGGCATCGGAAGGAATGATCCCAATACCGACCATGCCGCCGCGTTCGAGGAACGCGCTCAATTCATCGCACCCCGAGGCGCACAGGCGTCGGTACACGGCGCTTTCGGCGATCAACAACTCGACCGATGTGTGCATCAGGTGATTAAGATCGACGTTGCCGCGTGTGTACAGCGCCCGACAACCGCTAATCCCTGCCAGCACATCGTCGATCTGCCCGGCGACACGATCCCAATCGTGCGGAAAGAACGGCGACGCCACCGCTTCAAGCAGCGGTTCATCGATGCACATGATGGTGGCCGGGGCGATCTCGCTCAACCGCAACTCCTGCCATGCCACGCGCAACCGTAGCATGTGCGCGATCGCATCGAACAGCATATCATCATAGATCAACGGTTGCTCATGTTCATCGGTCATTTGCAGCGCCACGCTGATCGGTCCCAGAATCTGCCCCTTGACTGCGCGGAGATCACGACCTCCGCCAATGCGCACTATTTCAGCGAGACCGGCGGCGTCATCGGCGCTGAGCGCCGCGTAGTCGATCGTGTGTTCGAGGTACGCGAGCAACAGCGCGTCGAGCCGACGTTCCGCTTCACGACGATCAACGTACACCCGAAACGCCGCAGCATCAACCACCAGACCAGGAAAGCCGATGATGCTCTGCACCAGACACTGTTCACGAAAACTTCGCTGCGGCAACTGCGGCCAGGCAAGCAGCGTTCCTGCATACCGGCGCGCGACATCGAGCGCCTGTACAGCGCTGCGATACGGCAGGGCGCCAAGCGACAACGGCAGGCATGCTGGATAGAAGGGCAGCGGCATAAGTCACTCTGATCCTGCCACCACCCGCCGTAATGGTTCCTCGAACGGCGGGTAGATCACACCGCACTCGGTGATAATGGCCGTCACCAGATGCGATGGCGTGACATCAAATGCCGGATGTGCTGCAACCGCTCCTTCCGGCGCAATCCGCCGACCAAAGCAGGTCGTCACCTCATCAGGGCTGCGTTCTTCGATCGGGATCGCTTCTCCGTTCGGAAGTGACAGATCAATCGTCGATGATGGCGCCGCTACATAAAATGGGATGCCATGAGCGCGCGCCAGCACTGCCAGGCTATAGGTGCCGATTTTGTTGGCGACATCGCCATTGGCAACGATACGGTCGGCCCCGACAATGACACAATCGATCGCGCCGCGCTGCATAAAGTGCCCTGCCATGGTATCGGTGATCAGGGTCATTGGGATACGCTCCTGGAGCAATTCCCATGCGGTCAACCGCGCGCCCTGGAGGAATGGGCGGGTTTCATCGACATACACGTGGATCGGGCGACCCTGTTCGTGGGCCATGCGGATCGGCGCGAGCGCTGTGCCGTAACCGGCGGTGGCAAGCCCGCCAGCGTTGCAGTGCGTCAGGACGTGACCGCGTGGCGGGATCAGGGCGACACCGTGACGCCCAATAGCATAGCACATTGCCAGGTCTTCCGCCAGGATGGCGTGCGCTTCTTCGAGCGCCGCCCGCGCCAGCGTGTTGGGCGCTGCGGGGATCAGGCGTCGGACCTTCTCCTGCACACGCCGGGTCGCCCAGCTGAGGTTTACCGCCGTTGGGCGCTGCGCATCGAGGATCGTCTTCGCCGCCGCCAACTGGTCGTAGACCTGCTGATGGTCGCCGTCGGTCGCCGTGCTCGCAGCGTGGTGTGCGGCAAGCGCCATGCCATACGCCGCAGCGCAGCCAATGGCGGGTGCGCCGCGGATCTGCATCGTGCGAATGGCACGGGCGACCTCTTCGACTGTTGTGCAGCGCACAACGCTTGTTTCGTTCGGCAACAATCGCTGGTCAATCAGGCACACCTGACCCGCTTCCCACCAGACTGTGCGAAATGCGCTGCTCATGATTCGGAACCAGACAATGTTTTGACTACAGGATGTGAGTATAGCACGCATACGAACCATGTGCAAAAGCGATGTTGTCTTTGCTCAAAGCGGCGCTCTTTGGTAAAATGACGGTAAAGATGAAGGACTTCGACAAAGCCCGGTATGGAACGCACGCCTGCACTCGATATCAATAGTGTTGACATCATGCACCGCCTCAGCTCCGATCTGTCGCTGGCAACCAGCCTCAATGCAGGCGTCACATGTGTTGTCACTGCGATCGAGCGCGTCTTCGCGCCACGCGATTGCCAGGTTGTGGCGCTGATGGCGGGTGAGCCGAGTTTGCTGCATAGCGTTGGCGCCGTGCGGTTGCCCGATGAACAGTGCCTGACTGCGTTGCGCGCCGGGGAAGTCGTCGTGCCAGGACAGGACCAGAGCCTGATTTTTGCTCCGCTGCGCGCGCGACGCACCCTGATAGGCTGGGTATGCCTGATCGATCCCGTCTGGTCGCCCGATCTGGCGCCGCTGCTGGAACTGATTGCCGCACAGGCAGGTCCTGCACTGGCGTTGTTGGGTAACTTTGGGCGGCGGGATGATCAGGCAGCGCAGTTGCAAACATTGAATGAGATCGGACAATTACTCGGCGGTGCGTTTGATCGAACCCAACTGTTTGCTGTCATCCACACGGCGGTCCAGCGCATCGTCGAAGCGCCAACCTTCTTGATTGCGTTATACGATGGGTACACCGGGGAATTGGAGCCAGTCTACCTGATGCACGACGGGCAACGACGTCCTCCCGGAGAACGATGGTCGATCAACGTTGGGCTTGCCGGGGTGGTCATCAGGGAACGAAAGCCGTTGTGTGTCAGCAACTATGCGGAAGCGTGCGCGCAGCGCGGCATTCAGCCACGGATGATCGAGGGCCGCATATTGGGTCCAGCCTGGCTTGGTGTGCCGCTCATTGCCGATGAGCGTTTGATTGGCGTCATTGTGCTGGCAAGCTCGCGCGAAGGGTATGTATATCGCCAGGAACACGTCAATCTGCTCATGACCATTGCGACGCACGCGGCTGTCGCGCTCGACCGCGCCCAACTCCATGAACGCACCGAGCGCCAGGCGCAGCAGTTGATGGTGCTGAACCGCATCGGGCGCATCATTACGTCATCTATCGATCCGCAACAGGTGCCGGGTATTATCCTGCGTCAGGTGACGGAGTTGCTGAACGTGGAGGAGAGTTCACTGCTGCTCACCGACGAGGCTACGGGCGAAATGGTGTTCGCCTATACGACCGGGCAGGTCGGGCAACGAATCTTAGGTCAACGCCTGCCGCGTGGCGTTGGCATCGCCGGGTATGTTATTACGACCGGGCAATCGGTGATCGTCAACGATGTGCAGTCCGATACGCGCTTCTACCGTTCGCTGGACCTTTCGACCGGATTTACAACCCGCGCCTTACTGGCGGTGCCGCTGCGCGGCGTTGGGGGGGTGGAAGGAGTCATCGAGGTGATCAACCGACGCGATCGGCGTCCGTTCACCCTCGAAGATCAACAACTCCTCGAAGCGTTGGCGGATTATGCCGTCATCGCGCTGGAAAACGCGCGCCAGTTTCAGAAAATCGATCAGGCGCTGGCGCGACGCGCACAGGAACTGGCGCGTACCAACGAGCAACTTGAACAGAACCTCCGCAGCCTGACGGCGCTCAATGCGTTCGGCATGGCGATCAACACGACGCTGCGCAGTCCGCACGAAATCTTAAGCATGACGGCGCGCGGGATCGCAGAAATGACCGGTGCGCTTGGTGCGATGGTGCTGCTGCCGGAAGACCAAGGAGTTCGGTCTGTCGTGTCGATTGGGCTGCGCATCGCAATGGATGAGCGTTTGCTGAAGGCGGTGCATCACGTCATGACTATCGGTCGTCCTGAAACGCTGGCGCCCGATCCGGACGCTCCGATGCGTTCGCCTCGCTGCACGATCTTTATCGTGCCGCTGCGCGCCACGCAACGCACGCTTGGGTGTGTGTGCGTTGCCTATGCGAATGCCCCGCCGGAGCCGTCTGATCAGGAAACGGTCGTCTTGTTTGCATCGCAGGCGGCAGTCGCTATCGAAAGCATTGATCTCTTCGTGGCGGTGCGCACGGCGCGCGATCAGATGGCGTCGATCCTGGCATCGACGCGTGAAGGCATTCTGTTGATCAGCGCCGATGGCACGGTCGCTATTGCCAATGCGGCGCTCTCCGAGTTGACGGCGCTCGATGCCGGTCGATTCCAGGGTATGCCGATCGATGCATTTCTGGCGCGCTGGTTCGAGTCCGCAGCCTATGCAACCGAAGAGTGCGCGGCATTGCAGCGCGCGATCGACGATGCGTTGAGTGGCGCCGCTCAATTCATTGCCGGCGAACTGAGCGGAAGCGCCGGCAGGTTCCTCTATCTGGAATGGTCGGTGCTCCGGGCGCAGAGCAGCGGCGATAGTCATGGCGGTGTGCTGCTCGTTGTGCGGGACATCACTGCGGCGCGCGAGGCGGATCGTATGCGGCAGGATTTGATGCATATGATTGTTCACGACCTGCGCAGCCCGCTTTCCAGTGTGATGGCGTCGCTTGAGTTGATGATGCGTGGTGTGCCAGGCGCGTTAAGTGATCAGCAATTGCATGTGTTGCAGATCGCCAATACCAGCGCGACGAGCATGCTGGAGATGATCAACACCCTGCTCGACATCAGTCGCCTCGAAGCCGGACGTATGCCGATCGAACGCTGTCGCGGAGATATTCGAAGCATTATCGTCGATGCAGTGCGACGCTTGTCGTCGCTGGCGCTGGATCGCGCCATCTCGGTTGAGATCGGGGTCGATAGCGACATCCCACACATCTATGCCGATGTCGGGCTTGTGGGGCGCGTGCTTCAAAATCTGGTCAGTAATGCGATCAAGTTCAGCAATCGTGGCGGACTGGTGCGGGTGCAGGCTGCTGTGCGTCCAGAGGATGGGCAGGAGAAAGTTCTTGTGACTGTCAGCGATCAGGGGGTGGGCATTGCGCCTGGTGATCGCGAGCGGATCTTCGCTAAGTTCAGCCAGGTCGGTGAGCGGCGCGGCGGCACCGGGTTGGGGCTGGCTTTCTGCAAACAGGCAATCGAAGCGCACGGCGAGCGCATCTGGGTCGAGAGCGAACTCGGGCGCGGTTCGACATTCTTTTTCACGCTCCCGCTTGCGTCCTGAAATCGATGATCAAAACCCGACCTTGATGATGGTGCGACCGGTGCGATCCTGGAAAAACCCTACGCCGTCCTGGATCAATCCGACATAAAATCCCATCTTCGTCTCTGGTTGACGAATCCGTATACGCCCGACGATCTCCGCTTCTTCACCTGGCATCAGCAGGTCTTCCTCAAAGGGAACACGCCACTGCTCTGGCGGTCGCGGCGAAATTGCCCAGCGGTAAGGGTAGCGTTTGGCAGCGCCGCCGCTGTTGGCGTCCCAATCGACGCCAATTCGCCAGAACCCACCGGATCGCGCAACATATGCGCCATCTGCGATTGACGAAAAGACCTGATCGGTGTCGTACTCGTACCCCGATGGCGGTCCATAGGTGCGGATCGGCACGATGCCGGTGTTGCGGACACGCACGGTGACGGTGATCACCTCGCCAAGCATCACCGACTGCGGCGCCATGTAACTATAGGTGATGAGCGCTTCTGGCTGCCCGCCGCCTTCAATCGTGATCGACCGGCGCTGTTCGACCAGGTTGCCAAACCGATCCTGTGCCCGGATGATCAGGGTGTACACGCCATCGGGAAGCAGAGCGCCGTCAACGGTGCGCCCATTCCAGACATGCTTCTGCAACGCGGGTTCTTCTTCGGCAGCCGTGACGAACGGAAATGTCGCACCATCCTGCGCTGCTACCACGATGTCTACCGTCGCTGTTGTTGGCAATTGATAAGTGATCTCAGCCACATCATCAATTGCGTCGGCATTGGGCGAAATCGTGTCAGGATAAATAACCAGGTTTTCGATCAGCGGCAACGGCGCGTCCTGCCCAATGATGGTCAGTGGTTGCTCCGCCGTCTGACGCGCTCCATCGTCGCCGACCGCCTCGACAACAACTTTATAGGCGCCGCCGGGGAGCATCCGCCGTAGCAGCGCCGGATCGTCAGTCGGCGCCGTGCCATCGAAGCGCAGCGCATACGGTTCGGTGGAGGGAGCGCGCGGTTCGTCACGACGAAGCGTATAGCGCGTTCCGCCGTCATCGACCAGCGCCACCGTCACTCGCGCCGGGCGACCAATGGCATACGTAATCGTCACCGTCTCGCCAGCCCCCGTCGGGCGTAGTTCGTTTGCCGACAGTGTCACATCGCCAAGGAGCGGACGCGCGGCGCACGACGAGAGGAGCAACAGCACGATGAGTGTGAGAAGGAGCGTGATGATCCGTTTCATTGAGGAGAACCGAGAACTGAGAACTGAGAACTGAGAACCGAGAACTGAGAACCGAGAACTGAGAACCCAATCCCTAACCCCTAACCCCTGACCCCTAACCCCTAACCCCTGACCTCTAACCCCTGACCCCTAACCCCTCCTGCGCTGCTGCGCCATATCGGCGGTTGAACAGTGCCAGGGCGACAATCCCCAGGCTCACGCCAAACCAGAGGGTACAGAAACGAACAATAATCGTTGCTGTGGTTGCAGGACCGGCAGCCATCGGTACGAGCAGCACCAGCAATCCGGTGCTCGACGCTTCCGACACCCCCAGCCCGCCGGGCAGAAGTGATACCAGACCAAAGAGCGTCGATGCCGCAAAGACGAAGGTTGCCTTCAGCAGTAAGTCTTCGCCATGAACCCCAAGCCCAACCAGTACATAGTACATGGCGGCGCATTCACCAAACCACGAGACCACGCTGATGATGGTAGAAACGAACAGCAATCGCCACGAAAGCAGTCGCTGGCTGCTCTCGTAGGCGGTTGCCACACGTGGCGCCGCTTTACCGGCGAATGGCAGGCGCGCAAGGAGCGCCAGCACGCGACGCATGAATGACCGAGACTGAACCAGCAGCAATCCGGCGACTGTCAGCACAAGCAGTGCCACGAACGCAGGACGTGCCGGCGGGTAGAGGGTCAACCCGGCCCCCATCAGCAGAAGCATCGCCAGCCCATCAGTAATGCGCTCCGCCAGCACAATTGGCGCAGACGCAGAAATTGGCGTGCCGTTGATCCGCTTCAGCAGCGCCGATTTCAACACCTCACCAACCTTAGCAGGCGTCACTGCCATCACCATGCCGCCGGTAAAAAGCAGGACGCTATCGTAATGCCCGACGCCGTTCCCCATCTCCATGCGACGCAGGTAGTAATCCCACTTCAGCCAGCGTAGCGCATAGTTGAACAGAGTCAGCCCCAGCACCATCGGCAGCGCCGACCAATCGAAACCGCTGAAACTGGCAGCCACCTCGCGGATGTCGCTGATTAACCCCAGCGCAATTGCCACGAACAGCCCCAGGACGAGTGAGATGAGGATACTGCGACGAAGATGCTCAGGCACAGGCGTTCCGTTCACGCACCGATCCGCTGTACACCTTGAGGGACCATGTCGTCGTGTCAATGGCGATGCTGCACCAGTTCGACCAGCACGCCCTGGCAACTCTTGGGATGAAGGAAGGCGACCAGCGTATCGTGCAGACCAGGGCGCGGCGTTTCGTCGATCAGTTGAACGCCGCGCGCCTTGATCTCTGCCAGAGCAGCGACGATATCGTTCACTCTGTAGGCGATGTGGTGCATGCCGGGACCACGTTCGTTCAAATATTTCGCAAACGCCGCTTCATCCGATGTTGGCGCAATCAGTTCGAGCAGCATATCGCCCATGCGCGTTGCCGCAACTTCCATGTGGCGCTCCGGCATTGGGATACGTTCCCACTCACCGATCCCGAACGTCTGGCTGTAGAAAGCGATAGCGCTGTCGATGTCGCGCACGGCGAAACCGATATGATCGACCTTCTCAAACATACGTCCCTCCCTCATCTCAGGCAATCCACAACAGCGCCAGTGTAGCATCTGTTGCACAGAGCGTCAATCAAAGACATCAGCGTCTGACTGTCATGCTCTTCCTGGGAGCGCAGGCGTGATAGGCGGCGCCTGCGGCGAACGCGCAACCTGTGCGGCGGACACGCAGCCCCGCCTGCCAGGGCACGGGCTCAGCGCATGTCCCTTCCGCCATTGACATCGAGAGTCGCGCCGGTGACAAAACTGGCCGCCGGGCTGGCAAGGAAGACAATACAGCGCGCGATTTCGTCCGGTTCGGCGTAGCGTTGCAGCGCAAGTTTTGTCTGCGCATAATCGGGGGCAAGGTTGGCGACGGTGTCGCGCCCCATAGGTGTAAGCGCAATGCCAGGCGCAACGCAGTTAACCCGCACCCGTGGTGCAAGCGCCCGCGCTGCGCTCTTCGTCAGGTTCACCAGTCCGGCCTTTGCCGCTGCATAGTGCGCATGGTGCGGCGCGCCGGTCGCAGCAGCGACGCTCGCCACTGTCACCACCGCAGCGCCGTCGCGCAAGAACGGGATCGCCGCGTGCAGCGTGTAGAATGCGCCATTCAAGTTGATACCGACGACGGTATTCCATTCTTCCGGTGCAATGTTGGGAAACGGGGTGACAGCATTGTATCCGGCGCACAGGACCAGCACATCAAACCCGCGCGTTTGTGCGCTGACGGTGCGAATGGCAGTCTGGACCGCAGCAGCATCGGCAATGTCGAAGCGGCAAAGCCAGGCGCGCCGTCCGGCAGCCTCGACTGCTGCCATTGTTCGCCGCGCGCCAGCCTCGTCATGCCCAAAAGCAATCACGACATCAGCGCCCTCTTCCGCCAGCAGGCGCGCTGTCGCTGCACCGATGCCGCTCGATGCGCCGGTCACCAGTGCTATTCGATCACGTAAGCCAAGGTCCACGATTACATTCCCAGCGCATGTTTGCCGATCAACTCCAGTGCAGCATCATCGTTCGGCGGATGCGTCAGACCGGCGCGCGCGTCACGAAAATAGCGTTCGAGCGGCAGCGCGCGCGTCAGCGCAAATCCGCCTGCAATCCGCAGCGCCTGATCGGTGGCGTCGCAGGCGGCATTTGTGCAGAGATACTTCGCCATTGCAATCTGCGCCGTCATTGCGCTGCGCTCTGCCGGGCGCGCAACCCAGGCGCGCGCCGTCTGGTGCAACACGCTGCGGGCAGCGCTCAACGCGGTCTGCATCACGCCAATGCGGTGCTGAATGTTCGGCAGCGTGGCGATGGGTCGCCCAAGCGCAGTTGGGGTGCGTTCGCGCGCATACGCGCAAACAGTGTCACACGCCGCCTGCCCGATGCCCAAATACACCGCCGAGAGGGTCAACGCAAACCACGCCATCTGCGTTGGTGCGCCGGGGCGTGGCGGCGCGCCAATCGGTGTGCGCTCCACCAGACGTTCCGCCGGAACGAACACATCATCGAGCGCAAGATCGTAACTCGCGCTCGACCGCAGACTCAACGAGTCGCTCCAGGAGTCCTCCAGGCGGATGCCCGGTGAACCGGCTTCGACCAGAAAACTGCCGATGGACCCCTGTGGCGTCTCGGCGTCCGGCGGCAGCGTTGCGCTGACCAGAAACCAGCGCAGCGCCGGCGCCATACTCACAAACAGTTTCCGCCCACTGATGCGCCAGCCGCCTTCGGAGGGCACGGCGCGCGTTGCCGGTGCGCCGCCGCGCGAGGGACTGCCCAAGTCCGCCTCGGTCGCCGCCGAATTGATCAGCGCGCCTTCTTCGACCACCGCGCGACAGATCATAGCAACCATTGGCTCAGTCCACGACGGTGTTTCCGCCAGTCGCCCGATCAGGTGGATTGTCATATCGACTGCCATCGCCGTTGCGCCGCAGCCACGAGCAAGGCGTTCCTGCGCCAGCGTCATTTCAAACAGATCGGCGCCCTCGCCACCGTATCGCTGCGGCACGACCAGTCGCAGGTACCCGGAGTCGCGCAGATCGGCCAGATTGGCGAACGGGAACCCTCCTTCGCGGTCATACCGGTCCGCACGATCGGCAAAGCGCGACGAAAGTTCTTCCGCCAGCGCAACAATGCGATGCTGGCGATCGGTCAGTTCAGGAAACATATCAATCCATCGATATGAGCGACGCGAACAGCGCGGTTCCCGTCGTACAGCGAAGGTCCAATGTCATGATAATCGAACCTACGGCTTCCCGCCGAATGCGCGATGCACCAGGTAATCGATGACCAAAAACAGTATCACGCCGCTCAAGAGCAGCACCCACCAGGGAACCTGAACCCAGATGACAATCCAGACGCGCCCAAGGATCACCCAGAGAATCCCAAGGAAGATAGCCGCTGTGATAATCGAGGCGATGCGTTGTTTGAGCATGGCATATATTCCTTGTGCTTGTAACGGTTCCACCACCATCTACGCGCGCCTGTCGCACAGGTTTCCCGCGATTGTGCTGCTGGCGTGGAGCGTTCTCCATCGTCGATGCACGCACGTCGTACACGGCATACGCTATAATAACGGGAGCAATCGTGAACATGCAAGTTGTGTGCGTTCCTTCAAACACAATACCATTGGGCGGAGACGTACTGTGCAACTCGAAGGGTCTCTCAGCCAGTTTCCGCTGCGCGAACTGATTGAAATGGCAGTCTACAGTTCGGTCAGCGGTGTGCTGGAAGTACAGGTTGGCGACGACGTTGGTCGTATCTTCTTCCGCGATGGTCTGCCGCAACATGCCGAACTGTCGGGATTGCAAGGCGTCGATGCTATTGGACGCATGTTCGCCGAGCGCGATGCTTCCTTTCGCTTTTCCGCCGATGGTGCGCCGGTCACGCCAACACTCTGGATGGACCCATGGGAAATCATCGAGTTGGCGGAGCATCAGGCGCAGACCTGGGCGTTGGTGCGTCCCTACGTGCCGGCGCTGAGCGCCATTCCCACATTGCGGATGCCTCTCCAGCGCGCGCAATCACTGGTCGGCGAAGATATTGCTCCGCTGCTGACGCTGATCGACGGGCAGCGGTCGATCCCCGACATTGCGCGCGATCTGTCGGTCACGCTGATCGATGTGTATGTGGGTATCGCTTCACTGGTCCAACAGCAAATTGTGGTCCTTGCTTCACCGTCGCCGTCACCGACTGCTCCACCGCCTGAGCCGAATTCTGACACCGGAGAAAAACGCGACGGTTTTTTCGAGCGCCTGCTTGCCCGCGCCCTGGAAGAAGAGCGACGCAAATCCGAGCCGCGCATCTCGGAGCCGCGCATCTCGGAGCCGCGCCAATCCGAACCACGCCAGTCCGAGCCACGGCGGTCAGGAGGGCGTTCTTCAAGGGAATAATACCAATTCCCTGTGAACATCCGGCATGGTCACCCCGGGCAGCGCGAGGGGTCGTGCGCGCCCCGCGCAGATTCCTCGCTGCGCTCGGAATGACAAGTCGCTGCGCTCGGAATGACAAGTATGCGGCATCTTCAATCGTCATTGGTATAATACCAATTCCCTGTGACCATCCGGCATGGTCACCCCGAGCAGCGCGAGGGGTCGTGCGCGACCCGCTCAGATTCCTCGCTGCGTTTACCCTGAGCGAAGCGAAGGGCTCGGAATGACACGCATGCGGCATCTTCAATCGTCATTGGTACAAGAGCTAGATACTCCTATGAGGAGATTGTGAATTCCCTCATCGGTACTGTTTTTCTCGTTCTTGTGGTCCTGGTCCTTCCTGGTCTGGTTCTGATCCTGCGAATGGCGCCAACCGCCGGAGAGACCGCCCTCGAACGCTTGACGCTGGCAATTGGAGCAAGCCTGAGTTTCATCCCGCTTCTCTACCTCTGGCTTACGTGGGCGGGCATTGCAGTACGTCCGCCGATGGTGCATCTTGGGTTGGTTGTCTTCCTGGTCACTGCTCTCATCTCACTGCATCGTATCCCCATAACGGTGCTACTGCTCGCGCTCGACGGCAGCATCTGGCATCTGCTTATCGCCGGCGCTTCGGTGCTGACCTTCTGGCTTCGCTTCGAGCAGATTCGCGATCTTGTATTGCCGGTCTGGGTCGACTCCGTTCACCACGCGCTGCTGATACGTGTAAGCATCGAGCAGGGCGCCGCGCCGCTCTCGCTCCGACCGTACCTGCCGGTCGACGGGTTGACCTACCACTGGGGGTACCACGTATTTGTGGCGACGCTGGCGCAGGCTGGAGGCATCTATGCGCCGGAAGCCTTACCGCAATTAATGATCTGGAGCGGTCAGGTGATAAGCGCACTGATGGTTCCCGCGTATGCTGCGCTGGCACTGCGACTCTGGCAGCGTCCAATTGCCGGCGCAGCCGCCGGTCTGGTCGTTGGTCTGGCATCGGTTATGCCGGCATACTATGTGAGTTGGGGGCGATACACGCTGCTGACCGGCATGCTCGTGCTGCCTGCCGCGCTGCTGGCGCTGGACGCGGTTCGTCGCCATCCTGGACCACGATCAACCGCGCTCCTGGCGCTCTTGCTGGCAGGACTCAGTCTGGTGCATTTCGTTGTCTTCGCACTGACGCTGGCGGCGTGCGCGACGTTGCTGGTGATCACGACAGACCACACATCCTGGCGACGCATCGCCATATGGTTAGGCATTGCGCTGACCGGCGCGCTGACGATCACGGCTCCCTGGATCGTTCTGATGGCGAGTCGCATACTGCCGGGAACCGGCAGTTCTGCCATGCACATCGCCGGCAATGCCGGATATAACGCACTGCCGCTGGAGTTGCTCTGGGCGGGGACGAACCGGATACTGCTCGCTCTCGGCGGCACAGGGGCGCTCCTGAGCCTCTGGCAGCGCCGCCGCGCCGCCGCCTGGCTGATCATCTGGTGCGCGGCTGCGGTTCTGCTGGCGAATCCGGTGGTTATCGGGCTGCCGTATCTCTCGTTCATCACCAACGAAATGCTGACCATAACGATGTTTGCGCCGCTGGCGCTCCTGATCGCTGGCGGGGCGGCAGCCATCGATGCATGGACGTCGCCGTCCGGTTGGCGCTGTGGTGTCTGGCGTCTGAGCACCGTTGCGCTGGCGGTCGCCGTGATGCTGTGGGGAACGAACCAATGGCGCACCATCGTTCGCCCCGACACCGTGCTTGCCGGACCGATGGACCTGGTAGCGATCGAGTGGGCAGCGCGCGCCACGCCGCCCGACGCCCGTTTTGTGGTGGGAACTGCTGGCTGGCTCTACGACGTTGATCGCGGCGCCGACGGCGGATGGTGGCTGCTGCCGCTGGCGGGGAGGCAGGTCAGCACGCCGCCGGTCATCTACAACTACGGTGCGCCGGATGATGTCGCCATCATTAAGCGCGACACATCGTGGCTGCGCGACCATGGCGCAGCTGCGAGCGCAGAAGAACTTGCTGCCTTTATGCGCGAGCGGGGCTATGGATACGTCTACGTCAGCGAGCGTCCTGGCGCGTTGCGCGCTGAAGCATTGCGGAACACCTCACTCTTTGAGTGTGTCTATGACAAAGGTGGCGTGGCGATCTTTCGCCTGCGAGTGCCAGGGACGAGGGACGAGTGACCCGACGATGGCGTCGCGCGAGATTTATCGCGCATTGGTGGAAAGACGTCGCGCGAGATTCATCTCGCATCTGTGGAAAGGCCCGACCATACCGTGGCGCGAGATTTATCTCGCATTTGTAGAAAGGCGTCGCGCGAGATTATGAAGATCAAGAATTCAATCCGGTCAACCTGCGCCGACAGGCTGCGCATTCGCGCACTGCGGGCTAAAGCCCTCGCTGAGTTCGTGAAAGCCCCTGCGGGGCTTCCAGGTCCTGAGCAAGGGCTTTAGCCCGCAGCTCAGAGAATGAGCGATTCGGCAGAGCGGCGCTGCGGGCTGAAGCCCGCGCTGCGTTCGTGAAAGCCCTTGCGGGGCTTCCAGGTCCTGAGCAAGGGCTTTAGCCCGCAGCTCAGAGAACGTGCGGCTCAGCCGCACGGGTCGGGCTGAAGCCCCGATTGAGATCCCACAAGCCCCTTGCGGGGCTTCCAGGTCTTAAGCGCGGGCGTGAGCCTGCAGCTCAGAGAATGAGCGATTCGGCAGAGCGGCGCTGCGGGCTGAAGCCCGCGCTGCGTTCGTGAAAGCCCCTGCGGGGCTTCCAGGTCTCAAGCAAGGGCTTTAGCCCGTAGCTCAGCGAACGTGCGGCTCAGCCGCACGGGTCGGGCTGAAGCCCTCGCTGCGTTCGTGAAAGCCCCTGCGGGGCTTCCATGTCCTGAGCAAGGGCTTTAGCCCGCAGCTCAGAGAGCGTGCGGCTCAGCCGCACGGGTCGGGCTGAAGCCCTCGCTGCGTTCGTGAAAGCCCCTGCGGGGCTTCCATGTCCTGAGCAAGGGCTTTAGCCCGCAGCTCAGAGAGCGTGCGGCTCAGCCGCACGGGTCGGGCTGAAGCCCCGACTGAGATCCCACAAGCCCCTCCGGGGCTTCCAGGTCTCAAGCAAGGGCTGATGAAGATCAAGAATTCAATCCGGTCAACCTGCGCCGCCAGGTTGCGCATTCGCGGCACTGCGGGCTAAAGCCCTTGCTGAGTTCGTGAAAGCCCCTGCGCGCGGGCGTGAGCCCGCAGCTCAGAGAATGAGCGACTCGGCAGACAGGTATACCAGATTCATTATCTTAATTCTCATCAGCCCTCGCTATAGCTAAGTGCAAAACCATTGATCCAAATTTGGTGGAAATCGGTAGCCACAATGGCGAACGAATGCCTGTGCTTCGGCGGCAGTCACCGCCGACAAGGCGGCGGCGATGGCGGCTTCCAACGCTTCGGTTGTTCGGGCGGCCGCACGCCGCAGCAGCGCTTTGATCTTCGCGATCTCCAACTCGATTGGCGAGTAGTCGGGCGAATAGGCGGGCAGAAACCGCAACGTGCAGCCACGGGCCGCCACGATGGCATGCGCCTGCGGACTCTTGTGCGCGCTGTGGTTATTCGCCAACACAATCTGCCCCGGCCGGAGCGTTGGTGCCAAAACGTGCTCCAAATAGGCGGTGAACGCTGCACGATCAACCCCGCTCGCCAACACCAGTGCCGGTCCCATCCTGGTTGGCGTCAGCGCGGCAATCGTCGTCGTGTTGATAGGCGTGTTGTGGGGAATGGCGCTGGTCGCACGTTCCCCCACCGGTGCCCACGCATGGGTGCGTTCCAGATCAGGGTTGCTGCCAAACTCATCCAACACGATCAAGTCGTTGGCGTCCCAGTCGCCTTGCCGGAGTGCAAACGCCGCACGTTCCCAGGGGTCGCGCTCGCTGGCAACGGTCGACTTTTTTTGCGTGACAGGCCCAGGCGGTGCAGGGCGCGTCCGAGGGTCTGGCGACTGATGCGCCTGCCGGTATCGGCCGCCCACTGCGCGGCATGTTCGTCGAGCGTCGCATCGGGGGTGATCTGCACCTGGACGCGCAACTGCTGTTCCTGCGTTGGGGTAATCCGGCGCGGACGTCCCGTGGGGCGTTTTGGGGCGAGGTCGTCGGCCGCACGAGCACGCAGCCAGCGTTTGATACTGCCCAGACTCACCTGGAAGAGCCGCACGGCCTCCGAACGGGACATCCCACCATCGAGCGCCGCCAGGACGCGGATACGGAGATCGATTGAAAATGCTTTCATGCGGTGAGTATACCATGGATCAATATTTCTGCACTCAGCTATAATATAAGAAAGGCCGTCATACAACTCCCAACGCAGCGTAACGAAGACCGGCACATGATTGCGACACATGTGAGGAATCGATCATCATATGAACACGAAGCATCGGCTATAATAATGAAGAAATGGGCAATGAGAGACAGAGGGATGGGTTTTTGAGTGCATCTTTGTGGTTCACCGCTGACGCGAGGCATCAGGATGCGAGTTCAGAATGCCGGCACAGGCGCGGCGCGGCGTTTCAATGCCCATGTCTCTCGCACTGCGGGAGCGGGGGCAGGGAGGAGGGCAAACAAGCATGTCGAGACGCCAGTCTGGGCGCGGTTCGGCAGGCTCACCGCAAGAGACAGCGTCGTGTCCTCGGAAGAACGCGACACCTGCATAGGGGCAACCCCCCTGTCTGTCTCCTGCGGGCGCCCTGACGCCGCTCACGCCTGAAAACGCCACACATGCAAGGATCATGGCTCACTGTGGAATTTGCAGTACCAGAGCAAGATATTGAACCAACCCTATGTCGAATGACACCCTGCCACAACTGAGCGAGCGCGAGCGCGAAATCCTGCGCCTGGTCGCCACCGGCGCCACCAATCAGCAGATCGCAGCACAATTGAACATCAGCGCCAATACGGTCAAGGTGCATTTGCGCAATATCTTCGGCAAGATCGGCGTCGCATCGCGGACCGAGGCGACCATGTATGCGGTGCGGAGTGGCATTGTTGAAATCGCTTCAGTGTCATCAGGCAGCACCGCCGTGCTGTCCGATTCAACAACGTCGGCGATTGACGCTTTATCAGACCGCGACGCAGGTGCATCGGCATCAGTAGTAACCCGTGCTGTGTTGCGTCCATCACGATCACGATGGTTGCTCTATACCGGTATTGCAGGGGGAGTAATCCTGGCGTTTGCAATTATCTTCGGGTTGCTCGTCATGTCACAGGGAGGCAATTCTCTAACTGCACAGCCAACCGTCGTTCCCACACCACAGACATTCATCTCATCACCTTCACCAGTCTGGACTCTCCATCCTGCGCTGCCCTACGCGCAGCGAGCGTCTGCGGCAGTTTCCTTCGAGGGGCGGATTTTCGTTATTGGCGGCACAACCGACGGCGGCGTGACCGGCAGCGTCTGGCGCTATGATCCATCATCACAGATATGGGCGCCACTCAATGCCAAGCCGACGCCGGTGCGGGATGCTGGCGCCGTCGTGCTGAACGGCAAAATCTACGTTCCTGGCGGTCGCCTGGCAGACGGGAACATTACCGACAAACTGGAAGTCTTCGATCCGGCGCTTGGGGCGTGGTCCGAACGGCGTTCGCTGCCTGCACCCCGAAGCGCTTATGCACTTGCAGCAGTTGATGGTCGCCTCTACCTGTTTGGTGGTTGGGATGGCTCGAAGATCTGCGATGACGTTTTTGCCTACGATCCTGTCAGCGACACGTGGGAGCGTCGTCCATCGATGCCGACGGCGCGCGCCTATGCGGGTGCGTCGGTCGTTGATGGCAATATCTACGTTATTGGCGGCGAAGACCAGAGTGGCGCATTGACCGTCAACGAACAATATGCGCCATCAAAGGAAGGGGACGCTGCGTGGTCGCAACGTGCAGCGCTGCCTGAGGCGCGGAGCCGCTTTGGTTCCGCAGCGCTCTCGAACCTGATCTTCGTTTTGGGAGGCGTCCCAGAAGATAGCCCGTTGTACTACGATGTCCGCAACGATGGGTGGAGAGCATTTGCCGTCTCGCAAACGCCGCTAGGCGAGCAACCCGCCGTCGCAGTGCGTGATGCATCGTTGTTTGTCGTGAGCAGTAGTCGCAACCAGAGCAACAGTCCAATGCAGGAGTTGCGTATGCTCTACACAGTGGTTTTGCCAGCACAGTAGCCGTGTTCTGCTCGATGTATGAACCTTGTTCAGTTTATTAACCAGATACTCGGTCTATTTGGTGTAAAAATCATCTCTACCATACCAGAGAAGCGTGAATCTCAGCGTCTGGACGAATTACGGCGACGTAACCACTGGTCGACGGCAAAATACACTGCTGGCCTGGATCTGGATGAAACACGATTTCTCTGGTTTCTCGATCATGTTTGTGTGCCGTACCGGGATGATTTTAATCTTCTATTATGCGATGCTGCAAAAATCTGCCATGGATATCGAATCGATAATATCTGGTTTGGTCCAATTGATAGCTGCGTACTCTACGGGATTATTCGCCATTTTCGTCCAAATCACATTATTGAGGTTGGTAGCGGTTTTTCGACGCATCTGATGCGTTGTGCTATTGTCGATGGCAACCTACCCACCAGGATCATCAGTATCGATCCAGAACCTCGGGTTGATATTCATCAAGTCGCCGACACAATTCTTGCTCGGAGAGTAGAAGAACTCGATGTTCATAATATCGTCGATCAATTGAATACAGGCGATATTTTATTCATCGACTCAAGCCATACAATTGTCAGCGGTGGCGATGCTCCTTTTCTCTTTCTTGAAGTTCTTCCGAACCTGCGACCTGGTGTGTTGATTCACGTTCATGATACATTCTTCCCTTATGATTATCCAGAAGAGTGGATTTGCACCCTTCGCAGAGGATGGAACGAACAATACCTCGTTCATGCGTTTCTGGCATTCAATACCACCTTTCGCATCCTCTGGTCAGGATCATATATGTGGGACAGGCAGCGCGAAGCGTTGATCGCTGCTCTGCCACATAGCGCGAACGCAAAGGGCGCCGGGAGTTTATGGTTGCAGCGCATTGATTCGTAAGCGTTAAGGATAACGACCTGGAGCGTTTTCGCTTCCAGGTCGTCTCTCGAAAAGCCCGTTCGCGCCTATCTTATTGCGCAAAGGCTCCGTAGGTGTACAACTTATCGTTCGATGTGGGTCCAACCGAGACCTGGTTGACAATCGCTGCAATCTTTCCGCCGCTGCTCGCGGTGATTGTAGCAGAACCGACGTACATACAGCTCTGGAACTGCGAGTCAGACCCGATGGGGCTCAGACCTGATGGCTGACCGGCGATGTAGGTCTGCAAGAAAGTGAAGGATGCACCGGGCTGTACCGTGGTCGAGCGCGCGGTGGGCGTACCGCACAGCGTGAATCCAGATGGTGGCGTGCCAGAATACGTATTCGGACCATAGGTGATTGTCACGGTTGTGGCGCTTGATCCAACATTCTGTACCTGAACTCCGGAGAACGTCCCGAAGTTGTTGGCGACCACCAGTGGTGCCAGCACTTTATCGGTTGCGGTTGTCGGATTGAAGCCCGCATAAGTAGAGGCGTCCTTCGATGTGCTATTGACCTGATTGACGGTCACGAATAGGGGTTGACCGTTATTACTGGTCACCGTCGCGCCACCAATATAAATACATCCGTTGAAGAACGGATCGAAGGGTGGGCTGCCGCTGCCAGCAGCCTGGATCAGGGTCCCCGTCTGGTTCGGATTGATCGTCAATTGTCGCGTTGGTGGCGTTGCGCAGGGGGTCAACCCGCCCACAGGCGCAGTCACCGTATTGGGGGAGAAGGTGATATTTGCCGTTGTCGCCTGAGTGCCAGTATTCAGCACCTGAATGCCGGTGAATGCGCCAAAGTTGTTGCCAAGCACCAGGGGCAACGCGACCGTCGAGGAGCCCGTGCCGGCGGGGAAGGCGTTATATGCCATCAACTGGCCATTCCCCTCCTGAAGCACCGTTGCCACCACAGGCGATCCCGTTGCGGTAACGGTCGCCGACCCGACGAACCCCGGAGTGCCGGTTCCGAGCGCGGTATTATCCTTCTGATAGATCGTCCTTGAAGCGCCTGGCTGCAGCGTGAACGAAGGTTCGGTCACGCCTGGATTCCCTGCAAAGCCAGGGGTGTACGAGATAGTGACAGTAGCCTGTGCAGTGCCGACATTCTGGATGGTGATCGAGGTGTCGATGCCGAAGTTGTTGCGTACGATCAGCGGCAGATTGAGCGAACTTGCACCGCCTGTGAAACCGCCGTAGCTGTCACCCAACGCCGCATTAGATCCGAGCACGTTGGTGACGGCTACGATTGGCTGATCGGACAGAATGGTCACTGAACCGCGGAAGCCAGGAGGTGCGCTCATCTGAACGTATCCAGCAGCAGAGAACGGTACGAATGTCAACGAACCGCCTGCAGGGATGGTTGCCGTCTGAGTCGCCACCTGCGTCTGAGTTGCAGCGTCGATGTACTGGATCGAAATGTTGGCCGGTTGCGTCTGGCTGAGGTTCTGCACCTGAAAACCAGAGGTGGTGACGGTGCTGGTGGTCTGCGCGCCTGCCGTGAACGGCATTAGCGCCAGAGCCAAAAGCGCCATCATGAGCGTGAATGGAAGGCGTCGTACGTTCATGTCTTCCCTGAACCTCCACTACGAACACTACAAAATGTATCGCGATACGCACCCTTATTATTCCTGTGCCTCCGAATGTATGCCATACCCCCAAAGACATAAACAACTACCACTCCTGTGCTAAATACAGGAGTAATCTGCATAACACCAACGGATTACATCTTTATATGTGGACGAAAGAGTGGCGGTAAGAGAGCACAATCAATCTTTCTTTGCGCAGACGGCATCATGCCGCACGCGCTGCAATGGTCAGCGCCGTGCAGCGCTGCATCCGCGCCGCCATCCAGAGATATGGTCGTATCAGCAGGCGAAAAGGGCGCGAAAAGGTAAGCGCAATACCCAAACGGCGAACGGTAAATTGTCTGACCGTTGCATTAATCAACAGGCGCAGGCTTTCCGTAAAGTGGTATTCAATACCAACCAGACAGGCGGATCGAGAGGAGATCAATCCGGCAGCGTTGAGCAATTGACCAAGTGATGCGCGATCAAACGCATAGAAGTGCCTGGGCAACTCCCAACCGCACCAGTATGCGCCGCATAGTCGGGCATCCCAGCTATCACAGAGCGGAACAGTCATGTAAATGAAGCCACCAGGACGCAACAACTGACGCAGGCGGCGCAACACAGCGAGTGGATCGGGAAGATGCTCCACAACATTCCACAGCGTAATGGCATCCCACACTGTACCATCGAGAGGTGCCGTCTCGATTGTTGCCTGTATGACATGCGCGCCGGTGCGTCGTGCTGCGGCAGCGGCGCGGGCATTGGGCTCAACGCCGGTGACGGACCATTCTGGCAGCGCCACACGCATTGCTCGTAGAAAGGCGCCCGCTCCGGCGCCAACATCAAGCAATCGACCTGGTTGTGTTTGGAGGCGACCGATGAATGCGCACAGGCGTTGCCAATCGGGATGTAGATCGTCGTTGAGATTGTTATACGGACCATAATCTGCTGGATAGATTGCAGCAGATGACTCTGGCGAGGGGCGAGGATTCTGGTAAACCAACCCACAGTTCTTGCAACGCCGCAAGGTGAATATGCCAGGGACGAAGTGCGCTCGATCAGGAGCCGTCAGAAAAGGGGTACTGTGGTGATGCCCACACAAACAGCATACGACTTCTTCGAGGAAGAGGCAGGATGTCGCTGGATCTTTCATCGACACCTCGCTATCAACCTGGTTGATGCCATGCCTGACGAATCCAGTGCAGGTCGTGATCGCGCAGCGCGCGATAGGCGCTGAGCGCGATAGGCGGCGCAACGAGTTTGGCAATCCGTTCATACAAAGGCGGAACACGTGGCGCCCAGCGCGCTTGCCACGCTGTCAGACGTTCCTGCAACGCACGCGCCTGCGCTTCAGCCAACCGACCTTTGCAACCAACCCCTACCACGGTTTCTGGGAAATCTTCGACGCCTGCCCACATCACCAGAGCATACTCAAACGGATGCAGCATGCTGTGAAACGCTTCTGGCGTGAATCGCCAATAATCTGATGGGTGGTTATGGATCGGAAAGTTCATCACTGATGATATGAGCACGATACCGCCTGGCTTCAAGATGCGGTGCACCTCTTCCATCGCGCGCCAGGGCTTCTCGACGTGTTCGAGAGTGTCGAGGATCAGTGCGCTGCCGACGCTCGCATCTGCAAGACCAAGAGCGTGGAGATCCAGCAGGACGTCCACGCCTGGACCGTAGCGCATATCGGACCCGATGTAGCATTGACTTGAAAAGATCGAGCGGAGATCGGCGAACCCTTCCTGTCCAGCGACCTGATACGCGCCAAATTCGTGAATTGGTTCACAAATTGGCAACACAGCCGCACACTCGCTCACGAACTCTTTGATAATTTCGCGCATGTCCCACCTACAAGGCGAGCCCCGCCGTCCCCCACACCAGATCAACCAGCATGCCCCAGACGCGCCATGCAATCAGCAGCAGGAGCGCCTGCGGCATCGGCATCATCATTGCAAGCGTAAGCACCAATATGCTGCTTGTGATGCCAAGTTCAACCGGTATCCAGAAAAGCAACGAGCCCGCAACCACCAGCAACGCCCAGCATTGAATCAGAAGCGCCAGCGCCGACTCGGGAATGGCGCTGGCAGCGCGGCATACGCAGTAGAGTGCGATGCCTCCCAGGACGATCGTGAGTATATTTCGCCCCGCCCAAATAAGCACATGTTGCCATTGTAACGTTGCAGACCCGGGATGACGCGCAATCAACCAGTCAAGCAGACGGCGAAAAAGCGGCGATGGAAGAATGATAAGCGTAATGCCGAACGCCCCAATCAGAACCCAGGGGTTCACAAAGCTGCCAATACTCCCTGGGAATGCCAGCATTGCCAGTGCAACGACGATCGCTGCGACTCCGAAAACCGGCGGCTCCATCAGCGCAATGGCAGCAACCTGTATCCCATCGACACCGCGTTGCCCGTACAGGAATGCCCGACTCGCGGCAGTAACACCTATTCCGGGTAGTCGTGCGGCCAGATTCGAGAGGGCGTAGATGCGAAAGTGGATGCGTAGCGGCAGGTTATAACCAAGATGGCGGAATATCGTACTCCAGGCGTCTACGGCATTGAGCATACCGGCTGTCTGCACGCCAAAGGCAATGACCAACCACACAGATTCAATCCGAATATTGCTCAATTGCGCAATTTGCTCGCGATCCTGATAGAGACGGTAGCCGATATAGCCATTGATTGCCAGGAAAAAGATCACTCCCAGGGTCCACTGCCATCGGCGTGATCGTAGCACCTCCCAGAGACGATGCACGATCAGGCGTACACGTGGGGTCAAGGCTACGCTTTCCATGGATGCTCTCCCTCACGTGTGATCTGCGGCTCGCACTTATGCTCCATTGGCATCATCAATCCTACCAGACCGCCAGCAACATACCCGACTGCATCGCTCCAATGTGCACGTTGCACTTTCCAGCGCGCAACACGCGCCAGATGAACTATGGCGACGAGTAAGTATAGCAGATATTCGATACCGGATCGTCTCTTGCGAAAGAAAATCTGGCGACTGCGCGCCAGGTAGAACTCGCGCAGACCTGGCACATTCCGTGTGCTGGCAGATACAGTGTGATAGGCGATAGCGCCAGGAAGATAGGCGACTTCAAACCCGGCAGATCGCGCCCGCAGGCAGAAATCGGTATCTTCGTAGTAGAAAAAGTACCGTTCGTCAAACAGTCCGATCCGCTCAAATACTGCACGGCGAACAAGCATGGCGCATCCGAAGACGGTATGTACCGACACCGGAACATCGGGTGGCAGCGGTGCAAGCGGCTCATTCCAACCGACTGGCGTGGTCCAGTATTGACCGACAAAAGCGCCCGCACCCGCCATCAGGGTTGGTTGATCGGCGCGAACAACCGCTGCGCTCAGAATGCCGATATGCGGATACTGTTCCATCGCCTGTACCAGTCGCCACAGTGCGTCGGGTGCAAGGAGGGCATCGTTGTTGAGAAGCAGAATGGCGTCGATATTTTCTTCTGCCAGCGCGCGACGAATTGCGGGATTGACGCCTCCGGCGAAGCCCCGGTTTTCTTGATGCCGAATGATGGGGATGTCGGGAAATTGAACGATTAACCGCTCAAGAGAGCCATTGTGTGATCCATTATCGACCAGTGTAATGGAGTGGGCGGGATAATCGAGCGTTTGCAGCGCTGCAAGGCATTGGCGCGTGCGTTGGTCGTCACGCCAATGCAGAACGATGATCTCAATATTGAGATTATATTTTGTGCTGCTGTTGCCCATGAATAACGCCTGTGTACCATCCTATTCGCGCCCAAACGATGCCCGGAAGCAGAGCCTGATAGCGACAGCGTAACTTGGGTTGAGATGCGTAGTAGCCAAGCGCATCGCGCAGTGCAAGACCAGGAACAGCCGCAGCCGCTATTGCCGGTGATGCACGAACCAGACGATCCCAGAGGCTGATGCCGATCAGAGAGCGATACCGTTCCGCCACTACCGGCCAATCACGCCCCCAGGCATACATGTGCATCCATGCGTCACGTGCATTGGCACGTGTCGTATAGTGGCAGACCGCTGCTCTAGGCTCGAAATAGAGCTTGACTCCGGCAAGACGCAGACGAAAACTCAGATCTACATCTTCTCCGGTACGTAATCGCGTGTCAAATGCCGCCACACGTCGCAGGAGCGATGTGGCTGCTGCCATGTTTCCCGATAACAGATATGGACGATCTCCGGGAGGCGCCGTTGCCAGGAACGAACCAAAGCACGCAATGTTATCACATAATTCCCAATACCGCCACTGCCCAAGAGCGATGCTTCCGCCAACTGCAATGTTGTCGCTCCAGGTTCGATCGAGAAGATGTTTCAACCACGTTGAGTGTGGAACACAGTCTGAGTCAAGAAAAACACAAATATCACCTCTGGCATAGGTGATGCCAATATTTCGCGCCTGTGCGGGCGATAACGGTGTCGAAGACTCGATAGAACGCACCTCTACCTTATCTTGCACCAATCTGTACCGATCCTGTCCGACGACAATCACTTCCAGCGGAGGAATAGTCTGTTGGCGGAGTGCGTCGATAACGGCGCCAAGATGAGGAGAATGCAGATTAGGGATAATGATTGATGCGCCACGCATAACCTGGCAGTGTCATAAATATCGTTGAGGCGCTCTTTAACACCGCAAAGATATTGCACTACTCCATTTGAAGTCACATGATCTTGCGAGGAATGTTGGTTTCTCTGCGTCTACCCTCCCACTCCCTCCGCCACTCCCCAGTACCATGCGGTGCGCGCCCAGACCAGCCCCGGCAGCAGGTGCGGCGCGTGGTGCGCCAGGGTTGCAGTGTCGCGGATTGCCAGAAATGGCGCGACAGCCCGCAGCGCCGGGGCAAGCGCCCGCAGCCGTTCGAGTGGCAGCGGCGGCGGCATCAACCGGGCATGGCGACGCCAGATCGTCGCCTGCACTCGCCCGAATGCCCGAAGATGCTCCCACACGGCGCGCGGTGTCGCGCGTCGGTGATGATGGATTACGCGCGCGCGCGGCTCAAAGGCGATTCTGATGCCGCTCGCGCGCAATCGCAGACTCAAATCGGTGTCCTCGCCGGCTGCGCTGGGGAAGCGTTCATCAAAACCGCCAATGCTCCAGAAGACGGATCGTCGAATGCACAGGTTCAGGCTCGGCGCCCACATGCGTTCTCCCGCAGGCGCTGTAGCAAGATAGTCGGCGAAAACTAATAAATTGTCACAGTCGCTCCAGTACTCGCCGGTTTCAATCACAACCCCGCCGCAAACAACTATATCGCCCTTATGCAATCGCGCAACAATTCGTTCGACCAGATCGGGCGCGGCAATGCAGTCGGAGTCGATGAAGAGCAGATGATCGCCTCGCGCAAGCGCCGCGCCCAGATTGCGCGCGCGCGCGGCTGAGACCGGATGAGACGTTTCGACATGGCGCGCCGGCGGCTTGACCAGTCGGTGGCAATCCTGTCCGACCACGATGATTTCACCAATCAGGCGCTGTTCGGTCTGATGGGTAATGGCATCGATTACCTCGCCGATCAATGGCGAATGCAGGTTGGGAATAATCACCGATATGCCAGCGTTCACAGTGCCGTGAGTATAACCAGATCGCCGCAATCTGTCAATTCCTGCTTGACATCCTCTCAATAGTAGTTTATAATCTTACTACTAGTGTGAAGGCGAACGACTATGGATGTCCTCGAACAATTGACGACGCTGGGGTTTACCGAATACGAGGCGAAGGTCTATCTTGCGCTGTTGCAGGAGCACCCGGCAACCGGGTATCAGATCGGGAAACTGGCCGGCGTGCCGCGCTCGATGGTCTATGAGGCGCTCGGGCGGCTCGAAGCGCGTGGCGCCGTGCTCAAAAGCTTCGATGAAAAAGCGACGCTCTATCGCCCGGTGTCGCCCGATATCCTGCTCGACCGGTATGAGCAGCGGGTGCGGCAGCGCGTTGCGGAGCTGCGCAGCAGCCTGGCGCCCCTCTACCGCCGTCACGATGAAGGGCGGCTGTGGACGTTCAGCGGTCGTCGGGAGGCGTTGCACTATGCCCGCGAGATGATTGAGCGCGCGCAGATCGAACTGTTGCTCGTGTTGACCGACGACGACGTTGCTGAACTGCGCGAGGCGCTGACCGCCGCCCACGCGCGTGGCGTTCGGCTCGGCGTCATTCTGACGGGCAACGCACCGTTCGATCTTGGTCAGGTGGTGCGCCATCCGCATCTGGAAACAACTCTGCATCAAATGGAGGAAACGCTGATGATCGTGGCGGACGACCGCGAGTGCCTGATCGCCAGCGGTCATGCCACAACGTCGGCAACCGTCACAACGAACCCGAACCTGGTTTCACTCGCTCATCAGTTCGTCTGGATGGAATTGTTCGCTCAACGTATTTTTGCGCGCCTGGGGGAAGACCTGCTGGCGCGCCTGGACCCGGACGATCGCCGTATTCTTCAACACGAGGAGAATGCGTAAATGTCAACTCAGGAATTGATTGCTCAACTGCGCACCCGTCCTGGGGTGCTTGCCGTTCATTATGACGAACAGGAAGGTGTGCTGACGCTGCGCTACGATGGCGGTCGCGTGAATGTCGCCGATATTGAGGCGCTTGCCCGCAACGCCGGCGCAACGCTGCGCATGCTGCCTGCCGAAACCCGTCCACTGACGCCGGAAGAGGCGGAACTTGCAGCGCTGCCCTGGATGATCCGCCTGACAACGCTCACTCTGGTGATGGTCGTTGCCGGATGGATCGTCGAAGACTTCATGGCGCTGCCGCGCTGGGTCGCCTGGCTGCTCTACGCCGTCGCGTATGCGAGCGGCGGGTTCTATAGCGTCCAGGAGGCGTGGGAAACGCTCAAGAAGCGGCAGTTCGATGTCAACTTTCTGATGATCGTGGCTGCCGTCGGCGCGGCGATTGTCGGTCAACCGCGCGAAGGCGCCATTCTGATGTTTCTGTTTTCGCTTTCCGGTACGCTCGAAACATATGCGATGGGGCGCACGCATGCTTCGATTCGCGCCCTCCTCGATATGACGCCGAAAGAGGCGGAGGTGTACCGCAATGGCACGCTTGTGCGTGTGCCGGTCGAGGAATTGCAGGTCGGCGAGGTGGTGTTGGTGCGCCCCGGTGCGCAGGTCCCCGCCGATGGCGTGGTGGTGCGCGGTGAGTCGGCGCTGAACGAAGCCTCGATTACCGGCGAGTCGATGCCGGTCGAGAAACGCCCCGGCGCAAAAGTGTTCGCCGGCACGATGAACGGGCAGGGGGCGCTCGAAGTGCGTGTGACCACCTCGGTGGAAAACTCGACGCTGGCGCGGATTGTGCAGGTGGTGCGCGAAGCGCGGGAACAGAAGGCGAAGAGCCAGGATTTCACCGACCGGGTCATTGGTCAATACTACGCTTATGCGGTCGTCGGTCTGACGCTGCTGGCGATTATCATTCCGCTCCTCTTTCTGGGATGGGATCCGGGCACGACCCTTTATCGTGCGATGACGCTGATGGTGGTGGCATCGCCGTGCGCGCTGGTCATTTCGATCCCGGCGGCGCTCCTCTCGGCGCTGGCGGCGTCGGCGCGCGGCGGGGTGCTCTTCAAGGGCGGACGTCACCTGGAAGCCGCTGCGCAGGTGCGGGTTGTGGCGTTCGATAAAACCGGCACACTGACGACCGGCAGACCTGGGGTGGTGGCAGTGATTCCGGTGGATGGCGCAGCCGCAGAACTGGAACACGCGCTCGCCGAAGCGGAAGCGCCATCCCGTTCGCCGCAACCGATCCCCGATGATATGATCGGGCCGCTCTCGACCGACCAGCGACGCCTGCTGGCGCTGGCAGCCGCTATTGAGCGCCCTTCGGAGCATCCGCTGGCACGCGCGATTGTGCGCGGCGCCGATGAACGCGGTCTGCCGACACCGGTCGCAACCGGCTTTGAGTCGCTGACCGGCGCCGGCGCGGCTGCGAACATCAATGGTTGCCGGTTGACGATTGGGCGTCCGTCGCTGTTCGACCTGACGCCGGAGGTTGCGGCGCAGATTGCGGCGCAGCAGGACCTGGGACGCACTGTGGTGGCGCTCGGATGCGAACGCGCCGTCTGGGGCATTATCGCCATTGCCGATACGGTGCGCCCCGAAGCGGCTGCGGCGGTTGCGCGCTTGAAGCAGACCGGTATCGAGCGGGTAGTGCTGCTGACCGGCGACAATCAGCGGGTGGCGCAGACGCTTGGGCAGGCGCTCGGTGTTGACGAGGTGCGCGCCGAACTGTTGCCGGAAGAGAAAGTCGCCGTGCTGCGTGAACTCGAGGAGCGGTATGGACCGGTGGCGATGGTCGGCGATGGCATCAATGATGCGCCGGCGCTGGCGAGTGCGACGCTCGGCGTGGCGATGGGGGCGGCAGGCACGGACGTCGCGCTGGAGAGCGCCGATGTGTTGCTCATGAGTGACGATCTGAGCCGCCTGCCGGGGGCGTTGCGCCTGGCGCGTCGCGCGCGCAGCATCGTGCGGCAGAACCTGGCGTTCGCCTTTACCGTTATGGCAGTGCTGATGGTGTTCGCCATATTCGGCGCCATTCCGCTGCCGCTTGGCGTTGTCGGGCACGAAGGCAGCACCCTGATCGTGGTGGCGAACGGTCTGCGGTTGCTGGCGGAGCGGACGTCATCATAATTGCTATCGCAGGGGCGCGGCGGCTGATGCGGCGTCACGGACGGACGGAGCGCCGCCTTGCCCCTACGCTGATGGGCGCGGCGCTGCCGCGCCCCTGTGCTGACGGGCAGGGCGGATCTTTCAGGTCAAGCGTTTTTCCGGGTCGAGAGGCGTGTGCCGCGTCCCGTTGCCGGTTTTCCCCTCTTCCCGTGCGGTGAGTCTGTCGAACCGCCCCCTTTTCTCCCGCACGGGAAGCAGGGGGCGTTGGGGCGAAGCGGTTTGGGAGATTGACCTTGTATCATCTCTCGCTGTATCATGACGGTGACATACGGCTGAGCGGGGGAATGCCATGGCTGACGTTGTGCGTCTGCCGACAATCACGCTCCGATCGCTGGATGCGGGGTGGAGCTACGAGCGCTGGGAGCGCGAACTCCCGGACGATGGCAATCGCTACGAGGTGATCGAGGGTGTGCTGTACATGACCACTGCGCCGAGTTATTTTCACCAGTGGATTGTGCGACGCCTGGACAAATATATTGGCATGCCGCTGGAAGAGCAGGGACTGGCATATGCCGCAACCGCACCGATTGGTGTGCTGATGCCGGGATGCGACCCAGTACAACCTGACTTCGTGCTGGTAGGCTGCGATCATGCCGACATTATCAGTGAACGACGCATCCGCGGCGTTCCTGACCTGATTGCCGAGGTATTATCGCCATCGAACCCGGAGCAAGACACCGTTGTTACCGTTGTTAAACGGCGCGCCTATGCGCGCGCTGGCGTCCCCGAATACTGGATCATTCGCCCGGAAACGCGGGATGTGCTGGTCTGCCGCGCACCTGACGCCACGCTGGAGGATTACGCCTTCACGAGGTTGATCGGCCTGGACGCCACGCTTCAGCCGGATCGCTTCCCGGTTGCCGTGCCGGTCGCCGCTCTCTTCGCCGGAGCGCCTGACACGGCGGCGTAATGGACCAATGATTCTCAAGGCAAGACCTCAGAGAACAGTGTAGCGACTCACTCTATCTCTCCGGCCACGCTCGTCCACTCCTTCCAACCAGCGCGCTGACGATCACCATCAGCAGCCTTAAGTTCTGCGGAGGCCTGACGTGCGATATGCACATCTTCCAGCGTCTCTAGCCATTCGATCAGCGCTTCCCAATCTTCTGCATCCAGAACAGCCAAACGTTTGCCTTTTGCCGTGACAAATTGGACTGATTGAAGAAAATCAAGACCGCTCATCGCGTCACCTCTGCGTTCGCCTCTTACGGTCTAGCACGCCAGTTGTCGTCACGCAAGCATCGTCCAGGGCAGCCCCAGATAACGATACACAGTTGGTTGCGACATATGCGCATCGCGCGCCAGTGCCGACTGATTCAGCAACTGACCTGAGCGAAGCGCCAGCAGTTCCATGAGTCTGCGAAAATAGATGAGAGTGTCGATCTGAGCGATCTGACGCAAATCACGCTCCAGGTACGTCGCAACATACCCCTCCCACCAGCGCACCCACGATTGTGGCGAGGAAAGGCGCAGCAACGGCGGAATCAGACCGCGCAAGATGATGTCGGCGGGATCTGTTGGTTCTTCGGGCAGCGTGCCTTCGTCAGGAAGATCGCCGCTCAACAACCGCGCCAAAATGTCGGGTCGCGGCGCACGACGGATCTCGCCGAGCGTCATGGGATCGAGAATGAAATAGACCGCCCGACTGGCAAGACTTTCGCTGACCTGCTTCATCAGCAACAGGTTGGCAGAACCGGAAAGGACGAAGCGATATTTCCCCCTCTCACCCCTCGCGCCTCTCCACAAATGCGAGATAAATCTCGCGCTACACCATTGCCGGGACCCTCTCCCCTCTCGCCTCTCGCCTCTCGCCTCTCGCCTCACCCCTCGCGCCTCGCCCCGCGCCTCTCACCTCTTCACAAATGCGAGATAAATCTCGCGCTACACCATTGCCGGGACCCTCTCGCCTCTCGCCTCACCCCTCGCGCCTCGCCCCGCGCCTCTCACCTCTCCACAAATGCGAGATAAATCTCGCGCTACACCATTGCCGGACGCCGCGCCCCTCGCGCCTCTCCACAAATGCGAGATAAATCTCGCGCTACGCCATTGCCGGACGCCGCGCCCCTCGCGCCTCTCCACAAATGCGAGATAAATCTCGCGCTACACCATTGCCGGGACCCTCTCGCCTCTCGCCTCTCGCCTCTCGCCTCTCGCCTCGCCCCTCGCGCCGCGCCCCTCTCGCCTCTCGCCTCTCAGTTGGCAGAACCGAAAAGGACGAAGCGAGATTTCCCCGGATTGCGATCCGGCGATTTTGACCGCTTGAAGCAGTTTGGGCGCTTTCTGCACGTGGACTCATCATACTAACGCGCTCCACGTTTGACAAATCTTCCATCCGTTGCTATGGTATACCCATGAATGGCTTTTGACCTTCACCTTCGTGTAAACTCCTTCTCCTCTATGCCGGTTGACACGCTTTACGACGATGCCAGACGCCTCATTGCTGCGGCAGACGGCGCCGGTCTCAGCCTGCGATTGCTTGGCGGCATCGCCATTTATCATCTCTGTCCAACGGCGCGACATCCTGATTTCGAGCGTTCCTACAAAGACATCGATATGGTCGGGCTCGCCAGGGAACGTGCGACGTTGCAGCGCCTGTTCATCGATCATGGCTATGAGCCGGACCGTGAATTTAACCTGTTGCACGGCATGCAGCGCCTGATCTTTCGACACACCGCGGACGAACGTCACATTGATGTGTTCCTCGACCGATTCCAGATGTGTCACACGTTCGACCTGCGCGACCGTTTGCACCTGCACCCCGCAACCCTGACGCCGGCCGATCTGCTGCTGACCAAACTGCAAGTCGTGGAGGCGACGGAGAACGACCTGCGCGATCTGTTTGCGCTGCTCTCTGACCTGCCGCTCGGCGCCGAACCCGGAGCAATTGACGTGGCGTACATTGCGCAACTGGCAGCGCGCGATTGGGGGCTCTACCGGACGCTGGCGCTCAGTCTGGATCGTCTCGACCGATGGACAGTCGGGCGTCCTGTATACGGCGCTTACCGGGTGTCGTCGCAGATTGCCGTGTTGCGCGAGACCATCGAGGCGCAGCCGAAGACGATGGCGTGGAAAATGCGGGCGCGGATCGGGGATCGCGTGCGCTGGTACGATATTCCTGATGAAGGCGGATAACAATGTGGCTCTTCAACCGGAAACAACGAACGTCCAATGATGAGACTGTGCGCCTGTTCTACAGCAGCGACATTCACGGCTCGGAGCGGTGCTGGCTCAAGTTTTTGAACGCGGCGCAGTTTTACGGTGCGCAGGCGCTGGTGATGGGTGGCGACCTCACCGGCAAGATGCTCGTGCCGCTGGTGGAGACGCCGCACGGGTATCGGGCGTCGTTTCTGGGGCAGGAAGCGCTTGCCCGCGACGATGCGGAACTGACGACGCTCGAAAAGAATATTCGCTTCAATGGTTTCTACCCGTACCGCTGTGCTCCGGACGAATACCACCGTCTGGAAGCGGAACCCGGCTATCTCGATCAGGTGTTCCGTCGCGTGATGATCGACGCAGTGCGGCGCTGGATTGCGCTTGCCGAAGAACGACTGGCGGGCAGCAACGTCGCCTGCTTTGTGATGGCAGGCAACGATGACGAACCGGCGCTCGATGACGCGCTGCGCAGTGGCAGCGTGGTGCGCAACCCGGATGGATGCGTGCTCGAATGGGGGCGCTACCAGATACTGGGCGAATCCTGGGTGCCGCCGACCCCTTGGCGCAGTCCGCGCGAGATGGGCGAAGCAGACTTGGAACGCCGCATCCGCGTCGTTGCCGACCGTCTTGACCGCGACCGTCCGGCGATCTTTGTGCTGCACAGTCCGCCCTATCGCAGCACGCTCGATGACGCGCCGAAGGTGCGCGACGATCTGACGGTTGTGACCGAGGGCGGGCAGGTGGTAATGGCGCCGGTCGGCAGCACGGCAGTGCGGCGGGTGATTGAGGAGTTTCAGCCATTGCTGGCGTTGCACGGGCACATCCATGAGTCGCGGGGTGCGGTGCGGATCGGACGCACACTGTGTATCAATCCCGGCAGCGCTTACGGCGAGGGGGTGTTGCATGGCGCACTGATTACCCTTGAAGGCGACCGCATCCGGGCGCATCAACTGGTGAGCGGGTAGGTGATCGGGCAATAGGAGACGTGATGATCTACGATCTGACACGAACACTCGTGAGCGGCATGCCGGTCTACCCCGGCGACCCTGAGGTGCAGATTGTCGCTGGCGGCGCGCCTCCCTGGCGAGTCAGCGCGCTGCGCTTGGGGAGTCATAGCGGCACGCATGTCGATGCGCCGCTCCATTGTATCGCCGATGGGCGCGGGATTGATGCTTTTCCGCTCGAACGTTTCATCGCGCCGGGAGTCGTCGTTGATGCGCGCGGATATGCTGACGACGCTCCGATAGGCGTTGAGGTTCTCACTGACGTCGATCTGCATCCGGGCATGATTGTCGTCGTCCGCACCGGTTGGGAAGCGTTCTGGCAGGACGCGCGTTATTTTCAGCACCCCTACCTGAGCACCGATCTGGCGCATGCACTCGTTGAACGTCGGGTGTCGCTGGTCGCGGTCGATGCGCTAAACGTCGACTCGACGGTTGGCGGCAGTGACGCAGCGCATGCCGTCCTCCTCGGCGCCGATATCCTGATTGCCGAAAATCTCTGCAACCTCGCCCCCCTGCGCTGTCGGCAGACGTACATGTTCGCTATTCTTCCGCTGGCGCCTGGCGCGCTGGATGGTGCTCCGGCGCGCGCGCTGGCATGGGATGTCAACCATCGTTTCGGTTCCGACCTTTCGTGATTGATGAGGAGGCGCAACGTGGCAGGACGTTCGCAATCAATCGCAGCTCCAAGAGCCTTCGCCCGCAAAGCGACTGGTCTGGTGCGTCAGGCGGGGATGATCGACGTACTGGTGTACAACGTCAATTTCATCAGCATTGGGTTGATGGTCGCACTGATGCTCCTGATCATTCCGTCGTATGCGGGCGGCAACATCTATCTTTCATTGCTGTTCTGTGCATTGCTGGCGTTGCCAACCGCATGCGTCTATGCATTCCTCTCCGCCGCCATGCCGCGCAGCGGCGGCGACTATGTGTACGTCAGTCGTGTGCTGGGTCCGGCGCTAGGCATGATGGGCAGCTGGAATATGACGATCTGGTGGATTCTGTACGGCGGCGTGCCATCGGCATTTCTGGCAACCTATGGCGTGGCGCCGTTCTGTCGCGTGCTTGCGGCAATGACCGGTAACGCCACGCTCATCGGAGTCGCAGACTGGACGGTGACTCCTACCGGGCAGTTTGTCGTCGGCGCTCTCCTGATCCTGATTTTGACCACATTGTTCACTATCGGGCTGAAGTCGTTCTTCCGCGTGCAGAATATCCTCTTTCTGTTGGCGACGTTGAGTGCGTTCGTGGCGCTGATTGTCGGATTGACTGCGAACGCTGCCGCGTTTCCCGATGTGTTCAACCGCTATGTCGGCGCGCTGAACGGGCAGCCCGACACCTACCAGCAGATCGTCAACGCCAGCGGTTATGCCGCTGCGCCGTTCGACTGGATGAATACGCTGTTGCCGATGACCTGGATTTACCTGACGATGGGGTTCAGTTTCTCTTCGGCGTACATCGGTGGCGAAGTGAAACAGGCGGCGCGGTTGCAGACGTGGGCGATTCCCGGTACGGTTATCTATGCTGCGGTGTGGGGTTTCCTGCTGGTATGGGCGACGACGCGCGCCGTCGGCGCGGATTTCCTTGGCGCTGTGAGCACACTTGGCGATCTGGGGGCGGAGAGTGTCGGCTTGAGCGCGATGCCGCGTTTCCACGAGTTGATCGCCTACGCGAGCCAGAACCCGCTGGTTGCGTTCCTGATCTGCTTCGGGTTCATTTTCTGGTCCTACGCCTGGTTGCCGGGGCAGATCTTGAATGCGTCACGCAACCTGCTGGCATATGCGGTCGATGGGTTGATGCCCGCGCGCCTGGCGACTGTCAGCGAGCGCTTCCACACGCCGGTCGTCAGTCTGTGGATTATGGGGATCCTGTCGATTGTATCGCTGGCGATTTACGTGTTCACGCCATACTTTGCAACGCTCTCCGGCATCTTTGGGTTCATCCTGACCTTCATGCTGGTGTCGCTGGCGGCGGTTCTGCTCCCGTATCGGCGTCCCGAAGTGTTTGAGGGGTCGCCGGTGAAATGGCGGGTGGCGGGCGTGCCGGTGATCAGCATTGTCGGCGTGCTGTCGCTCGCGGCATGCACCGTGATGGAATGGGCGTATCTGAACGATCCCTTCTCCGGCATCAGCCTCGATCCTTCGACACTGAGCGAAGGGGTGCTGGGGTTTGGTATGTTCTTGATCAACATCGGCATCTTTCTTTCTGGGTTGATCGTCTACGTTGTTGCACAGGCGATCCGGCGGCGCGCGGGGATCGATGTGTCACTCAATTATAAGGACATACCCGTCGAGTAGGGGCGTCCCTCTGTGGGCGCCGGTTGGGGCGGGCAGGCACAGGGACCTGCGCATACGGGGACCGGATGGACGCTGAAGCGCCTATCATCACGTTCCAAACACCGGTATCCTGAAGCGACTGTTCGCCGCGCAGGAAACTTGTCCAGGGTATGCGGCGATCCCTTCTGGCTATCAGCGCCTCAAGAGAGACGAGGTTTTATGAGCGGTGACTCAACCAGCAGCGACACTGATTTCGTGCATCGAATCGCCAGACTCGAGGCGGACCTGGAGGCGGCGCACCGGCGCATCGCCGAACTGGAGCGCGTTGTCGAACGCGGATATGGTATGGTCGATGCCATACCTGCAATGGTCTATTTCAAGGATCGGGAGCATCGCTATCAATACGGTAATCGCGCTTTTACCGAGCGTATCAGGGTGAGCGCCGAAGAGATGGCAGGCAAGACCGATTACGACCTCTTTCCGCCAGAAGTTGCGGCAGCCTACCTTGCCGACGATGAGCGGGTCATGGCGACCGGTGAGCCGAGCTTGGGGATCGAACTGCCGGTGAGTCGTCCAGACGGTACGATTGGATGGGTGTCGAATTCGGCAGTCCCCTATCGCGATCGCAGTGGCGCGGTTGTTGGTATGGTCGGGATCGCAATCGACATCACCAGGAGAAAACAGATCGAAGAAGCACTGCGCCGCAACCAGGAAGTGCAGCGCGCCCTGCTCGACACCATCCCGGCAATGGTGTATCTCAAAGATCGCCAGCATCGCTATCTCCTGGGCAACCGCGTTTTCGCCGACGCTGCCGGCATTTCGGTCGATGAGGTTGAGGGCAAGACCGACCACGACCTCTTTTTGCCGGAAGAAGCGGAGGCGTATATTGCCGACGATGAGCAGGTGATGGCGACCGGCGAGCCGCACCTGGGCATCGAAGAAAAAATCACCGAGGCGAACGGGCGCGTTACCTGGCTGATGGTCTACAAAGCGCCCTTCCGCGACGAACAGGGGCGTGTTACCGGCATGGTCGGCATTGCATTCGATGTCACAGCGCGGAAGGAGATGGAAGAGGCGTTGCGCCGCAGCCAGGCGGAACAGCAGGCGCTGATCGAGCAACAGGCGCAGTTGCTGGCAACGATTCGGCAACTTTCGACTCCGGTGCTGCCGGTCACGCAGGATGCTCTGGTGCTGCCGCTGATCGGCGACATCGACACCGCGCGCAGCCAACAGATCGTCGAAACATTGTTGAATAGCGTGCAGCGCTACCGCGCGAAGTGGGCGATCATCGACATCACCGGTGTGCCATTGGTTGACACAGCGGTTGCCAATCATCTGATCCAGGCGACGCAGGGGGTTGCGCTCCTCGGCGCGCGCACGATTCTGGTCGGCGTGTCGCCCGAACTGGCGCAGACGATTGTCGGGCTGGGGGTTGATCTGAAGGGGTTGATCTCCCAAAGCGACCTGCGCTCGGCGATTGCGTTCGTGTTGAAGCGTTCACAGCAACGCTCGTTTGTGTGATAAATGAGGATGTTTGCCGGGCGGGGAATGGTGTGCTAGACTCGTGGTGCGTTGTGAGACGAAAGGATAGCATTGTGACACCCATTCGCGTCGCCGTCTGGAACGAATTCCGTCACGAGCAGGATAGCCGCCATCCTGCAAGCAGCATCTATGGCGCGCAGGGGATTCACGGCGCAATTGCCGAAGGTCTCCGCGAGCACGGCGGCTTCGAGGTGCGCACCGCCACGCTCGATGAGCCGGAGCACGGGTTGTCCGATGATGTGCTGGCAACCACCGATGTGCTGATCTGGTGGGGTCATATGGCGCATCATTTGGTGCAGGACGCCGTTGTCGACAGAGTCCATGCCCGCGTGCTCGATGGCATGGGGCTGATCGTGCTGCACTCCGGTCACTTCTCGAAGATTTTCCGCAAACTGATGGGCACAACCTGCGATCTGAAGTGGCGCGAGGCAGACGATATCGAGCGCATCTGGGTGGTCGAGCCGGGGCATCCGATTGCCGCCGGTCTCGATGAGTGCTTTGAACTGCCGGAGGAGATGTACGGCGAACGGTTCGACATCCCGGCGCCGGAGCAACTGGTGTTCATCAGTTGGTTTACCGGCGGCGAGGTGTTTCGCAGCGGTTGCTGCTACACTCGCGGGCGCGGCAAAATCTTCTACTTCCGCCCCGGGCACGAGTCCTACCCGACCTACCGCGACTCAAATGTGCGCCGGGTGATTGCCAACGCCGTGCGTTGGGCGGCGCCGTCCGGCGGTCCAAAACCGGTGTTCGGGAACGCAAAGCCGAGGAGTTAGGGGTCAGGGGGTCAGGAATGGATGCGCCAGGCGTTCGGTGGGGGTGCGCATAAACGATTCCACCTGTTCGAGGAAGCGGTCGGCGACGCAATCCCAGTCATATGCCGCGACATGCGCCTGCCCAAAGGCGCCATAAGCAGCGCGTTGATCCGGGTTGCGCAGCAATTCGATCAGCGCCTCCGCCAGTGCATCGACATCTCCTGGCGGCACGAGCAGCCCGGCGCGGCGATGCGGCACAACTTCAGGGATTGCCGTAGCTGTTGTGGCTACAATCGGCAGACCACTCGCCATCGCCTCAAGGAACACAATGCCAAACCCTTCCTGGATGCTCGGCAGGCAGAAGATATCGGCGCGATAGTACATCTGTGCCACTATGTCGTCATCAGGGATGGCGCCGGTCAGGTTCACGGCATCGCCAAGACGAAGTTCGGCGACGAGTGCGCGCAGACCGGCGTGCTCCGGTCCATCGCCGACGATGATGGCGTGGGCATTGGGAACCGCAGCGCGCACACGTGGCATGGCGCGCACCAGATCGGTGATGCGCTTTCGCGGATACTGGCGTGCCACGCAGAGAATGGTTGCGCCATCACTGCGGGGTGGCGCTTCCCGCGCAATACGGCGCCAGCGGGTCAGGTCGATCCCTTCGGGCACCAGACGCACACGCTGCTCTGCCACGTCATAGTGCCGCCGGATCGCTCCCCGGCAGTAGTCCGACGTTGTGATCACGCCGTCGGCGTTGCGCGCATTGATGCCTTCGAGCCGCGACAGCGACCAGAGCAACCGCCGGACCGCGCCGCGCTCCTGGCGTGACTCTTCTGCCAGCACTCCCTTGATGCTCGCCAGATACGGTGTGTGTCGCTCTTGTTTCGACCAGAGGAAACCATCGATGTCGAAACCGACCACCAGGTCGTAGCGCAGACGACGCAGAATTGTTGGCAGGTGAAGATTGAACAGGAGTCGGCGCGCCGTCAGGTTGCGGGGCCAGGGTTGCGGCGGCGCCAGGCGCGTCACCCGAATGCCGCGCTTCTGGAGCGTGTGTTGTAGCCCGTTGATGGCGACGGCAGTGCCGCTTCCTTCGACGCTCGATTGAACCCACGAATCGATAAAGGCAATGTTCACCGTGGACGCTCTCCTCTCGTGATCCGGTGCTGTCGGGCGGAAGACTGCGGCAGCGTCTCGACATTGAGCGAAGAGCCTGGAACGTTGCTCTCGAACCCGTGTATCCGCACTTGAGTATTGTACGGCACGTCGGGTGAGGGTGGATGTGTGGGGGGCGAGAGGGGAGAGGGGAGAGGCGCGAGGGGCGAGGCGTCCGACAAGGGCGTAGCGCGAGATTTATCTCGCATTTGTGGAGGTGTGAGAGGCACAGGGCGAGGGGCGAGGGGAGAGGCGCGAGGGGCGAGGCGTCCGACAAGGGCGTAGCGCGAGATTTATCTCGCATTTGTGGAGGTGTGGGAGGCGCGGGGCGAGGGGCGAGGGGAGAGGCGCGAGGGGCGAGGCGTCCGACAAGGGCGTAGCGCGAGATTTATCTCGCATTTGTGGAGGTGTGGGAGGCGCGAGGCGAGAGGGGAGAGGCGCGAGGGGCGAGGCGTCCGACAAGGGCGTAGCGCGAGATTTATCTCGCATTTGTGGAGAGGTGAGAGGCACGGGGCGAGGCGTCCGACAAGGGCGTAGCGCGAGATTTATCTCGCATTTGTGGAGAGGGGAGAGGCACGGGACGCGGCGCGAGGCGCGAGAGGGAAGGTTGAATGGCGGTTCCGCTCTTCGTGCGTCTTCGCGTCCTTTGTGGATGCCAACACCCGCACTGTGGCAAGCGGGCAGACTCTCCTCACCCTTGATCCCTCACCCCTTCCCGGTTCATTCCCCGGCTATAGGACGCGCGATGACGATCCGGAAGCCAATATTGTAGCGCCAGTAATCCGGCGGGAGGTGGCTGCCGCGGTAGGTGGCCCGCGCGTGGGCAGTCGTTGAGTTGAACGATGATCCGCGCAACACATAATGGTGGCGTTGCATCGGCGCTCCTGATGGATCGCCGTAGAGGCGTGACAGAGCGGTGCGCTGCCCTGTTGCAGCGCCGCGTCCAGGCGCTGCTTCGGTGCTGCTCGCCGTCCATTCCCAGACATTCCCGATCAGATCATGCACGCCATAGAGGCTGATGCCGCCTGGGAAGCACCCCACCGGCGTCGTTGCCCAGCGCGACTTGCCATCCGGTCCGACGCGGGTTTCGGCGACATTGGCGGCGCCTGCAACCCACTGATCGCCCCATGGGAAGCGACGCTTAACGCGCGCGCGGGGACCCCATACAGCGGCTTTTTCCCATTCGGTTTCGAGCGGCAGCCGCACCACCATACCGGTAGGGAGGCGCCCTTCGGCTGCCAGGGCGCGGGTCAGCCACGCAGCATACGCCACAGCATCGTGCCAGGTCACGCCGACGACCGGCTGCGAGGGATTGTTGAAGCGTGGATCGTACCAGTAGTGCGGTTTGGGATGTCCAGGGCGCGCTGCCAGGAAACGGGCGTACTCCGCATTCGTGACCGGATAGACGCCAATCTGATAGGCAGGCAGATCGATGCGCTGCGCCGGTCCTTCCTCGCTGTAGGGGGCATCATTCGTGCCATACACAAAGACGCCGGCATCGATCTGCGCCAACGGCGGCAGCAGAGACTCAAACCGTGGATCGCCCAGGCGCCCGAGCATCAGCCCGGCAAGCACGCGATCCTCCACAGCAACCGCAGGATCGGCAACCATTGCGAGCAGGCGCTGCTGCACATCGCGCAGGATATCCGGGTAGCGTTGCGCTTCGATTGCTTCCAGACAGGCGGCTGCCAGCAGCGTCGCCTGTGCTGGAGCGATGGCGGACGCGCCGGCGCCGTGTTGCGGAACGGGGATGGGTTTTGGCGCGCGCCGTGATGGTTTTTTCTTTGCCGAACGCTCATCTCTGTCCTGTTTGCCATGTTCTGATCGGTCCAGCAAGTGCCGGAAGATGGAAAGATCCGCGCCCTGTCCCTGTCCGTCATCTGCCGGAAGAGCATTCATCCGCTGCCAGACAGCGAGCGTGAGCGTCTCGCGCCATGCAGGATCATCGGCATAGCGCGCAATGATCGCATCGAAATCTTCGGCGTGCGCCAGGGCGCGCGCCGCCAGGAACGCCCGCAATCCCATCTGAGGCATGTGGTACGCAGGTTGGAGCGTCTCGCTCGTCGTAATGTCGAGCAAACCGGTTTCGAATGCATGCTCGATCACCGCTGCAATCTGCGACTCATCAGCATCGGGCACGCCTTCGCGGATCAATCGTTCAACATCCGGGCGCATCAGAGCGCCTGAGCGTCCATCATCATGCGCGGCGCGTTGCATTGCCAGCGCCAGCGGCGCCAGCACGGTTGGCGGCAGCGCATCATTGCCCCACAGCGCCGCAATGACCTGTTGGTAGACGCGGGCGCGCGCTGCCGGGAGGGTGTGACCGCCAGCATCAACTGCCACCGCAATCGCCGCCGCCAGCGGCTCGAATGTCAACGCCCGCAATCCATCGTCGATGAGCAGGCGTCCCTGGAGATCGGCGATCTGTTCGGCAATCGTCCCGCTTCGCAGCATTGCCGACGGCGCCGCGCCGCTCACCTCACGCACCGCCCGTCGCCGATTCATGGCGGTCAGCAGGCGTTCAACCAGTGTATCGACCTGGGCGCGTTCGAGGGGGGCAAAGTGGACCAACTGGAACCCGTGCGCCTGAAGGAGATGTGCAGGCGAGGAATTAGTGCTCGTATGAGGGCGGCAGGTGCAGATAGAGCGGTTGGCGGGGAACGCTGCGACGATCTGCGTGACCATGGCGATAGAACGCGGTGTCACGTCCTCGATCACGATCAGCGCCTCGCCGTTGAGCAGCGCCTGATGCACCGATCCGGCAAAGGCGGCGAGACCGCTGGCGGACAACTGTGCCTCGATCAGCGACCATGGCTCGGCGGCGGCGACGAATGCAGACGCCTCGAGCAGCACCGGCAGCGGCGCCGGCGGCATCCAGTCGGCGAAGATCGTCGCTGCGCCTTCCGGTTCCCCTGCCACGGCAGCAGCGCATGCCAGCGCCAGCCAGCGCACAGCCATGCTCTTTCCGCTGCCGGCGCTCCCTTCGAGCGCCAGCCGCGCGCGCGGCGCGCGCGCCAGATCGGCAAGCGACGATGGCGCGGAACTGCTCCTGTTCCGCGCAGGCACAATGCCCCGCTCGACATAGATCTCTGTCAGCGGGAGGTGACCACTACCAGAAGCTGCCAGACCGGCAATCGGGGCCGAACGAAGCAACTGGCTCGCAATGGTGCGATGGTATGCCAACGGTGTGCTGCGATCCAAAAGAACCGGACTGACATGACCCGACGCCACCTGGGACAGATGCGCATGGGTGCAGGCTATTATACACCTTTTTTTACAATACATCGTACTTTTGTGGCGGAAAGCAACGGTTCACGCTCCTCCCGGGAGCGCAGGGGTGCTGTGCGGCGCTTCGGGGCGGTGGGGCGCCGTGTGTTGGCGCTTGCGGAGGACCATTCCGCCGCCGCTGCTCCTTTGCGGGGGTTGCCCTCTCCCCCCCCCCGTCTTGGGCGATTGGTGTCATCGTTTCTCCCCCGTGAACCGTTACCGGCGAAGGGGGCAGGCTGCCGGCGATTGAAATCGACCCTGAAGGACGTGCGGTCGACCGTTCGCCTGCGTGGATGGGGACGGAGCGCCCACGCGCGGTGAACGTGCCGAACCGCGCATGTGGACGCCTGGCGGGCTATACCGGATTTAGTTCTTAATCTTCATCGGTCGCCAGCTTTACTATCAGTTGTAAAGTTTTTCTTTTCCCCTTATGATAATCTTGACACATCCTCAGAGGTGTGCTATCCTTGCAGCGCCATATTTAGGAAGCGTTTTGTCCTCTTCTATACAATATGTTGACAACCGCTGGCATCAACGCTACTACGTAGTTCCTGTCACCGGCGTGAGCGTGTTCTGCCCGGCTTGACCATAACTGAATTGCTTTACATAGTGATAGGCGGTGCAACGAATCTGGCAACCGATCAGCGCACCGCGTGGTATCTCTTGTCTTGTTTCAGGAGGACGTGGATTCATGACGCAATCACACACGGCACGAAACGGAACGCACGACACAGGTTCGATCGATGTGCGTCACCCGGACGTCATCGTTCCAACCACGATTATCAAGCGCGATGGGCGGGTGGTTCCGTTCGATGTGACGCGGATCGAAAACGCGATGGCGCGCTGTTTCGCCAGTTTTGGGCGCACACCCGACACGCCCATCCCCGAACTGGCACAGCGTGTCGTCAACATTGTCGCCGCCAAGTCGCAGGGCAAACCGCCAACCGTCGAGGGGGTGCAGGACATTGTCGAGATGGTGTTGCAGGCGGCTGGCGAATTCGAGGCTGCCAAGCGCTACATCCTGTACCGCGCCGAACGCGCGCGCGAGCGGGAGCGCCGCCCGATCCCCGACCATGTGCGGCGCGCATTCGATGAGGCGCGCGTCTACTTCCCGACCCCCTTGCAGCAGTTTCAGTTCTTCGACAAGTATTCACGCTTCAACTACGACCTGGGGCGACGCGAAACCTGGATCGAAACCGTTGATCGCGCCGTCGATTACCTGCACGAACTCGCGGGCGACCGCCTGCCGCGTGAGACGTATGAGCGCATCCGGCGCAGCATTCTCGAAATGCGCGCCATGCCGTCGATGCGCCTGCTGGCGATGGCCGGTCCTGCGGCGCGGCGCAATGCGGTCGCCATTTACAATTGCAGCTACCAGCCAGTCGAGAGTATCGACTCGTTCGTCGAAGCGCTGATTATTTCCATGGCTGGCTGCGGCGTCGGCTTTTCGGTCGAAAGCCGGTATGTCGAAAACTTCCCGCGCATCAAACGTCAGACCGGGAAACCGCCAACGACGTTCGTAGTCGAGGACTCGGCGGAGGGATGGGCGGATGCGCTGCGCTATGGTCTGGAAACCTGGTTTGAAGGCGGCGATGTGCATTTCGATCTGTCGCACCTGCGCCCTGCGGGAGCGCCGCTGCGCACCAAAGGCGGCAGGGCGTCCGGTCCCGAACCGTTCCGCGCCATGCTCGACTTTGTGCGCAACCGCATTTTTGCGCGGCAGGGGAGTTTCCTGCGTCCAATCGATGCGCACGACATTATGTGCGCGGTCGGCAATGCGGCAGTGAGCGGCGGCGTGCGGCGCACTGCGATGATTTCGTTGTTCGACTACGACGATGATGAGATGCGGTTGGCGAAGTCGGGCGATTTCGAGCGCGAGAATAGCCAGCGCTGGAACGCCAACAACTCGGCGGTCTGGCCCCGCGGCGGGCTGACGCAACTCGAGTTTATTCGCCATTTCATGGAGATGGTCGAGTCGCAGCGCGGCGAACCGGGCATCTTCAATCGTGAGGCATCGAACCTGATGAAACCGGCGCGGCGAAAAGAGGCGGAGTTCGGCACGAACCCGTGCGGCGAGATCGTGCTGCGTCCGTGGCAGTTCTGCAATTTGAGCGCCGCCGTTGCGCGCGTCGATGACACCTTCGATACGCTGCGCGACAAGGTCGAAGTGGCGACGATCATCGGCACCATCCAGTCGCTGGCGACGCACTTCCCCGGTCTGCGCCCGATGTGGCGGCAAAACTGCGAGGAAGAACGCCTGCTCGGTGTCGATATTACCGGGCAGATGGACAGCCCGGTCGCGCAGGATGCGCAGGTCAAGCGGCGCCTGAAGGAGATCGCCATCGAGGTCAACCGGCAGACCGCCACGAGCCTGGGGATCAATTCATCGGCGGCGATTACATGCGTGAAGCCGAGCGGCAATTCATCGCAGTTGCTCGACTGCGCATCCGGGTTGCACGCGCGCTGGGCGCCGTACTATATTCGCAATGTGCGCGTGTCGGTGCATTCGCCGCTGTTCAAGGTGCTGCGCGACGCCGGCGCGCCGATGGACCCGGAGAATGGTCAGACGCGCGAGAATGCCACAACGTGGGTTGTTCACTTCCCGGTCAAATCGCCGGAAGGCGCCGTGACGCGCAATCAACGCTCCGCCATCGAGCAGTGCGAGTACTGGTTGCAGAACAAACTGTACTGGACGGAGCACAATCCGTCGTGTACCGTTACCTACAAGCCGGACGAAGTGATAGACCTGATGAAGTGGGTCTGGGATCACCGCGACGTGATCGGCGGGCTGACGTTCCTGCCATCGTTCGACGCGCAGTATGCGCAGATGCCGTATGTGGAAATCACCAAAGAGGAGTACGAACGCATGGCAGCGGAGTTCCCGGAGATCGATTTCAGTAAAATCTGGCGCTACGAGGAGGAAGACCTGACCACCGCCGCGCAGGAATTGGCGTGCATGGCAGGGGTGTGCGAGGTCGATGCGCTGCCTGCAGGGCAGTAGGGTCGCCCTCCCGAGGGCGCCCACCCCACCTGCGGCGCCTGTCACCACCATCGTAGAGGTGCCCCCCGAGGGTGCCCGCCCGATTTCTCCCAAGATCCTTGAGGTCGGGAAATGTACCCGCCAGGAGCGCGGATCATTCCGCGCGAGCGTGCTCCGGCAGCCAGCAATCAACGGCGAAGACCTCAAGGGTCGAAGTCCCCAGGTGACGGTCACCTGGGCGAGGCAGGAAAACCGGGCGCTGCCCGCGCCCCCGGCGTTGTTCAGAGTTACCGGCGTGGGCGGGATGCGACCGTCACCATCGGACGATGGGCAGGCGGGAACGGGCAAGGGTGACGGTCACGGTCGTTCAACCTCACGGGTCTTGGGAGAAAATGGAAAGGCGCCCCTTGTGGGCGCCCCAACACAGTGCGTTTGGCTATGCGCCGGCGTAGGGTAGGAAGTAGGAGTCAGGCTTCCCACCTCTCGCCTCTTGCTCCACGCCTTATGCCTTGACTCGCCTTCCCACGTTCAACCTGCAACCGCTCCCCGTCAAAGGGTCATCCCCGCGCCAGCAGGTAGTCGTGCGCGGCGAGCGCCGCGCGCGCCCCTTCGCCAATGGCGATCAGCGTGTGCTCGCCATAGACCGTCGTCACATCGCCAGCCGCGAACAGCCCCGGCAGCGACGTGGCATTCCGCTTGTCCACAATAATGAACCCATCGGCGTCGGTTTCGACCACATCTTTGACCATCGCCGAGTTTGGCGTCAGCCCGACGTCGGCGAACGCAGCATCGACCGGAATCCGACGAACCTTGCCGTCCTGCTCGACAACAACCGTATCCACAGTGGTTGTTCCGGTCACTTCGGTCACTGTGTACCCTTCGAGGACTTCAACATTCGGGCGCTTCCGAAGTACGGCAAAGACCGGGTCATCGTGCGGGAACTTCGGCGCGACCAGATACACCTGTGCGGCGGTGGGGGCAAGTTCGGCGGCGCCGCGCAGCGCGCGCTGCGTGCATCCAATGACGACCGCCGTCTTTCCGGCGAGGGCGCGCGCAAATGTCACCGGCGTATATCCGATGCCGTGGTTGATGAACTCCCGTCCTGGCGCGTCGATCTGCTTTGGCACAGCGCCAGACGCAATAATCACCGCCGCCGCCTGCAACGTCCCGGATCGTTCCGTCTCGACCTTGAACACATCGCCTTCTTTCGTCACCCGGCGCACCCGGTCGAACAGCGCGCGCCCGCGTTGCGTCGTCACCTGTCGTTCAAATTCCTGCACCGTTTCTGCACCCAGGCGCGTCACCTCCTCCGACGTCGTTTCAGGCGCGTCGAGATGCACGAGAATATGCCCTACCAGAAAGTCGGTATCGGCGTGCATCGTGAACTTCTGATTGATCTTCCCGCCCAGGTTCTCGTAAACGACCATCACATCGAGTTGCTTGTCGAGGGCGTAGGCCGCTGCCGCCAGGCCGGCGGCGCCGCCGCCGACAATAATCAGGTCGTGCATGCTCCCCCTCCTTGGGTGTTGTTCCTTGCTGCAACCGGCTCACAGACCGGAGAGAACCGCTGAAATGCCGTCTTACCCTTTGAGACGAGTTCGCGTCAACGTCAGTACCCCCTCCACCTCGCCATCGAGGCCCATCAGCAGATCTTCCGCCTGAGCGCGCGCCTCTCGCGCAAAGATCTGATCTTCGATCACCGCCAGATTGCTTTCGACATTGATCAATGCCGCCGGAACCGCTGCGCGAATCAGGAGCGCAGCCGCAGCGACGTCGGTGACTGCGGTGCGGTTTCCATAGCGCGCAAGCGGCGCACAGAGCGGCAGCAATGCGGCAGCGGCGCGCGCAGTACGGAGTGGAATCTCGGTCGCCTGCCGCATGACGGTCTGAATCGCAGCCCTACGGCTTGCCGCATCCGCTTCGGTGGTGCGCGGCAATTTGTAGACCGCCGACAACTGATTGAACACATCAATATCCGCCTGCGCCAACTGCTGGAGTTCGGCGCGGTACGCTTCCGCGCGCTCGCGAATGGCTTTCGCTTCCGCCTCGAACTCGGCGTACTGCTTCTTGCCGATTGTCAGGTCGCACACCATCGTAATCAGACCAGCCGCCATCGCACCGGTGAGCGCCGCCACACTCCCGCCGCCCGGCGTCGGCGCGCTACTGGCGAGGCGATCAAGGAACTGACCGACCGTCGTCTCAAGAAGTCTATCGCTCATGGATGCCTCCCTGCTCATTCGCTATTCGCGGGGTGCGCTGCGCTTCCGCAGCCGCGTGCAGCATGCCGGCAACGGCGCTGCGCGCCACACTCCGTTGCTCACCACTGCGCAGATGTTTCACAACGACTTCTCCGCGCGCCAGTTCATCGGGACCAAGCACCAGCGCATACGGAATGCCGCGTCGGTCCGCATACTGGAGTTGCCGCCCAAGTTTTTCGGAGGGGTCGAGCGTCGTCTCGATCATCAACCCTGCCCGGCGCAACTCCTGCGCCAAACCCAGACTCTCCATCGCCATCTCAGGGTTGAAGAGCGTCACCAGCGCCACCGCAATAGTCCGTGACTCCGGTCCCATTCCCAATGCTTCCATCACATCGTGCAACCGTTCGATGCCAAACGCCAGCCCGACCGTAGGGATCGAGCGCCCGGCGAACATGCCGATCAACTCATCGTAGCGCCCGCCGCCGAGCAGCGACCCCATCGGCGGCTCCTGGATGATCGATTCGAAGACGGCGCCGGTGTAGTACGACAACCCGCGCGCCAGGCGCGGTGCGATCGCGATCCGCTCCTCAGGCACGCCCATAGCGCGCGCATAGCCGATGATCGCGCGCAGATTGTCGATTGCCTGTTGCGCCCGCTCGTCGTCGTGCAACCGCTGCGCCAGTTCATTCAGCACATCGTCCGCGCTGCCATACAGATCGATCAGCGCCAGAATGCGCTCAGCGGCGTCAGGCGTCACGCCGCTCTGCAACAATTCGTTGCGCACGCCATCAATGCCAATCTTGTCGAGTTTGTCGATGGCGCGGTAGACATTGCCGGCGGATGCATCATCAAGACCAGAAACGCGCGCGATGCCGCCAAGAACCTGACGATGGCTGATGAGGGTCGTAAAACCGGTGAATCCAAGCGCGGTCAGCGCATCGGTCAACACTGCAAGAATCTCGGCGTCCGCCACCGGCGACGCCGATCCGACGATATCGATATCAGCCTGCCACAACTCGCGGTAGCGGCCACGACCAGGACGTTCACCGCGATAACTCTGACCAATGGCATAACGCCGCCATGGAAACGTGAGTTGCCCCTGATACTGCGCGACAACCCGTGCCAGCGGCACCGTCTGATCGTAGCGCAACGCCACCTTCCGCCCGCCGTGATCCTCGAAACGATAGATCAACTTCTCATCATCGCCGATTTTGCCGTCGAGCGTTTCGGCATATTCGACAATTGGCGTCTGCAACGGCTCAAAACCATAACGCTCAAAAACGGAAGTCAGCGTGTTAATAATGTGCTGCCGCAGGATCATGGCGGATGGCAGGTGATCGCGCATGCCTCGAATGTTCTGAACCCGGCTGGACATGGAACCTCGTTGGTGGTGTGGTGCGTGGTGAACGCCTATGGAAAACGAGAGCAAAAAGCCCCTCACACGTATTGTACAATCATGATACCACAACCGGATACAGTCGTTCACACAAATGGCGCAGTTGCGCGAGGAACGTTTGGTCGTGGGGGGGCGTGATGGATGCCGTGCGCGCGATGGATACCGCGCGAAGGGAAGTAGGGGCGCGCCGCTGGCGCGCCCGCGCGCTCAAGGGTCCTGGGTCTGAGCAATGCGGGCGTACAGGCGCGACAGAGGCGCGCCCGCGCGCTCAAGGGTCCTGGAGGAGCGACAGGCTACCCCCACGCCAGCGCGCGGGCGACAGCGCGTTCTGTGGCAACAATGGCAGGAAGCACAATGCGCCGGGTGCGTCCGTATTCGGAGGTCAGACGCCACCCAAGCGTCCGCAGATGCCGTTGGCGACGGCGCCGCATCCAGCGCAGCGCATACCGCACCGCAAGATGGCTCAGGCGCACCAATCGATCACGCCGCCCAAGCAGCGCCACGCCGGGAATGATCAAGGACCAGCCCGGCAGCACCGGCAGTAACAGGCCAAGAATGCCGATAATGAGCAACAATGTACCCGTCAGACGGCGTGCAATGTTCAGTAGTCCGGCTATCGATCCCCATAATCGTTGTTTCATGCCACACCCCCAGAGAGTGCGCTTCACGGTTTTGCTGTTCACAAGGGGTTCTTCCCCTCAAACCGCTTTACTCAATACTCCATTACGCCATTTCTTAAACATCGTACCGTGTTGTGCCGTGAAGCGCCAGGGAAAAAGTTCCCCCATATCCGATGCCCGCACCCGTTCCCGCGTCACCCCCGGTTCTCCCAGACAATCAGTGTCGAGTCATTGCCCAGTTCGCCTGCCTCGATATAATTGGGCAGGATGCCGCGCAGTTCGAAGCCTGCGCGCAGTTGCGGCGTCAGCGTCGGGTCGGTCAGAAGACCGGCAGCGACCGCCTGCGCATACTCCAACGGACTCATCTGGTCGCGGTAGCGCACATATCCGGGAATCATGCCGCCGCCGACCATACCGCGCAACCCCAGGCGTCGCACCAGGTCTTTGCGCGCATTGTAGAGCATGCGTGAAATGCCGCGCCCCCGATAGTCGGGATGCACGCTCATATCAGCGCCGTAGAGCCATTCTCCCTCTGGATCATGGTTAGTGAAAAAGTTCCCGGCGACGATCCAGTGGTAGGTGTGCGGCGCCAGCGCGATGGCGCCGCTGATACGGAATGTACTGCTCTGCCCGACGACTCGATCCCCATCGAGCGCCACATGCTGCCCTTCGGGGAAAAGGCGCAACTGTGACTCGAAATGCTCACGCCGCATCAGTTCGTGGTCGGCGAGCGTTGGAAAGCAGATGCGCTGATGCTGCACCAGTTGGTCGATATGCTCAGGGCGCGTGTTGACGATCACAATCTCGCTCATACGTCCTCACCGCGTAACCGTTGCAGTTCGACGCGGAGTCGTTCGAGTTCCGCTTCGGCGGCGCGACGCGCTTCCGCCTCACGCCGCGCCTGTTCTTCGGCGAGCCGCGCCTGTTCTTCGGCGAGCCGCGCCTGTTCTTGCGCCGATTGCGCTTGGGCAAGCGCGTCCTGCAAGGCATCGCTCAGGTGCTCAGTGCGCACGACTTCCTTCCCGGTTGTCAGGTCGATCAGTCGGAGCATGGTATCGTCACGATACAGTTTCAGCCCCAATTCATGGCTGATAATGCTGCCATCAGCCTCGAACGGCAGTGCTGTATATTCGCCATCGATCAGGGTAAAACCCTGCAAAGGCGGCTTCAGATACTCACCCAGCGGATCGAACAGAAAATACTCGCGCACACCGAGCATTGCATAGAGAGCGCGTTTGTTGCCTTTGTCCTCCAGACGGGTCGAGCGCGAGGTCATCTCCATCACAACACATGGAGCAGCACCCTCCTCCCACAGTTTATAGGTGCGGCGCAAGCCTTTACGAACTCCCTTGACCACGAACACATCCGGCGACACGACCGCTGAGGGGTTGCCTTCCTCATAGTAGAACATCAGGTTGCCGCTCACATAGATGTCCGGCACGTGACGAAAATGCCGATCCAGCGTTTCGACAATGTGCAGGATTTCGCGGCGATGAACGTCGGTCTCACCCACGGGTTTGCCATCGCTTTCAGGGTATTCAATAACAGCGGGCGCCGTGATTACTTCAGCCATGCCCTCCTCCTTTCTGTTGCGCAACCACGTGCAGCGCCTCCTCCAGCACATCGAGTCCTTCGTGCAACTGATCGTCGGTGATAACCAGCGGCATGAGCAGGCGGATGCAGTTGGCGTACAGCCCGGCGCGCATGGTGAGCACTCCATGTTCGGCGCAGTACTGCACCACCTCCAGCACCTCATCGGCTGCCGGTGCGCGGGTGGCGCGGTCTTTGACCAATTCGATCGCCAGCATCGCGCCCAACCCGCGCACATTACCGACCAGCGGAATGTCGCGCAGCCAGATCGCGCCACGCTCACGCACTATTGCGCCGATCTGCTTCGCCCGGCGCAGCAGTTCGCCATCGTCGAACATCCTCACCACTTCGAGCGCCGCGACACATGCCAGCGGGTTGCCGCCATAGGTGCCGCCAATACCGCCGATGTGCGCTTTGTCCATGATCGCTGCGCGCCCGGTCGTCGCAGCGAGCGGCATCCCGGCGGCAATCGACTTGGCGCTGACCAGGATATCCGGTTCGACCGCCATCTGCTCCATGGCAAACAGTGTACCGGTGCGCCCGAAGCCACACTGCACCTCATCGGCGATCAGGATGCTTCCGTTGCGCGTGCAGAAATCGCGCAGGCGTCGCATGAACTCGCGTGGCGTCGGGATAAATCCGCCTTCGCCCTGCACCGGCTCGATGATAACCGCCGCGATCGCTTCTGGACCTACGTGCGCCACCAGGATGCGCTCGAATGCTTCCCAGCAACGTTCGACCGCTTCTTCCTCGCTCACCCCCATCCGGTAAGCAGCGGGAAACGGTGCGCGGTACACTTCGGGCGCAAACGGTCCGAAGGTCTTTTTGAACGTGTACTTGCTGGTGAGCGTGAGCGTCAGCAATGTGCGCCCGTGGTACGCCCCTTCGAACGCAATGATCGCCTGGCGACCGGTCGCGGCGCGGGCGATTTTGATAGCGTTTTCAACTCCTTCGGCGCCGCTGTTCGACAGGATCGTCTTACAGGGACCACTGATCGGCGCAAGTGCATTGAGCCGTTCGCACAGCGCAATATACGGCTCATACGTCCCGACGAGCGCCGAAAAGTGGATCAGTTTCGCTGCTTGCTCCTGAATCGCCGCGACGACCGACGGCGGGCAGTGACCGGCGTTCAGCACGCCGATTCCGCCGACAAAATCGATGAACGTGTTGCCGTCGACATCCGTCACCAGCGCGCCTGAGGCGCTTTCGATGGCGATCTGATGCGCTTTGTAGAGACCGTTCGGCACTGCTGCTGCGCGTCGTTCAAGCAGTTCGCGCGAACGCGGTCCCGGGATCGTGGTGCGGAGGATGATGCTGCGTGTTGGCGTGGCAGTCATGGCGAGTCCTTTCTCTGGCGGCAGGGAGAAGAACAAGCCAGCAGCCGACGACTGCTGGCGATGCCGCATTCCAGTCGCTGGCGCTGCGGGAACAATGGTGACTATAGCACAGGTTCAGGGCGCCGGCAAGGTTACTCTGGTTCGTACCCGCTTGCATCTTCGATAATGACCTCATACTCATCGTCGCGGCGACGGAAACGGATGTGCCGCGCGCCTTCAATGCCGCGCCGCCGGAGTTCGGCGGCGACACGCTCACGGATTGTGGGCCACAACCCGCCTTCGCCGCTATAGTAGCGCCGTAGCAGCGCCGCCAGTTCCTCATCTGCCATCCAGCGCACCATGGATCATCCTTCCAGTGGGGCTGCATCTCAATCCTTCTTGCTATGATGATACTCCATCGCGCCGGAAGATGCCAATGACGGCAGCCCGTGGTCGTGATGTCTCAGGAACCACCATGGGGCGCCGGCTTCTTCACCATGGCATACTGCCCAATCTGGACCGGCAGCGTATGCGCAGACGTGAACGCCTGCTCCAAAGCCAGACACCGACGGTTAATGAGACATTAAGTCTGACTTAACGTATGGTTGGTGAGCACTTAACGCTCATGCGGTACCAATAGACGTGCTGCATTGACATCTTCATACCTGCACCTGGTGTTGCACCCGCACGTTCCCCAATGGCGATCAGGAGCGGCGCTGCACTGATGTGAGTTGCGCCACCGTTGCAGTCGATATGCTGAGAATATGAGTGTGTTCTCTGTGCCGCGCCTGCGCGCCAATGCGCGCGAGTGGCGTGAAAGCGTATTGTTTCTCCTGTTGGTAGGACCGAACCTGCTGCTGCTCGCAGCATTTACGTTCTGGCCCATGATCTACAACGCCTACCTGAGCACGATCAGTTGGAACTTTCTCAGCCCGATCCGCCGTTTCGTCGGTCTGCGCAACTACGAGACCGTCCTGAGCAGCGAGATTTTTCGTGTCGTGTTAATCAATACCGCAGTGTTTACGGTTGTGTCGGTGGCTGCCACGATGGCGCTCGGTCTGGGGCTGGCATTGCTGTTGAACCAACCGCTGCGCTGGCGCGAAGGCACGCGGGCAGTGCTCTTCACGCCAACCGTTCTTTCGGGTGCGGCGATTGCGATTGTCTGGATCTACATCTTCGATCCGCGTTTCGGGCTGCTGGCGCAGATCCTCGGCTGGTTCGGCATTCTTTCGCCGAACTGGCTTGCCGATCCAAACTGGGCGATGACGGCGCTCCTGATCGTCTATATCTGGAAAAATACCGGCTATGCCGTTGTCATCTATCTGGCAGGATTGCAGACAATTGACCGGACGCTCTACGAAGCAGCCCGGATCGACGGCGCCGGACCGTGGGGGCAATTCTGGCATGTGACGCTTCCCGGTCTGTCGCCGATCATCTTTTTCCTGCTGGTGACGAGTATTCTGGCATGCTTCCAGGCGTTCGACATTATTCGGGTGATGACCGACGGCGGACCGGTGAACGCCACCAATATGCTGGTGTACCACTTGTACGAACGCGGTTTCATCCAGTCGCAGGCTGGACCGGCAGGCGTCGTGGCAATGGTGATGTTTGTCCTGATGTTGATCCTGACCCTCCTGCAATTGCGATTTCTAGAGCGACGGGTGCATTACAGTTGAAGGCGGGAACGTTACCGGTATGAAGGTGGAAAGGTCGAACGCTGTGTGTTACGTATGCGAAGGGGGCAAGTAGCCGCCGGTGCGCCCTCAAAGGGTAAAGGCGCGAGGGATGCAAGGCGTATGGCGCTGAGCGCGGCTGAGGGTGAGAAGCGCAAGGGATGCAAGGCGAGTGGCAAGGGGCAAGAGGAGCGATTCGCGGTTCTCAGTTCTCGTAACCCCTGAAATCTATGGAACAGCAAGCAGGTCTCCAACAACGGGCAGCGATGAAGCGACACGGGCGACGCCAGCGCGCACGCGCCTTGCAGCAGCGCTTGCTGTGGCGCATGGCGGGATACGCAGCGATCATCGTCTCGGTGCTGGTGATCGGACTGCCGATCTACTGGATGCTTGTTGCATCGCTCAAGACCAGCCGCGAGATTTATATCGTGCCGCCGACCTGGATTCCGCTCAATCCCACGCTGGACAACTATCCTGACGCGTGGAGAGCAGCGCCGTTTGCGCGCTACTACATTAATAGCATCATCGTAACTCTGGCGACAACCCTCTCGAAGATGACGCTGGCGGTGCTGACGGCGTATGCGCTCGTATTCCTGCGTTTTCCCGGCAAAAACATCGTCTTCCTGATCGTCCTGGCGGCGCTTATGGTGCCAGCGCAGATCACGATTGTGCCAAACTTTCTGACGATGGGTGATCTTGGACTGGTCAATACCTACTGGGGGCTGATCCTGCCCGGTGCGGCGACGGCGTTCGGAACTTTCCTCATGCGCCAGTACTTTATGACGTTGCCGCGCGAAGTATTCGAGGCAGCCGAGATCGACGGCGCCGGTCACATGCGGCGTCTGTGGGAGATTGCCGTGCCGCTGGCAATGCCCGCGCTGGTGACAACCGGTCTCTTTGCGGTCGTCAATGAGTGGAACGAGTTTCTCTGGCCCCTGATCATCACCAGCACGGAGGATATGCGCACCCTGCCGATTGGTGTGGCGCGCCTGCTCGACCAGGAAGGTTTGGCGCGCTGGGGCGTGGTGATGGCAGGAACCATGTTCGTTGTACTGCCGGTGGTCGTCCTTTTTGTCTGGGCGCAACGCTACATTGTCGAGGGGATTGCTGCCGGAGCGGTGAAAGGGTAGGGTTACAGATTGAAGGTGGAGAGGTGCGTAGGGGCAAGCGGGCCGCTTGCCCGCACCTGACGAGTGCGAAGATGGTTCTCTCTGCGCCCTCTGTGCCTCTCTATTTCTGGATCAAAAATACTCATAAGCGTGGGCAGCAGTGCGAAGATGGTTCTCTCTGCGCCCTCTGTGCCTCTCTATTTCTGGATCAAAAATACTCATAAGCGTGGGCAGCAGTGCGAAGATGGTTCTCTCTGCGCCCTCTGTGCCTCTGTGGTTCAGAAAAAACGGCAAGCGGAGTGGAAGGTGGGAACGTTGTAGATTACAAGGGTTTTGACAAAGGGTTGAGGGTTGAAATGACCGGTGTAGTCCACGTGATTACACCGGTCGTATCAGGCGTCAACCTCAAACACCGATGCTGACGAGAGGAGAGAGGAATCCATGGCAAAGATCAACCGACGACAATTCCTGCGTGGTGTTGCAGCAGGCGCCGGTGCGCTGACACTGGCGGCTTGCGGCGGCGCAGCGACTACATCGCCGACCGGTGAGCCTGCTGCCCCACCGGCGACTGCCGCGCCGCCAACCGCGATGCCTCAGGGATCAATGGGATCAACCGTCGAAATCACATACTGGGGATCGTTCAGCGGCGTTCTGGGTGAAGCCGAACAGGCGACCGTCGAGACATTCAACAGCATGCAACAGGATGTCAGGGTCAACTACCAGTTCCAGGGCAATTACGAAGAGACTGCGCAGAAACTGACCGCTGCGGTTCAGGCGCGGCAGACCCCCGACGTCAGCCTGCTCTCGGATGTCTGGTGGTTCTCGTTCTACATCAACGGTCAGTTGCAGCCGCTCGACGACCTGATGGCAGCCGAAGGGGTCAAGCGCGAAGCGTATGTTGATGTGCTGCTCAACGAAGGTATTCGCAAAAATACGGTGTACTGGATTCCGTTCGCGCGCTCGACGCCGCTGTTCTACTACAACAAGGACGCCTGGGCGGAAGCCGGTCTCGACGATCGCGCGCCGAAGACGTGGGAGGAGTTTATGGAGTGGGCGCCGAAACTCAACAGAGAAGGGCGTTCGGCTTTCGCCCACCCTGGCGCCGCCAGCTACATCGCCTGGCTCTTCCAGGGGGTGATCTGGCAATACGGCGGTCGCTACAGCGACCCCGACTTTACCATCCGCATCCACGAAGAAAATGGCATCAGAGCGGGCAACTTCTACCGCGATACGACCCAAACCTACAAGTGGGCGACGACGCCGAAGGATGTAACCCAGGACTTTGTCACCGGGCTGTCAGCCAGCGCGATGCTGAGCACCGGCGCGCTGGCAGGCGTTGAGAAGAACGCGCAGTTCCCGGTTGGCACCGGTTTTCTGCCGGAGGGTCCGTCTGGCTTCGGATGCTGCACCGGTGGCGCAGGCATGGCAGTTCTGTCCGGATTGCCCGCCGAGAAGCAGCAGGCTGCGATGAAATGGATCGCCTTTGCCACCGGTGATGAGTGGGCAGTAGACTGGTCTCAGCGCACAGGGTACATGCCGGTGCGCAAGGCGGCAGTCGAGTCGGAGCGCATGAAGCAATACCTCGCCGAACGACCGAACTTCCGCACCGCCGTCGAGCAACTGCCGAAGACACGTCCGCAAGACTCGGCGCGCGTCTACGTTCGCGGCGGCGACCAGATCATTGGCAAGGGGCTGGAGCGCATCACGATTGCCGGCGAAGACCCGGCGAAGGTCTGGATGGATGTCAAGGCGGAACTTGAAGAGACCGCGAAGCCAACCGTCGAACTGCTGAAGACGGTTGAGGGTTAGGGTGAAAGATGAGGTGGCAAGGGAACCAGGAACTGAGAACTGAGAACCTGGTTCCCTGCCCCTATCTTTCCCTCACTCCTCATCGGTGCGCGGGCGTCCTTGCCCGCCACCCACTCGCGCCGGGCAACATGCACCGGTCTGACGGGCACATGGCAGGTGCGCCCCTCCGTGTCCCATGCTACCTTCCTTCAACTGCACCCTCTCTTGCCTCTCGCCTCCCATCCCTCTTGCGATGACTTCTCCATCGTTCTACAATGAAGAAAGAAATGTTCGAATCGCAATGACATCCATGTGAGAACAACCATGCTGCACATAGATATCGCCGTTGTCAAAGTTCCCCGCTATGGCGCTTCTGAGAGCGGCGACACCCTCGAAGTAATCGAGCGGCCCGGCGGCGGTCTCTCAGTCGTTCTGGTGGACGGGCAGGGGAGCGGGCGCGGCGCCAAAACGTTGAGCAACCTGATAGCCACGCGCGCGATTTCGCAACTCAAAGATGGCGCGCGCGACGGCATAGTGGCGCGCGCCGTCCACGACTATCTGTACACCTATCGCATGGGACAGGCGTCTGCCACGCTCAACATCCTTTCCATCGACTTCGCCAGCGGCAGTCTGCGCGTCTCGCGCAACAACCCGGCGCCTTTCTTCGTGCTGAGTGCGGAACAGGTGCAGTTGCACAATGAACCGTCGACACCCATCGGATTGTATCCGTCGACCAGGCCGGTGATCACCGAATTGGCGCTCCATTCCGGGTTGCAGATTGTCATGTTCACCGATGGGTTGCTCAAGGCAGGCGAACGGTATGGCGTCGATATGGAGCTTGGCAACTACCTGGCAGGGTGGCGCAGCGAGTCTGATGATCCTGCCACGGCGCTTGCTGAAGCGTTGCTCAACCGTGCGATGGAACTTGATCGGAACGAGCCGACGGATGACATCAGCATTGTGGTTGCCGCTGTGGTAGGACGCACAAGCCCGCACCGCGCCCGTCGCATGACGGTCAGCGTTCCAATTGAGCGGATCATCGAGTGCCACGAGGATGGGGGCAATGGTGTCGGTGATTGACGAATTGCGATGCAGACCGCAGCGACGTTGCGCAGAGGAGAGACGTTACAATGCAACGTCTATCTATAGAGAAGGAATCACCGTTCTTCGTGATCCTTCGTGTTCTTCGTGGATTAGGAACCCTGGCGCCCCCGACGGGATTCGAACCCGTGATCTCCACCTTGAAAGGGTGGCGTCCTTGGCCTCTAGACGACGGGGGCGCAACGCCGCCATTATACCAGAGATTTCCTCGCGGGCAAACGCAAGCGCATGCTTCAGAGCGCAGGGCGGGTCTGAGACCATGATGAGAGACCAGGCATTACGCGCGCGGCGCTAGCGTTTTCTCTTTTTCGTCCGAGTCGTTGAGATCCCGCAGCAGGTCATCGTCACTCAGGTTGAGTGGCGCCACTTCTCCCTCTTGCGCTTCAGCCAGTTCCTCGTCATCGGAAGGTTCATCCAGCGGCGCGACAGTGGTATCGACCTGCACGACATACTTTTTGAGCGTCAACAGTTGCTTCGCCAGCAGCGGCGCCTGATCGGCGGTGAGCGCCCGGGCAAGTTCGACATCCAGCAGCGCCGAGGTTCCAGCGCCGGGCAGCACCGTGGCGCGTTTGACCGGCGCACCCAGGCGAGCGAGCGCATCGAGCGCCTTTCCGACGGCGCGGTTGTCGTCGTGCAGGTGGATGCGGAGCCGGCTCACCGGACTGCCAAAGTTGAGCCGCATCTCGAACCACTCAAGAATCGTCAGTGTGACCAGGAACAGCACGGTGCCAGCAATCGCCAGCCATCCCAGCCCGGTCGCCACCGTGACGCCAATGCCAGCGCAGCCCCACAGGGTGGCAGCAGTCGTCAAACCGCGCACCGTCGTGCCGTGGCGCAGGATCGCACCAGCCCCCATAAACCCGATCCCCGAAACCACGTAACTGGCGACCCGCAGCGCATCGCGCTCGCCGGTCAGGTCGGCAAAGCCATATGCCCCAGCCATCGTCACTAGGCAGGCGCCCAACCCCACCAGAATATGCGGGCGAAAGCCGCTTGCCCGCTCGTGACCCGAACGTTCAAGACCAACCAGCCCACACAGTATCATCGTTAGCACGAGCCGAAAGATCACATCAAGATTGATCGGTCCCAGCAACCGCACGAGTTCGGTGACAATATCCTGCATAACACCTTCTCCACGCATCTCCTCTCCGCCTTGAAGCGCCGCTGTCGTCGAGAAGCCCGTCACAGCATGAAAGAGCCGCGGTTACCTGAAGCCAATCCCCGCTATGGCGACATTCCAGCGCCTCACACATCTTTATGATAAACGAAGATGGCGAAGCTATGAAATCCAGACATGCCGCTGTTGCACTCCCAGCGAGTCACACTTTGGCGTATATGGTGGCCCACAAGGGGCGCCTCTACAGCGTTCGTCCATCGCGTGCGTCCCACATGACCATCACCTTCGTCACCCGCCATTCTCCGGCAGGCGCAGCCGCCCCTCGCGCGCGTCGTACTCGAAGAGTTCGGCGTAGCGCCCCCATTCAATTGCCGTATCGAGCGTGCGCGCTGCCTCTTCAGCCCCCATGAAATCTTCCAGTTCCGTAAGGAACCGCTCACGCGGCGCACGATGGTCGGGCCGGGTGGCGAGCACGCGCCGGATATGCGCCACCAGCGGCACACGATTCATCAGGTGCTCGGCAAAAATGACCTTGCGCTCCTGGATGTCGCTCCGCGCCAGTTTCACGCCTTCCGGTAGCAGGGTGATGTCCCCTTCGCGGGTCTGCGCGAAGCCCAGCAACTCAGCCGCATCGGTGATGACGAAGAGATCGTCCGCATCGAGTTGCATCTCCGCCACCAGCGCCGGCAGATCGTCACGTCCGCGATCCGGACCGGCTTCCACTCGTTCGATCAACCCGATTATCTGCGCCACCTCCGCTTCCGGGAGCCGCATACCAAGGCTTGCATGATCAATCTCAACCGCTGCGGCGCCGGCAAATGCCGCCTCCGGCGTCGTCATCGCCCGGTAGATCGTCTCGACGGCGGCAAGAAACGCGGGATCATTGCGATCACGCGGGCGCGGCAGGTCGATCTGCTGGCTGCTGATGATCCGTCCCGGATTGGAACTGAGGATGAGCACCCGATCAGCCATCAGGACCGCCTCATCGATGTTATGCGTCACCATCAGGATTGCCCGCGTCGGAATGCGTCGCTCTTCCCACAGATCGAGCAACTCGGCGCGCAGGTTCTCGGCAGTCAGCACATCGAGCGCCGAGAACGGCTCGTCCATCAACAGCACGTCGGGGTTGGTCACCAGGGCGCGGGCAAACCCGACTCGCTGGCGCATGCCACCGGACAACTCCTTCGGATATGCGCTTTCGAATCCGTCGAGACCGATCAGATCAATCGCCCCCAGCGCCCGCCGCCGCCGTTCGCCTTCCGGGACGCCCTGCATCTCCAGGCCGAGTTCGACGTTCTCCAGCACCGTCAGCCAGGGAAAGAGAGCAAACGACTGGAAGACCATCGCCATCCCCGGCATCGGTCCGGTCACCAACCGGTTGCGGTAGCGCACCTCGCCGCTCGACGGGGAGATCAGCCCGATCAGGCAGCGCAGCAACGTCGACTTGCCAGAGCCGGAGCGACCCAGCAGTGCGACAATCTCGCCTTCTGCCAGGTCCAGATTGATGGTATCCAGAACCAGCAGATCGTTTCCTTCGGGGGTCTTGAAGATTTTATGCAGATTGCGGGCGCTCAGGATGACTTTTCCGACGCTCGCTGTCGTCTTTGGTGTAAACGTGGTCGCCATCGAAGTTCTCCTTTCGACTAATCCAGGCGGAAGCGCGTTTCAGCCAGGGCGTAGAGCCATCGCCAGAACAACCGGTTGAACGCCAGCACGAGCGAACCCATCACCAGCATGCCCAACCCGACGTGCGGATTGAACTCGCCGGTGCTCCAATAGGCAATGTAGGCGCCCAGACCGCTCAAGGTAAGGGTCGTAGCGCCCCACGACACGACCTCGGAGACGATCGAGGCGTTCCACGATCCTCCCGATGCCGTAATTCCTCCTGTGACGAACGCCGGGAAGATCGCCGGAATAATCAGTTTGCGCCACCATGCCCAACCCCGCAGTCCCAGCACCTGCGCCGCTTCTTTCAGGTCATTCGGAATGCTGACCGTGCCGGCGATCACGTTGAACAGGATGTACCACTGCGCCCCCAGGATCATCAGCGGCGCCTGGAACAGGTTCTGCGGCAACGCATATGTGGCAATGAGCACCACTGCAACAGGGAAGAGCAGGTTGGCAGGGAATGCCGCCGCGAACTGCGCCAGCGGTTGCGCGAACTGCGCGACCCGCGGACGCAGCCCGATCCAGACGCCAATCGGCGTCCATACCAGCGTGGAGATGCCGATCCAGATCACGACCCGCACGGTGGTGAGCAATCCGAGCCAGAGGCACTCCAACACCTCCGACCAGGCAACCTTACCGGCTGGCACCATCGGCGCCGCGCAGGCGGCGGCCAGGTCGTCCGGCGCTCCGACGCGCTCGTTGCGCAACAATGCCGCCAGATCTGCGCTTGCCTGCGTCCCACCAGCCGTCGCTGCGCAGACATCCGACAGCCAGACCGTCTGATCCGGGTTGACCGTCACCCCGAACGCGGCAAACTGGCGAGCGATCTCTGGATCGAGATCGGTGTTCACATTCGGGTTTGCCGCCAGCACGCGCCCGCTGGCGAATCCCAGTCCTGAACCGAACATGTAGGTCGCCAGAACCCAGACTGCCCACAGCGTCACGGCAATAACAATCGCGTACCAGACCCGGTCAATCGCCCGATCAATCGGCCGGGGGTCAGGTTGCACCTCAACCGGCGAACCGGGAACTTCTCTGACCGGGATGGTCGGGACGCTCCGCCGGATTGCGGCGCCGATTGCGCTCAGGCTGCCAGCGAACCCCGACCGCTGCAACAGGCGCAGCATCCACGACTGCGCCACTTCCTGCGCTTCGGATTGCTCGAACTTGAACTTTTCGGACCAGGCGACGATCGGGCGGAAGATCACCTGGTCATAGATCAAAATGATGATCAGCAGCGTCAGACCGGCATAGACCATGGCACCAATGTCCGCCTGTTCGATCGCCAGGGCGATGTACGAGCCGATCCCCGGCAGGTACTGGTCATTGTCGCGCCCGACCACCGAGATGACCTCAGAAGCGACCACAAAGAACCAGCCGCCCGACACCGACATCATCGTGTTCCAGATCAATCCGGGCATCGCAAACGGAACGTCGAGATTCCAGAACTTCTTCCAGGGCGAGAGGCGCAGCACCGCAGCGGCTTCACGCAGTTCCCTGGGAGTAGTAATCAGCGAGTGATAGAAACTAAACGCCATATTCCAGACCTGCGAGGTGAAGATCGCAAAGATGCTGGCTGCCTCAAGCCCAAGCAGGCTGCCGCGGAACATGCCGATAAAAATCGCCGTCGTCACCGTCAGAAAGCCGAGGATCGGCAACGACTGAAGGAAGTCCAGCGCCGGGATAATCACCGTCTCGGCGCGCCGCGATTTGGCGGCAAGCGTCGCAACCGTGAACGTGAAGAGCAGGCTCAACAGCACCGCCAGAAACATGCGGAACACCGTCCGCAGCCCGTAGTAGGGCAAATTGATCGGATCCAGGCTAACCGTCAGATCGGGCGTCGCGGCGACGTCGAACGGCTGAGACGCGCCCTGAAAGGCGATCGTCAGCAAGAGAATGATGACGATGATCAGCGGAATAACGACAACATCCCACAGTGTGAGTTTGAGGCGCGGGCGCAGCACGCCAGCATCGGGAAACATTACGCGCATGGGCAGCCTCCTAACATACGAAAGTTGAGCGACTGTCGTGTGTATCGCCGGTTGAAAGCAACGTCGTTGTTGCCAGGGGCTTCTGGTCATTTCAAGGCTTATCCGGGCCAGCCCGCGCAGGCGGGCTTCGCAGCCCGTAGCCTACGGCTTCAGCCACCGGACGTCTGGCGCTCGTCATCACAGCGGCACAGGGTTATTCAGATTCTCAGAAGCGCCATAGCCTCCAGAATCGCCCGCGCATCACGCTGCTCGGTCCACGCCGTCCAGCGCAGCGCAATCGTTGGACTACAGCGCGGTAGCAACCAGAGCCAGATGCGGTCGAAAGAGTCGAAACTTGCAGGCAACGGCGCGTGCAGCCGTGCCAGCATTCGCGCATACTGCTGCTGATGGCGAACTTCGTGTTCAGCCATGAGTAGCAACACGATTTCGCGCTGCTCATCAGGCGCCAGGGCTGCCAGGTGCCGATAGAGCGGCACAATCACCTGATGGCGGCGCCAGGCGCGCTGCACGGCGTCGATCAACACCCATCGCAGCATCGCCCTACGATAGAGGATCAGGGTAGCCAGCATATGCTTTTCTCCTCCAGATAAGCGCTTATTCCACTTCATCAACAGAATCAACCGGCGCCTGCCGCCTCAGGCGCTGGTTCCGGCATTCGCCCGCCGGGCGCGGCACGCTGCGGCATTGCGGCGGGTTGTGTCCGGCGACCATTGACCGACAGCAGTTGTGGCGTAGTGGGCGCCAGCGAGAGCGGGCGCAGCGTCTGCGGGCGCACGAAGGTCGCCGTCAGACGCCCGTCTTTGTTCATCGTCCAGCGAATCGTCAGCATCGCGGGTTCCCCCTTTCATCTTCCCGTTCATCGTGCACAAATGAAGAACTGTTTCCGTCGCAGGGCGCAACAAACCATGCGCACGATCAGGTGATCGGCGCTGACCGGCATCAGGCGCAGTGCAGAGCAAACCATACCCTGCCGTCTGGTCAGCAAGGGACAGACGCCCGCACGGCGCAAAACGGATTGTTGCCTGAAACCTGGAAGACAGCAGCGCAACGCCGGAGATGACGGATGTGCACCGGGCACATCGAGCGTGCGCTCAACAAACAACCCTGGCGCAGCACGCTCGCCAGGGTGTCACAGAGGAAGCGCAGACAACGCTACGCGACACTGGCGAGAGGAGGTGCGTCCGGGAATGCTGTTGCGGCGCTGCGCCGCTGACTACGATGACCGCCTTCGTCCATGATTTCGCCCCAAACAGAAACCCCTCCGGTAACGCCGAAGGGGTTGAACGCTCTCACGAACACTCCCCCTCCGGTTGAGCTTAAGCTGTCACACAACGTAGCGGCAGCGCCGCAGTTACTTTGGCAAAGCCCTTAAGCCGAGCCTGCTGTGCGCCCCTGAGCGTCTTTCGACGGGCCGGAGCAGTAACCTGTGTTTGCGTGAAGCCGCGCCTACCAGGGAGCAACCTCTCAAAACCACCCATATCCTATCTCACAAATCACAGGTTGTCAAGACCCATGTTGCTCCGGGGTGCAGGCATGATGTGTCAGGAAACGATGCTACGGCTGCCAGCGATTGAAATCGACCCTGATAGGCCTGCGACCGACCGTCCGCCTGCGCAGAGGGGAACGGTGGCCTCCACGCAAGGCGGACGCCCGGCGGAACGTCTGCCCGGCGCGACTTCAGTCGCCAGCCGAGGCGCATCGCAGCAGGGACGCGCTTCTTTGCCGCCTGACAATGCATGCCTGGACCCATTGCTCCAATTTCGTTGTATTACCGCAGCGCATACGTGTCCGAAAGATGTATCCTCTCTGTAACTGTTCCGACTACCCTCATGACAGAAACGGTTGCGCAGGGCGCGTCTTTTTTATCCCCTACGCGAACGCACGCCCGAAAGCGCCGTGAGACAACAACAGACCCCCAGAAATCCAACCCGCCCTTGTCGGGCGAACCTGTCGAAGGAGACGCTGATGGGCCAGAAAAACGGCTTCGATCCGAACGATCCGATTGGCAACCTGATCAAGGCCCGCGATGCAACGCTCGACGCGTGGGCCAAGGCCATGATCGACCTGGTCAATACCGAGACGTTTGCGCGCTGGGTCGGAGCGACGCTCGACTCGTACCTGATCGCGTCGGCGCCGCTCCAGAACCTGATCAACACCTCGATGAAGACGTCGCTGGCGCGGCTGAACCTGCCGTCGCGCGAGGAGCTCACCACCCTGGCGCGTCGGGTGACGAATATCGAAATGCGCCTGGACGATATCGAAATCAAACTGGATCAACTGGCGCATGCGTTGCGCACGCAAACGCCGGTGATTGTCGAGATGCTCGCCGAGCAACTCGAACAGAATAAGCAGGAAGGCGTAGAACTCAACGGTATGGAGCAGCGCCTGGCGGCGCTCGATCACAAAGCCGATCAGATGCTTCAGTTGATCGAGCGACTCCAGCAGGCGGCGCTCGAACCGGTGGACGCATCCCAGAAGCGCCGCAAAGCGCCGCGTCCGGCGCCGCCCGATCCGGAGCCGCCAACGCCTGAGGAGGTTAAGGAAGATCACGCCATCGAGGGCTTTTAAACCGGTGCGGTAGATGCCGCGTTTGAGTAGCAAGGAGCAGGTCAATGACGACGTCGCCTGAGACGACGCTCTTTCCCGTAGATCCGGCGACAGTGGCGAAGAACCTGTACGCCGAAGTTGAACGTTTGGGGAAAGCCTATGAAATGGGCGTCAAGATCGCCACGGGAAAACAACGGGCAAAGGTGGCGCAGACGCCAAAAGAGGCGATCTGGACGCTCAATAAGACCACTCTGTATCATTACTACCCGCAGGCGCCGGCGGAGAAGCGCAAACGGGTGCCGTTGCTGCTCGTCTTTGCGTTGATCAATAAGCCCTACATCTTCGACCTGCGCCCAGGCAACAGCTTCGTCGAATACATGGTTCAGCAGGGGTACGACGTCTACCTGGTCGATTGGGGCGCCCCCGGTCCAGAAGATGCGCACCTGACGTTCGATGATTATGCGCTCGAGTATCTGCCGCGTGCGGTGCGCCGCATGCAGATGCACAGCGGGCAGCGCGATTTCAGTATGCTCGGTTGGTGCATCGGTGCAACGCTTGCAGCGATCTATGCGGCAATGCGCCCGGACGACGGTCTGCGCAATCTGATCCTGCTGACGGCGCCGATTGATTTTTCCAACAAGGGCGCGATGGGTCCGTTTCCCAAGTGGCTGAAGGAGGAATATTTCAACCTCGACGCCATTCTGGAGCAGACGGGCAACTACCCTGGCGAAATGATCGATGTCGGCAGCAAACTGCTCAAGCCGGTCGAAAATCTGGTTGGTAATTACCTGCGCTTGCTCGATAACCTCGATGACCCGAAGATCGTCGAGTCGTGGCAGGCGATGAATACCTGGGTGAGCGATGGGGTGCCGTTTGCTGGCGCTGCCTATCGTCAACTGGTCGTCGATCTCTACCGCGAAAATCGGTTGATGAACGGTACCTGGATCATGCGCGGGCGCCCGGTCAACCTGGGAGACATCAAAGCGTCGCTGCTCAACATTATCGCGCGGCAGGATCATATCGTCCCGCCGTGCCAGTCGGAAACCATCCTGGATCGCGTGAGCAGCATCGATAAACATCAGATCATTATGCCAGGCGGTCATATCGGTATTATGGCTGGCAGCGGGGCGCGTCGTGGTCTGTGGCCGCAAATCGATGCCTGGCTCGCCGATCGATCGATCTAAATGACGGTTATCACGAACGAGGAGACAAGACGATGCGCCTGAAAGATAAGGTGGCAATTGTGACCGGTGCGGGCCACGGCATTGGCAAAGCGACTGCGATTGCCTTCGCGCGCGAGGGCGCGCGCGTTGCCGTCGTCGATATCAATATGGCCGGCGCCGAGGCGACGGTGGCTGAAATTACCAGACAGGACGGACGCGCGATCGCCGTCCAGGCCGATGTCTCTCAGGCGGCATCGGTGGAGTCGATGGTTGAGACGGTGCTGGCATGGGGTGGGCGGATCGATGTGCTGCTCAATAATGCCGGCATTACGCGCGATGCGCGCCTGGTGAAAATGACCGAACAACAGTGGGACGCCGTGATCAATGTCAATCTCAAAGGCGTCTGGCTGTGTGCGCGAGCAGTGGCGCCGCATATGACCGCGCAGGGCAGCGGGTCGATTATCAATGTCAGCTCGATTGTCGGTCTGTACGGCAACTTTGGTCAGTCGAACTATGCTGCCACCAAAGGTGGCGTCATTGCGATGACCAAGACCTGGGCGCGTGAACTTGGTCCCTCCGGTGTGCGTGTCAATGCGGTGACTCCTGGCTTTATCGCCACTGAGATGATCAGTACAATTCCCGAAAAGGTGATCCATACGGTTCAGGAACGCACGCCGCTGCGTCGCCTTGGCAAGCCGGAAGAGGTCGCCGCCGTGTACATCTTCCTCGCATCGGACGACTCGAGTTTCGTTACCGGTTCGGTCATTCAGGTAGACGGCGGTTTGCTCTGGTAGCTGCGCACTTCTGCTGGCATGTCCGTGCCGTTCTGGCAGCGACGTTTGGATGACGCCATCCGACGTCGCTGTTTTTTTGAGGTTTCGTTTGTGCTATGATTGTCATGCCAGTTGTTCACGAGAAACCATATGGCTGATGATCTGCTGCTGGGTATTGATGTTGGGACGACCAACATCAAGGCGCTTATCTTCACCACGAACGGCGCACTTGCGGCTTCCGCCAGCATTGCCACTCCCACCGAACGACCGCAGCCGGGCTGGGCGGAGCACGATCCCTCTGCTCTCTGGCAGGCAGTTGTCGATGTGATCCGTCGCGCGCTGGCATCCATCGACGATCCCCGGCGGGTGCGCGGGCTGGCAGTGGCAAGCGTCGGTGAAGCCGGCGTGCTGGTTGACGCGAGCGGTGCGCCGCTCACCCCGATCATCGCCTGGTATGATCGGCGCACTGCTCCGTATGTGCAACGCTGGAATGTGCATGATGATCCGTTGGAGACGTTTCGCCTGACCGGCATGCTGCCTGTGCCGATCTATGGAGTCTTCAAATTGCAATGGCTGCGCGACTATGAGCCGGATGGGTATGCCGCCGCGACAACCTGGCTGCACGTCGCCGATTATATCGCCTTTCGACTGTGCGGCGCGCGCGCAACCGATTACTCGCTGGCGTCGCGCAGCATGCTCTTCGACCTGCGCGCGCGCCGCTGGTCGGATGTGTTGATCGATCGCGCCGGGTTGCGCGGCGATCTGCTCCCTGAACCTGTGGCGAGCGGCACGCGCATCGGCGTGGTTACGCCGGAAGCGGCGGCGGCAACCGGGCTGGCGCCTGGAACGGTCGTCGGCGCCGGCGGGCACGACCATGTGTGCGGTGCGCTGGCAGCCGACGTGCGCCGCGCTGGCGATTGTCTCGACTCGATGGGCACAGCGGAAGCGGCGTTTCTGCCGCTCGATGATGTTCCGCTCGATGAGCGTCTGTTTATTGCCAATGTGTCGTCCTGGACGCACGTGACCTTCGGTGCGCACGTGGCGCGCGACCGCTATTACGTGATGGACGGGTTGTTCAGCAGCGGCGCGGCGGTCGAATGGATGCGCGGCATTGTCGCGCCCGGCGCATCGCTCCACACAGCAGTGGCGGAGATCGAAGCGCTGGCAGTTGCGGCGCCGCCGGGCAGTCTGGGCGTGCTGTTCCTGCCGCATCTGACCGCCGGAGAGCGGGGGGCGTTCGTTGGCTTGACCGTCAGCAGCGGACGCGCCGCGCTGGCGCGCGCGGTCTATGAAGGTCTGGCGTTCGAGTGGCGGCACATGCTCGACCATATGGAGCAGATGCTGGGGATGCGCGCCAGGACGATCCGCGCAATCGGCGGCGGCACGCGCCTGCCGGTCTGGATGGGTATCAAAGCCCATGTGTTGGGGCGACCGATCCAGGTGCTGGATATCGACGAGAGCGTTGCTCTGGGCGCTGCGGCGCTTGGCGGGATCGCTGCGGGCGTCTACGGCAGTGAAGACGAAGCGGTCGGCGCGTTGCGGGTGTGCGCGCGAACGGTCGCGCCTGATGATGCGCTGCACGCGCTGTACGAGCGCATCTACCGTGAAGCGTTTCTGCGCCTGGCGCCGGCGCTGGCGCCGGTGCACACTGCGCTGAACGAACTGGAGATGCCATGAGCGCAAGGATTATCTTCCATATGGCGCCGGCTGAACGTTGGACGATGTGGCCCGCGCACGAACCCTATGTTCCGGCAGAGTTTGCGGTGGATGGGTTCGTGCACTGCACCGAGGGCGAAGAACTGATGGTGCGCGTCGCCAATGCGCTGTATCGTGGGACGCCGGGCGATTTTGTGCTGCTGGTCATCGATGTCGAACGGTTGACCGTGCCAGTGCGCTGGGAGCGTCCTGCTGGCACACCCCTGGCGCCGCTCTTCCCTCACATCTACGGACCGATCAACCCAGAGGCGATTGTCGAGGTGCGGCGTATCGAGCGCGACGTTGACGGTGCATTTCTGCTATAATCAACGTATCACCAGGCAAGGAAACAATGATGGCTGACACAACTCGACACGCCAGAGCACGACGCAAACCGGGCGACGCCGGACCAACCGAAAAGATGCGCGAGTATCTGGAGGTTATCTATTACCTGGCGGCGCGTGGCGAACCGGTTATCAGCGCGCGGTTGGCGGAATGGATGCATGTGACCCCCCCAACTGTCGCCGATATGGTGAGCCGTATGGAGGATCGCGGCTATATCGTGCGCGATGGGCGCGGTGAGATTTTGCTGACCGACGAAGGGTTTCGTCTGGCGGAAGCCATGGTACGGCGACACCGCATTCTGGAGCGTTTCCTCGTCGATGTGATGGGCATGCAGTGGCACGAAATTCACGAGGAAGCGGTGCGCCTCGAACACGCGCTCTCGCCGCGTCTGGAAGAACGGATCGAGGAACTGGTCGGCGAGGCGACCACGTGCCCGCACGGCAATCCCATTCCTGGACGTTGCGACGTCTATGCCGGCACGGTGCGCCTCGATCAGGCGACTCCTGGCGGCGTCTTTACCCTGCGGCGCATCGCGGAAGAGGCAGAAGAAGATACGGTGCTGATTCGGTACTTACAGAACAGCCATCTGGTGCCGGGTGAGCAGTTTGCTGTGATTGATGTCTCTCCGGTGTACGGCGTCACGCTTCAACGCGATGACCGGCAGATTACCCTTTCGCCGCAGATCGCCGCCTACCTCTGGGGCGACGTGACGCCTACTTAATCCTGCCGAACTGGCGCTCGATCTGGGTCGTCGTCAGCAGAATCATCGTCGGACGACCGTGGGGACAGGTGCGTGGCGATGAGCAGCGCTCCAGTTGCAGCACCAATCCGCGCATTTCGTCGAACGAGAGGGTTTGCCCGCTGCGCACCGAGGTATGGCACGAGAGGGTGATCAGCAGCGCCTCACGCCAGTCGTGTGGCGTTGTTCCGCCACGACCGCTCAGGTGATCGGCGATTTCGAGCAGTGCTGTCGCCAGATCGCCGGGATAGAGCACTGCCGGAATAGCGCGAATGCGCAGGCTGCGCCCGAATGGTTCGACAGCAAACCCCCACTCCGCCAACCGGTCGGCGGCATCCAGCAGCACGTCCTGCGCCGTCGGCGGCAGATCGATCACCTGCGGGATCAGCAGTTCCTGGCGTTCAATCGCGCCGGCGCCCCGTTGCGCCATCAACCGCTCGTAGGTGATGCGTTCGTGCGCAGCGTGCTGATCGATGAGATACATCCCATCCGGCGACTCGGCGACAATGTAGGATTGGGCGATCTGTCCGACGATCCGCAACGGCGGCAATTTCGAGGCGTGCGTGATGAGTTGTGCGTCGGGTGGCGCCGGCTCACGCTCCCACGCGCTGCTCTGCCCAACAGCGCGCCGGTCGTCCATCGCCGGTATTTCCCCGTGCTTATCGCCCGCCGTCATCCAGGATGGCGCATCCCAGGCGCTTTCGGGGGATGTTCCCAGGCGCCGCAGTTCAAAGCGGCGCTGCGCCGTGTCGAGCGATGCAGGGACGCCTGGTTCTTCCCAGGGACGCACGCCGCTTTCCAGGAGCGCGGTGCGCACCGCTCGCCCCAGTACGCTCATCACCTGCGTCGTATTGCGGAATTTGACCTCGCTCTTGGTTGGATGGACATTGACATCGACCGCTGCGGGATGCACCGTGATGTTCAAAATCGCCATAGGATGGCGACCTTTCATCAGCAGCGTGTGATATGCCTCTTCGAGCACAATTGCAATCTGCCCGCGCGGTTGAATAGCGCGACGATTGATGAACAGGTGGATAGCCGCGCGTGAACTGCGGGTCAGCCCCGGCGGCGACACCAACCCACGCACCTGGACCAGATCGACACCCTCGCCGACGGCAGCATCGATTGCCAGCAACTGGCGCGCAACATCAAGCCCGTAAATCTCGATTGTGGCGGCGCGCAGATCGCCGTTGCCGCTGGTCTGAAGCGTGGCACGCCCGTCGATGACGAGGCTGAAGCGCACTTCGGGGTAGGCAAGCGCATACTGCGTGACGACGGACGTAATCGCGGCGGACTCGGCGGCGTCGGAACGGAGGAAATCGCGCCGCACCGGCGTATTGTAGAACAGGTTGCGTACACTGATTGTCGTGCCTGGCGAGCATCCGCGTGGCATAATCGCCTGCACCTCGCCGCCGGCAATCCGCAGTTCGACGCCCACGTCGGCGCCGGCAGCGCGAGTAACGCAGATTACCTGCGCCACTGCCGCGATTGACGGGAGCGCTTCACCGCGAAAGCCAAGCGTTGCAATCGACCAGAGATCATCGGCTGTGGATAGTTTCGAGGTTGCGTGGCGCGCAAACGCCAGTTCGACTTCATCGGCAGGAATGCCGCACCCGTCGTCCTGCACCCGGATCTCGCGCAACCCGCCGCCGCGCGCTTCCACGACAATGCGGCGCGCCCCGGCATCGAGCGCATTTTCGACCAGTTCGCGCACGACTGACGCCGGACGTTCGATTACTTCGCCAGCGGCGATCTGCGCAGCAACGGTTGCATCGAGCACCCGTATCGGCATACTGTTTCCACTCCAATACGAACACGTATGCGATGATTGTACCATGCCTTGCCGGGATATGGCGCGGTCGTTACGGCGTGCGCGTCGGCAACGTCAGCGGAATGGGCGTGCGGGTCGCCGTTGCGATCGGCGTGGATGGCGACGCACCCGGCGTGGCGGTGATGGCCGGCGCAACCGTGGGCGTTGGCGTACCGGTAGCGACCGGAGAAGGCGTTGTCGTCGGCGCTGGCGATGCAGTCGGCACGGGGGTTTCGGTTGCAACCGGAAGAATGGCGGGGGCTTCGGTTGGCGGTTGGGTCGGAGGGGGCAGGGTAGCGGTTGGCGGCGCCTGGGTTGGCGCGGCAGTAGGCGACGTTTCAGGCAAAGCGGGGCTTTCCTGCCCCGGCGCCAGCACGGATGGATAGGCAACGAACAGAGTCACAAACACCAGCCCGGTAAACAGAACGGTAGCAAGTGTTGCGCCGATCCAGTGCATTCGCCGTGGCGCGGGCGTATCGCGCGGATCAGGCGCCGCAACCGGCGGAGGGGCGGGGGGAGGCGCAACGGGCAGCGGCGCCGTGCGAATCGTCGCAGGCTCAGCAACTGCCGGCGTCAGGCTGGCAGTTGCCGGAAATTCAATGGTCGCCGCCGTCGTTGGCGCCGGAAATTCAACCGTTGTGCGGGCGGCATCCGATAGGTCAGCGAAGGTTGCCGCATTATCGAGTTCATCGACGTGCGCAATGATCGTCGTGATATTGTCCGTGCCGCCGCGCTCGTTTGCCAGGTCGATCAAGCGATCAACCGCGTCGGCAAGGGGCATCGAGCGGGCAATTGCACCGATCTCCTCATCGCTGACCAGCCCGTGCAACCCGTCGGAGCAGAGCACAATCGTATCACCGACCTGCAACGGCAGGTGGAACAGATCGACTTGCACCTCCGGTTGATACCCCAGCGCGCGAGTAATGACATTGCGGTAGTAACTGGATTTTGCCTGGTCGGCAGTGATGACGCCAGCCGCCACCTGCTCGCCGACGAGCGAGTGGTCGCGTGAAATCTGGCAGATGTCGTCGTTGCGGATCAGGTATGCGCGGCTATCGCCGACGTTGGCGACGTGCAGCATGCCTTTGTAGAACAGCGCCGCGACGCCGGTAGTGCCCATCGCGCCGCGCCCTTCAGCATGGATGCGCTCATTGGCGCGCTCGAACGCCCGACGCAGCACATCGACCCGATCCGGGGAATTGTCGCTATAGTAGGCGCTGAGGATGGTTTCGACGCCGAGGCGGCTGGCAACCTCGCCGGCAGCGTGTCCCCCCATTCCGTCGCAGACGACCAGCAACTCGCCGTGCTGAGCGACTCCTGCGCCTTCGCCGACGCCAAAATCATCTTCGTTGTGATCCCGCGTTCTGCCGACATCGGTGCGAGCGCTGTGGCGCAGTTTCATAGGCTCCTCCCTTGGGAGGCATCCGTCGATGACGCGAAAGTATACCATGCCCACAGATCAGGTGCAACCTCTGCCGCATTGTTGCGTTACATGAGATGACATTCCAAAAGCGAAGCGCGATCTTCCGCCAACTCTGCTGTACAACCAATCGATCAGGAGGATTTGTCCATGCATCGCAGCCATCATCGCACTTGCCCGCTTCTTTCGCTCGCACTCATCGCCATCGTCGCTCTTCTTCCCCTGCTTGTGCCGGCGTCCGTCGCTTCTGCAAGTGAACCTGTTCTGGTGAAGTCGTTCCAGAAAGCGTATGATGTCAATTGGCACGACTCTGTAGTAATCAACGGTGTGTTTTTCTTCATCGCCAATGATGGAATCCATGGTCCTGAGTTGTGGCGCAGCGACGGCACAACCGACGGCACGCGCCTGGTGAAGGACATCCGCCCCGGCGTTGATGGCGCCGATCTCTCGCGGTTCCACGTCGTCGGCGATGTTCTCTTCTTTGTCGCCAATGATGGGGTTCACGGACACGAATTATGGCGCAGCGACGGCACAACCGACGGCACGTTCATGGTCGAATGCCAATGACGACTGAAGATGCCGCATGCTGGTCATTCCGAGCCCTTCGCTTCGCTCAGGGTAAACTCAGCGAGGAATCTGAGCGGGTCGCGCACGACCCCTCGCTTTGCTCGGGGTGACCATGCCGGGTGGTCACAGGTCATTGGTATAACAGGCGAATTCTGGCTCTCAGACGGGACTACCGAGGGAACTGTCCAGGTTCTGCCGGAACCGGCATTCGCCCGCGCGATGATCTGCGGTCAGGCATTTATAACGTCGCAGACCGACCTGTACGTCCTTCTCCTGAATCCCGATCGCTGCACGATCAGCGGGTGCGTGACCGACAACGCCGGGCGCGGCGTGGTGGGTGCGACGGTGCGGGCAGGCGCGCAGAGCGCCACCACCGATGCCGACGGGTTCTACACGCTGAGCGGGCTGCCGATGGGAACCTACACCCTCACTGCGGCGCTGAGCATCTATCAGATCACGTCGGTCAGTCGCACCGTGACGGTCAGCAGCGACGTGAGCGGGCAGGATTTCAGCGCTGTGCCGCTCGCTCACCTATCGCATCAGCGGGCGCGTGACCGACGGGGCGGGGCGCGGCGTGGCGGGCGCGACGGTGCAGGCAGGTGCGCAGAGCGCCGCGACGGATGCTGAGGGGTTCTATACGATGACCGATCTCCCGGCTGGCGTCTACACACTTACCGTCAGTGCGCCAGGCTGCACGATTGCGCCTGTTCAGCGCACAGTGACCGTGCCGCCCGATGGGATCAACCACGATTTCAACGCCATCTGCCTGACTGAGCGCGTGGTTCTGCCATTGATAGTACGGTGAGAGGCGACAGGTTCAGGCGAAAGGAAATCGTCGTCTGTCTCGAAAAGGTTGACGCCAAGGCGCAGCGCGCTGCAATCAGTGCGATAGCCTGTGTCCATCTTTAGCGTCTGTTTGTTCGTCTGGCCAGGCCCCGCTAAGAGCCTGTTCGAGAAGAGTGCGGTTGGGTGGGTGAAGGCACGGTCTTCACCCACTCACTGACACGCTCTAACCCATCCCGTCGCATTCAGACTTCTTCCGTTCGTAGAAGACGGTCCCAACACGCTGAATGTGGTCGATAACATCAGGATCGCCAATGTGGCTCAGCACGGAAAGGTCGATCATGTAAGGGAGCAAAAGGTCGTCGAGTTCGTCCATTATGTTTGTGAGCGCCAGAAAGGTCAGGCAGTCATCGCCGATGAGTGTCAGATCGATATCCGAGTTGTACTTGTACGTCCCTTTGGCGCGTGAACCGTAAATGATCGCCTTCTCGACCTCAGGATGACGGGCGAGGACATCGCAGATGCTTTCAATGACCGACTCTTTCAAGCCAAATCGCAGCGTCATGCCCCATTGCCTTTCAGTTTTGTCAACGTTTCGTGCAGTCTGACAAACTCAGGGTAGTATTGATTCACAATCGCCGAAGCAACCTGCTGTGCTATCTCCTCATTATATGTATGGCTGGTCAATGCGCGACTTTTGATCATACTCATCCAAACATCGCCGTGTTCGATCAATCCGCGCCGAAATGCCAGACGAAAGGCGTCGCGGCTGCCGAGAATGCCGGTATCGCCCTGCAACTCGAAGTAGTCCTTGATGACATTCCAGGATAGCTCGAAGGTATACTCGAATGCCTGGATTAAACCCCGTTCTTCAAGTTCGTTCAACTCCCCTTTGGCGATGAATTTTTCAAGTTGACGCAATGCTCTGGTGAAATGGTTGAACCGTTGAATCCAGCGCACGTCCGGTTCAGTCATACAGGTCCCTCATTTCTGTCGGTCGCCTTCTCGAGAATGGCGCGCACCACTGTTTCGGGCACATCGTCGCGCACGGTCGCCGCACCAATTCCCAGCGGCAATGCCCAGCGCGCCCGCCCTGCCCGCACCTTCTTGTCGCGCAGCGTGCGTTCGATCAGGTCGTCAATAGTCACACCGGGCGGCAGATTTGTTGGCAGCCCATATGCGCGCAGCAGACGCTGCTGACGCTCAACGAACCGAGAGTCAACCATCCCCATGCGATGGGCGATCTGCGCCTCCAGGTGCATGCCGATGGCGACTGCCTCGCCGTGCAGCAGGTCGCCATAGCCGCGTGCGGCTTCGATGGCATGCCCCAGGGTGTGCCCATAGTTCAGAAGCATGCGTTCGCCGGTTTCGCGCTCATCGATGTTGACAATATCGATCTTGACCCTGGCGGCGCGCCGGATGATCGTTGCCAGCGCATCACCCTGGAGAGACGCAGGATCGGTGATCGCTTCGAGGTGCGCGAACAGATCGGCGTCGCGAATGACGGCGTGTTTGATCACTTCCGCCCAGCCAGCGCGTAGTTCACGCGGCGGCAGAGTCGCCAGCGTGGTCGTGTCGGCAAGCGTCAAGCGCGGTTGGTGGAACGCGCCAATCAGGTTCTTGCCGAGCGAATGGTTCACGCCGGTTTTGCCGCCGATTGCCGAGTCGACCATTGCCAGCAGTGTGGTCGGCAGGTGAACGAGAGCGATGCCGCGCAATACGGTTGCAGCCACGAACCCTGCCAGGTCGCCGATGACGCCGCCACCCAGCGCCAGCACAGTGTCGCGCCGCTCGACGCCGTTGCCGATCAGCCAGTCGTAGAGTCGCGCAGCCATTGCCAGGTCTTTGCTCGGTTCGCCAGGCGGCACGGCATACCCGTGCGCATTGTACCCGGCGGCGCGCAGACGCGCGATCAGCGCCGGGGCGTAACGCGGGAACACCTGGTCGTCGCTGATGACCCACGCGGCGCCGCGCAAACCGATGCGCTGAAGATGGTGCGGAAGGTGATCGAAGGCGCCGTGGGCGACGATGACTTCGTACCTGCCGCCTGTCGTTGTGACGTACAAATACTCGGCGGGTTGCGTCATAGTTCGTTCTCCGTTCTTGGTTCTCGGTTCTGCGCACGGGTATGGTGCGCGAGCGCACACGGATCGGCACGGGTCGTGACGGATGGGCGCGGGTGGGATGGTCCATGGTTCTCGGCTCTCCGTTCCTGGTTCTCGGTTCCGCGCGCGAGAATGGTGCGCGGGCGCACACGGATCGGCACGGGTCGTGACGGATGGGCGCGGGTGGGATGGTCCATGGTTCCCGGCTCTCCGTTTCTGGTTCTCGGTTCCTGGTTCCCGGTTCTCGGTTCTCGGTTCTCGGTTCTCCGTTCCCCGTTCCCGGCTTCCGATCAGGGCGTCGGCGTCGGCAGACCGAACGACGGCGGCGCCAGTGGTCGCGCGTTTGCGGGCGCGATGATTCGGATGGTACTGTTGAAATCGTACAGGCGGATCAGCATGCTGAACGAGGTCGGTTCCGTCTCTCCTGCCGGGGTTCCGCTCACATCGATCGTCATCTTGTGGAGTCGTCCATCTTCGCAAATGAAGAGGCGCGTTTCTGCCTGTTCGACATCCTCTGGTCGGAGGGTGAACGGCAGCGTTCCCTGCTGGTTGACGCCGGTCAGGAGCCGGATGGTGGTCTCTTTGTCGCCGATGAAAATCGCGCAGCGTTGAGCATCGAGCGTCTCGAATCCGCCAGAGGTGAAGCTGGCGAGATCGAGATTGCCGCTCTGCTGAAGCGAACCGGTGACCTGATCGGGAGATACGGTCACAGCCGAGGAAGCCTGATCGGCAGGCAGTTCGTACCAGGCATCCTCTGGCGCGCCGAACAGCGGCGCCGGACCACGAATGTACGACTTGCCATCGACGGTCACGAACTCTGTGGATTTCTCCGGGTCGCCGGACAGGATCGCAGCAAAGAATCCGCCGATTTCCACTCGCGAATTTTTGCCGGCGACTTCGCCTTTCATGCGAATGACTTCGACCATGCCATCCGGCGACGCGATCGGCGCCCCTTCCCCTATTGAACCTTTCGTTTTGAATACGAACTCGATGCGGTAGGAGTCGGCCCTGGCGGCGGCGAGCAACCCGCTCTGAATGACATCGGCGGATGCCGATGCTGGGGGTTGCGTCGGCGGAACAGGCGTTGGGGTCGGCAGCGGCGTTGGCGTCGGGCGTGGCGTAGAAGTCGGCAGCGGTGTTGGCGTTGGTGTCGGCGGAAGGGGCGTCGGAGTCGGCGCTGCGCCGATGGTGCCACACCCGGCAAGCGCCAGCATCAGTGTGGCGAGCGCAAGAAGAAGCCTGATACTCATGAAACGTCTCCTTCGGGCGATCTTTGTCATGATTGCTCAGATTGCCGGCATAGAACATTCAACAGGGGTTGAACAATACCCATCTCTGCTCTGAGGATAGATCGCCACGGGATGCAGATTGATACGGATTGGCGATACGCGGACGCTTGCCCTGGCCAGGCACGAATGCTGCGTTCGACGCCGTATTGCTGCGCGATCCGCTTTCCAGGCGCAATCCTGATGTCCCGACTCACGTCTCAGTTCTTGGTTCTCAGTTCCCGAAAAGTGCGCCAACAATCCGTTCCGCCACATCCTCCGGCGCGGCTTCCGATGTGTCAATCGTCACATGCGCCACATCGCGGTAGAGCGCCGCGCGCTGCGCCCGCAACGTTTCCAGCCGCGCCGCCGGATCGTCTCCTGCCAGCAATGGTCGCTCCTCATCGTGGGCGCGCAACCGGGCGATCAACACATCGGTCGGCGCGTCGAGCCACACCACGAACGCCTTCTCCCTCAGTAGCGCGCGGTTGCGGTCGCGCAGCACAATGCCGCCGCCGGTTGCAACGATGGTGTTCGGTTCCGTGAGCGCCGCCATAAGCGCAACAGTTTCCCGCTCACGAAAGGCGCCTTCCCCTTCATCGGCGAAAATGGCGGGAATCGTCCGTCCTGCCATCTGTTCCACCAGCCCGTCGGTGTCACACACCCGCCAGCCGAGGCGCGCTGCCAGATGGCGCGCCACCGTCGATTTGCCGCCGCCGCTGAGTCCAACCAGCGCAATGATCTCTGGCATACTCATTCTGCCCGCCGCACCTGCACCAGATTGCTGTGGAACGTGCTTTGACCGGCAAGGTCCGCCAGCGCGTCGGGCGTCACCCAATTGACGTTACGACCGTCGGGCGACAGGCTCGCCCATGGTCCTTTGGGGGCGATCACGACGCCAGGCGGCGCGTCATCGGTCACCACCGCGAGCAGACGGCACCATCCGCGCGCACTTTCGACGTGGACCTCATCGCCGTGGCGAATACCGCGCGCGACGGCATCCACAGGATTGATCTCGATGAAGGGCGCTCCCTCTTTTGCGCGCAAACTGGGCTGATTGGCGAAACTCGACGAGACGTAGTGGTGCGATGCGCCGGAGATCAGCACCAGCGACGGTGGATGCCCATGTGCTGAATAGTCGCCAACCGCGCGGAACTCCGCAGGCGGTGCGTACTCCGGCAACGGATCGAGACCGTGGACGCGCAGCGAGTCGCAGCGCAACTCCACCTTCCCCGATGGAGTTGGGAAGTATCCATCAGCGAAGGGAACATCGCGCCCTGGTGGAAAGGAGAGCGGAACCGTTCCTTCCGCCTGGAGACGTTCCAGCGTGATCCCTTCGAGCAACGGGTTACGCGCGCGGGTAGCGTCGAGCACGCCGCAGATCGCCTGTTCAGCATCTTCGTGGAGCCAGGGTTCAGTATATCCCATAGCACGCGCCAGCAGGCGCATCACGTCCCAGTTGCTCCTGCACTCGCCAGGGGGCGGAACCGCCGGATGGTTATACTGAAGATAGCGATGCCCATACGCCTTGTGCAGATCGACATGCTCCAGTTGCGTGGTTGCGGGCAGGACAATATCGGCGTAGCGCGCCGTATCGGTCATGAACTGCTCGTGAACGACGGTGAACAGATCGTCGCGTAGCAACCCCTGCACGATCAACCCGGCGTTGGGAGCAGACGTGACCGGATTGGCGCAGAACACGAACAGTGCCATGATCGGCGGATCGCGGACCTCGCCAGTAAGTGCGGCGCCGAGGCGATTCATGTTCACCACTCGCGGCGTTGGCGGGCACTCCGAGGCATGACCGACGGCTTCGGCGTCCCAGCGGACATACCCGCTCGTGCTATACGATAATCCTCCGCCGCGCACGCCATACTGCCCGACGACTGCGGGCAGGCAGCAGAGGGCGCGGAACGTCTGCCCGCCATTGCCGTGACGCTGCACGCCATCAGCAGTCTTGAGCAGCGCCGGTTTCATTGTTGCATAGCGTCGAGCAAGCGCAATGATCGTCGCCTCCGGCACGCCGGTGATGGCTGCCGCCCGATCGGGCGGATACCCGGCAGCGCGGTCGCGCAGGTCGCGCCAGCCGATAGTGTGCTGTTCAAGCCAGGCTTCATCGTGCAACCCTTCGCTGAAAATAACGTGCATCATGCCGAGCGCCAGCGCGGCATCGGTCGCCGGGCGCGGACGGATGTGCTCATCGGCGCTGCGTGCCGTCAGCGTGCGGCGCGGATCGATCACTGCCACATAAGCGCCACGTTTCTGCGCCTGCCGCAGCAACGGCATGAAGTGTGGACCGGTGCTGGCGGGATTGTGCCCCCAGATGAGCACCAGTTTGCTATGGAGCACATCCGCCGGATCGGGCGACCAGCGCGCGCCGAGGGTCGCTTCGACGGCGGCTTCGGCGGCTGCGCCGCAGATGCTGCGTTGCAACCCACTCACGCCCATCCGATTCCACAGGCGCGCATTGCAGATCATGAGTTGCACTAAACCGAGCGTGCCGCTATAGGAATAGGGCAGAATGGCAGCCGCGCCGTAGCGGGCAATAATCTCCTTCCAGCGGGTCGCAATCTCATCGATTGCTGCTTCCCACGTGATGCGTTCCCAGCGGTTGCCGCCTTTCGGACCAACGCGCCGCAGCGGGTAGAGCAGGCGGTCGGGAGCGTACACCCGCTCCAGGTATGGACGCACTTTCGCGCAGAGCCACCCTCTGGTAAACGGATGGTCAGGATCGGCGTAGAACCGTACCGCGCGATCATCCTGCACCTCTGTGATCGTCGCGCAGGTATCGGGGCAATCGTGCGGGCATGCGCCGCGCACCAGGCGGATGCGGTCGGGGGGTATCATTGCAGGACCTCCTGAGCCAGAATCTGCCGTACTGTTTGGTCAAGCGCTGGTATTTTGCTCGTAACCACATCCCACACAATATCGTAATCGACGCCAAAGTAGCCGTGAATCAGGCGATCGCGCATCCCGGCCATTGCACGCCACTCGATTGCCGGATATTGCTGTCGAAGGGCGTCTGGCATCTGCTTGGCGGCTTCGCCAATTACTTCAATGCTGCGGACGAATGCCCGTTTCAGGGTTTCGTTCTGCAAAAATGCCGTTTTATCGAGGTCTCTGGAAGATCGCAAAAGGTATGTCGTCTCTTCAAGAATGTGTTGTAAGTATTCACGTGTCGATGGAGGCATACTCAACCTCCGACAAAATGGCGGGACCGATATAGGGACTGAGTGATTCGGTTGTGACCAATTCAACCCTTCGCCCGAAAAGATCTTCGAGAAAGAACGCGAGGTGCATAAAATTATCGAACGTTTTCTGACCAGGCTGAAACTCGACCAGAATATCGACATCGCTCTCGTCGTGCGGAGTATTTCTTACAAATGAACCAAAAATACCGCAGCGTCTGATCCCCAGACGCCGCAACTCCTCTCGATGTTGGTGCAACAGGTCTAAAATCTGCTCTCTGGTTTGCACTGTCATTAATCTGCTCGTGTTCGCATTCGACTGTGTCGATGTCATTATAGCATGCCCGATTCGACGCTTGACGCTGCCTCTACGCTGCGCTATGCTGTCAGACCGTATCGTTGCAACGGAGAACATATGGACTACCAGCAGGCGCTCGATTATCTGTACTCATTCATTGGCGGGCAGCAGGGAGCGCAACGACCGCCGCCGATGTTTAATCTGGTGCGCACCCGCGCTCTTCTTGCCGCGCTTGGCAATCCGCAGCATGCGATGCCGTCCGTCATCGTCGCCGGCACGAAGGGCAAAGGTTCGACGGCTGCGTTTCTGGAGGCGATAGCGCGCGCCGCCGGTTTGCGCACCGGTCTGTGGACATCGCCGCACCTGCACACCTACCGCGAACGTATTCAGGTGAACCGTCAGCCGATCACCCGCGACGAACTGGTGCAGGCGGTTGAGTCGATCCGGCCGATTGTCGAATCAATGGCGAACGGACCCATCGGCGCGCCGGTAACGTTTGCAATCGGCTTTGGGTTGGCGCTGCGCTACTTTGCCGAACGCAACGTTGATCTGGCGATCCTGGAGGTCGGGGTCGGCGGTCGGTTCGACAGTGCGGCGGTTGTCACACCGATCCTCAGTGTTGTCACGCCGATCAGTTACGACCACATGGACCTGTTGGGCGACACGCTGGCGCAGATTGCCTGGGAGAAGGCAGGCATCATGAAACCAGGGACGCCCGCCATCAGCGCGCCGCAGCATCCAGAGGCGCTGGGAGCGCTGATCCGCTGCGCCGCAGAGATCGGCGCGCCGCTCTATGTGGTGCAGGACGCAGCGCCGGAGTCAGCGGTTGTTTGCGAGCCGTTTCTGCCTGGACCCTGGCGCATTCCCGCCGAGCGCTACCTGGAGGTCGAGCCGCAGCAACGTTTCCAGCGCGACATCATGCCATCACTTCCCGGAATTTTCCAGGTCGTGAATGCGCGCCTGGCGACCGGCGCGGCGTTGCTCCTGCGCGACGCGGGGCTGCCGATCACCGACGCGGCGATTGCCGCCGGGCTGGCAAGCGCGCGTTGGCCCGGTCGGATGGAGATCATCGACGGATCGCCGCCGATCGTGCTCGACGGCGCGCACAATGGCGAGTCGATCCAACAACTGGTCGTGTCGCTCAACCGCATCTTTCCCGGCAGGCGGTGCGTCATCGTGTTTGGCGCCTCGCGCGACAAGGACCTGGCGCGCATGATCCCGGCGCTGGCGCCGGCAATCGATGCGTTGGTGTTAACCGCCTCGCGTCACCCGCGCGCGCTGGTGGCGCTTCACGAATTGCGCCAGCAGTTCGCGCCGCTGGTGCGCAGCGATACGCCGATCGACATTGTGATCGATCCGGCAGAGGCGCTGGCGCGCGCTCAAGACCTTGCCGCGCCCAACGACCTGATCTGCGTCACCGGATCGCTCTTCGTCGTCGCTGCCGCGCGCGAGGCGCTCGGTCTCGCCGGGGAACGCGATTGAAGCGCTACGGGCGCGTCACTGGCGGCAATTCCCTCCGTTCCGCGCGCGCAGGCGTTCCTGGGAGCGCGGGCGGGGGACCCGCTCCGCCCCTGGGAACGCGGGCGCGCCCCGCTCCGCCCGACGATAAACTATCAGGCTGAACGAACCAGGGACGCTGCCGCGCCCTCGCTACGATATGCAGGCATGCCCGCATTCGCGGGGCTTCGTCTCCGTCGCGTGGACGTTGACGCCCGCGCGCGCCGCGCTTGCCGGCCACGCAGTGATGTCCGACAAATCACGACCGCCCCCCCTCTCTCCGCACTGTTGACCCGCCTGTGAAAATGCGTATAATTGCCACTTAACCTTCGACCGACCATATCTGCTGGAAAGGCAGGTCATCCTCATCGTACAACACTTCTGCCCCGTGAGTATCTGACGCGCACTGCCCCGGGCAGGCGCTCTTCCTGTCCAACGACTGTCGAGGAGGACATTATGCGAGCATACGGACCGGAACTCATCCACACGATCGGTCTCTTCGGCCATGGCGGCTGCGGGAAAACGACGCTGACTGAGGCGTTGCTGCTCACCGCCAGGGCGATTTCCCGCGCGGGTCGTGTCGAAGACGGGAATACCGTTTCGGACTACGACCCGGAAGAGCAGCGACGCCGCATGTCGATCAACCTGGCGGTTGCGCCGCTCGAATGGCACGATAATAAGATCAATCTGATCGATGTTCCCGGCTACGCCGACCTGGTCGGCGAGATGGCCGCTGCCATGCGCGTGATCGATGGCGCGATCATCGTGCTCGACGCCGCCGGCGGCGTTGAGGTCGGCACGGAACTGGCGTGGGAGATGGCGCGTAAGGCTGGCGTGCCGATCCTGCTGTTCGTCAACAAGCTCGACCGCGACAACGCCAATTTCTTCCGTTGCATCGAGCAGGCGCGGCAGATCCTCGACGAGGCGGTTGTGCCGATGCAACTGCCAATCGGCGAGCAGCGTGAGTTTGCCGGCATTATTTCGCTGCGCCGTCAACGTGCCTGGATGATCTCCGAAAAGCACGATGGCGGCTTTGTCGAGGCGGACATTCCGACGGAATTGCTCGACCTGGAACAGGAGTGGCGCGAAAAACTGGTTGATCGGATCGCAGCCACGAATGATGACCTGATCGAGAAGTATCTCGATGGCGGCGCCGATGCGCTCACGCAGGACGAATTGAACGAAGGTCTGCGCGCCGGGATCGCCAACGGCTCGATTGTTCCGGTCTTCTGCGGCTCGGCGTTGCAAGTGGCGGGCATGGCGCAGTTGCTCAATGGTATTCTCGACAGCATTCCTTCGGCGGCGCGCAAGCCGGCGCCGGCGCGCGACCTCGTCTCCGGCAGGGATGTCGCCCTGAAACCGGCTGCATCTGAACCGCTCAGCGCGCTGGTGTTCAAGACCATCGTCGATCCCTACGGCAAGATGTCGTACATCCGGGTGTTCAGCGGCGAACTGAGCGCCAACTCGACGGTCTTCAACCCGCGGACGGGCAAGGAAGAGCGGATCGGGCAACTCTCCATGGTGCGCGGCAAAGAACAGACCCCAATTGCGATGATCGGTCCTGGCGATATTGGCGTAGCCGCCAAACTTGGCGATGTCAGCACCAACGACACGCTCTGTTCGCGCGACCGACCACTCCAGCTTGCGCCCATCACATTCCCGGCGCCAGCATTTACGGCGACGGTGAAGCCCAAAACGCGCGCCGATCTCGATAAACTCGGCAATGCGCTGCATAATGTCGTCGAGGAAGACCCAAGCCTGCGCGTCTCACGCGACCCGATTACAGGAGAGAGTCTTCTGTCGGGGCAGGGTGAGTCGCATTTGCAGATTATTGTCGAGCGGATGAAACGTAAGTTCGGCGTCGATGTCGAACTCGATCTGCCGCGCGTCCCCTATCGCGAAACGATCCGCGGCAAAGCCGAAGCGCAGTACCGCCACAAAAAGCAGACCGGCGGCGCCGGGCAGTTCGCCGATGTGACGATTCGCATCGAGCCGCTTCCGCCCGACCCGAACCGTGCCGATCCGCTCGAGTTCGTCAATGCGATCGTTGGCGGCGTTATCGATAAGGCGTTTATCCCATCGGTCGAAAAGGGTGTGCGTGCTGCCATGGCGGAAGGGGTTATTTCCGGCAACCCCATGGTTGATGTGCGCGTCGAACTGTTCGACGGCAAGATGCATCCGGTGGATAGCAAAGACATTGCGTTTCAGATCGCGGGGCATGAGGCGTTCAAGATCGCCGCGCAAAAGGCAAACCCGACGATCATGGAGCCAATCTACCAGCTCGAGATAACGGTGCCCGAGCAGTATGCTGGTGATGTCATCAGCGATATGAACACGCGGCGCGGGCGCGTGCTGGGCATGATGCCGGCGGAAGGCGGACGCACCACGATTACAGCGCAGGCGCCGCTGGTCGAGGTGCTGCGCTACGCGACCGATCTGCGGTCGTTGACGCAGGGGCGTGGGCGCTTCTCGATGACGTTCGACCACTACGAGGACGTGCCGCCGCACCTGATGCAAGCGCTCATCGAGGCGCAGAAGAAAGAGCACAGTTCCGGGCACTGAGCGCAATGACGCCCCACGGCGTCGAGCCGTTGCATCGTCTTTATACCAAAATTACCTGTGACCATCCGGCATGGTCACCCCGATCAGCGCGAGGGGTCTGGCGCGACCCGCTCAGATTCCTCGCTGAGTTTACCCTGAGCGAAGCGAAGGGCTCGGAATGACACGCATGCGGCATCGTCAATCGTCATTGGTATTACCCGATGCAACGGCTTTAACTTCATCCCCTCGCACGATCCTCCATCGCCTTCCGCAGCGCCGCCGCCAGCGGATTGTCCTCCTCGTCCGGTTCCGACTCAGAAGAAGAGTAGATGTACGGTGCAGCCTCGCTGGTTTCAGCGTCCCCTTCCTCTTCTTCGTCCTCGTCCCAGTCGAGGTGCAGGTTCTCGGCGCCTGCCAGCGCGATGATGTCGTCTACCGAGAAGCGAATCAACCCGACCAACTCAGGATCGTCCGGCAACGCGGCGAGCGAGTCCGCCCGGCGCACCTGCGGCAGATTCGCCAGGACATCGGCGAGCGTTGGTGGCGGTTCATTCGGCGGTGGGCGATCCGGATGCGTTGCGATCCATTCGGCAAGCTGCGCCGCCGACTCTTCCGGCGTCTGCGGAATGCCGGTGTCGACCAGCAAAATCGTGGTGTGAACCTTCGGGAACAGCATGCGCAGGATGGTCTGCGTGTCGCGCAGTTGACGGATCGCGCGGCGCAGGCTCGCAGCCTTCATACTGGCTTTGATCTCAAAGACGTGGATCGTCTTTGGATCGAGAATCCACACCGCATCAAGTTCGCGATACTTGGTGACCGCCTGCCGTCCGCGATGCTCCAGATATTCGACAATGCGCCGTTCGGACAGCGTGATCTGCTGCGCCAGCCAGTCGCGGAGCGCCGCTTCCGCCTCGCTGCCGAACAGGTCGCGCGCACGGGGAGGGCGGATGGCGCGCTGATTGCTGCGCAATAGTTTCATTTGCTCAACGTGCGCGCGATACCGCTGATCGGTTTCATCGATCAGGCGAGGGCGCGAGAAGCGGGTGGTCATGACATGCTCCCGACTGTCTATCGCTGTTCGCCGCCAGGATCAGCGCGCCAGGCGGCGTCACCACGCATACGCCTCCGGCGCAGGTCCGCCCGGACCGGGCCAGATAGCGTCGAGCCGCGCCAGCGCCTCGTCGCTCAGAGTTATCTCCAGCGCGCGCAGGCTGCCGTTCAACTGTTCGATTGTGCGCGGACCGATGATCGGCGCTGTGACGGTGGGTTGCCGGAGCAACCATGCCAGCGCCACGTCGGCCGGTTGCTCGCCGAGTTCACGGCAGAATCCTTCGTAGGCTTCGATCTGCACGCGATGTCTGTCGATGCGCTCCTGCATACGCGCGTCGGCGCGCCGCCCCTCGGCGGCTTTTTGCAACACCCCGCCAAGCAACCCGCCGCCCAACGGACTCCAGGGGATAATGCCAACACCGTAACTCTGGCAGGCAGGGATGACTTCGAGTTCGATCATGCGCGCCGACAGGTTGTACAGACTCTGTTCCGACACCAGACCCATAAAGTTGCGGCGACGCGCTTCTTCATTCGCCTGGGCAATATGCCAGCCGGCGAAATTGCTGCTGCCGATGTACAAGACTTTCCCCTCGCGCACGAGTTGCTCCATCGCCTGCCAGATCTCCTCCCACGGCGTATCACGGTCGATGTGGTGCATCTGATAAAGGTCGATATAATCGGTCTGCAAGCGGCGCAGGCTTCCCTCGCAGGCGCGCTTGATGTGTAATGCCGAAAGACGCGACTCATTGGGCCAGTCGCCCATTTTGCCATAGACCTTGGTGGCGATCACGACCTTCTCGCGCCGCCCGCCGCCCTGGGCGAACCAGCGTCCGATAATCTGCTCGGTGATCCCTTCGCCGGTCTTCCAGCCATAGACATTTGCTGTGTCGAAGAAATTGATCCCCAACTCCAGCGCCCGATCCATGATGGCGAAACTGTCGGCTTCGCTCGTGAGCGGACCGAAATTCATCGTGCCAAGGCAGAGGCGACTCACGCGAAGACCGGTGCGACCAAGACGTGTGTACTGCATGACCTTTCTCTCCATACGGCGTGGCGACCCCGCCATGCCGCGCCAGTGTGTAGAACGCCGTCATTGTACCACGTTGATCGCATCGAATGGTTGGACTACAATACGCCTGTCGGCGGCAGGGATGTCGTACAAGAGACGCGCGCGGCGGCGTCCATTTGCAGTGCGCTTTGGCGCTCCCCCGCCGATGAGGTCTGTTGCACGGCGCGTCGGGCGCGGCGAGGCGGAGAGCGCATGGGAGAGCGCATGATCGTAGCAGGGCGCCGTTCTCTGGCGCATAAACACGATACAGGCGGTCAGGAGGGGGTATGAGTAGTCGCTTTGATGAGCTTCGCATTCTTTCGGGCAATGGCAACCCTGCCCTGGCGCAGTCCATCTGCGGTCGCCTGGGGGTGCGCCTGGGAGACGTAACGATCACCCGCTTTGCCAATGAGAATATTTTTGTGCGCCTGAATGAAAGCGTGCGCGAGAAAGATGTGTTTGTCATTCAGTCGTTGGCGTCGCCCTTGAGCGACCGCATTCTCGAACTGCTGATCATGCTGGACGCCTGCAAACGCGCATCTGCCGGGCGGGTGACGGCGGTGCTGCCGTTCTACGCCTACGGGCGCACCGATAAGCGTGATCAACCACGGGTGCCGATCACCGCGCGATTACTCGCTGATATGATCCAGGTTGCCGGTGCGCAGCAAGTGGTAACGATCGACCTGCACGCCGGGCAGATTCAAGGGTTTTTCAGCATTCCCGTCGATGAGTTGAGCAGCATGCCGTTGCTGGTGCGCTACTTCCGCGATCGCGGATGGGACGATGTGGTGGTCGTGTCGTCGGACATCGGGTTTGCCAAGCGGGCGCGCAATTTCGCCGAACAACTCGGGACGCCGCTGGCAATCATCGAAAAGCGTCACCCGGCGCGCGCCGATGCCGAGAGCGAAAACGGCATCGAGGCAATGTCGCTGATCGGCGAGGTCGCCGGACGGCGCTGCATCCTGGTGGATGATGAAGTGAACACCGGACGCTCGCTCGCCAGTGCAGCAGAACTGCTGGAACGCCATGGCGCGCGCGAGATCTACGCAGCCGTTGCCCATCCGGTGCTCGGCGGCGATGGACCGGAACGCCTGCGCGCCAGTCGCATCCGCGAATTGGTGACGACCGATACGCTGCCGGTTCCGGCGGAAAAATCGTGGCCCGGCCTGCGCATCCTGACTGTCGCTCCAATGCTGGCGGAGGTCATTCAACGCATCCATAGCGGCGTCTCAGTGCATACCATCTTCCCGCCGCGCGCGCTGGCGCGGTGAGCGGCTGCACGGCGCATCAGACCGCGTATCTCTCTAACTCGCACAAAGGCGCAACGGCGCAGAGACCCCCTTGCCTGAACCCGGGAACGTGGTACAATGGCAGATATTGCGAAGCGTGAACAAAGATGCGGATTGGTCGAGGCAAAGAGGTCGTTATGAGCGCATCCTATCACACAATTATCACGCTTGAGCCAGGCAAACGCAGCGGCAAGCCAACGATCCGCGGTATGCGCATCACTGTCTATGATGTTCTCTCTTATCTTGCTGCCGGGATGACGCCTCAAGAGATTCTTGCGGATTTCCCCTACCTGACGGAAGAGGATATTCAGGCTTGCCTGAGCTACGCTGCCGATAGGGAACGGCAATTGCTCGTTGCGCATGTATGAGGTTGCTTTTCGACCACAACATGTCGCCACGTCTGGTGCGTTCTCTTTCTGATCTCTATCCAGACTCCAGCCATGTTTCTCTGGTTGGTCTCGCTACAGCCGATGATAGAACAGTCTGGCAGTATGCTCAGACGCACGATTACATCATCGTTACCAAAGACTCCGATTTCAGCGATATAAACGTGTTGCTCGGCTTTCCGCCGAAGACTCTCTGGCTGCGCCTGGGTAATTGCACGACTGGTGATATCGAACGGGCATTGCGAAACGGGCATATGGCCATTACCAACTTCGCTGCCGATCCGACTATCGGTACGCTTGAGTTGTTTGAATAAACGAGAGCCCTCACCCTGCCTGCGCATCCTCACGGTTGCGCCCATGCTGGCGGAAGTCATTCAGCGCATCCACAGCGGCTTCTCGGTGCATACCATCTTCCCGCCGCGCGCGCTGGCGCGGTGAGCGGCTGTACGGCGCATCAGCCAGGGACACAGTGCATCTGTCGCACGGAAGAGGATTTCAGGCGTGCCTGATCTATGCCGCCGATAGGGAACGACTGTTGCTCGTCGCGCACGAATGAACCTGATAGCCATTTTTGGTTGGTGCAAGACGCCAGAATTGCCGAATGGATGAGATGATCGGCACATCTGCGATTTGGCTTATCTCTGCGCTGCGCACAGTCCGCTTATGTCCGCATTGAACACAAGGAGAGCGCTGCTCGACAAGCGATTGATCGTCTTCGGTGTTCTCGTTGGTCTCGCCATACGCCTGTGGATCGCCTGGCAGCCAACAGATGAACTTTCGTGGCGCGCAAACGCCGACGATGCCTACTACTACTTCAAACTGGCACAACATCTCGGTTCAGGCGCGGGCGCCACATTCGATGGCGTGAACCCGACCAATGGCTTTCATCCGCTCTATGCGTTGCTTCTCGTGCCAATCTTTCAGTACGTCGGCAACGACATTGATCGTGGCGTCCATCTGGCGCTTACCCTGGTTGCGCTGGTAAGCAGCGTAACAGCCTGGCCAATTTACCTTGCCGGAAAGTACGTTCACTCTCCTCTTGCCGGCGCCATCGGAGCATTGGCGCATCTCCTCAATCCATGGGTTGTCGTTCTGACAATGACCGGGGTAGAGTCGGCTGTGTATGTGTGCTGCTTTGCCTGGACGGTAATGGCATATGTGAGATGGAGATCGCACGAGCAATCGCTTCATGGGATCGTTTTGATCGGTTTACTGGCCGGACTGACAATAATGGCGAGGTCTGAAGGTGTTTTGTTGCTGGCGGGGATTGTCCTTGATCGACTGGTTGTGGATCGGCGAATGCCCGAGCGAGCAATTGTTTTTGCAACGCTTTGCGGACTGTTCGCTGCCATCGTGTGCCTGCCATGGGTTCTCTGGAGCATATCCCGGTTTGGAACCCCTCTTCAGATCAGTGCTAGCGCGATCATGCTGCACAGCTACGCGGGGATGCCGGCAGATGCGATAGCAGCGGTCGAATGGTATATTGGACGCATATCCTGGTTCTTGCCCCGCTATGCGTACAAGATTCTTCCTGTTCAATCTTCCCATTGTACTCTTGTTCGGGGTCGTGATCGGGCGATCATGGTCGACTCGTCAACTATCCCTGAAGATAGCCTGGTCACCTGCTTCACAGTCTTCATTTCTCATCCTGCCGTTTATTTGTATCACCGCCTATTATAATTTGATACTGCTCCATCAACAGCACTGGTACTTTAATGCACTGGTATTGATTTTCACTCTTATCGGTGCATCTATTGGCGCTGAAGAGATGCTTCGTTCAGAGGAGGTATATTTGCAACAAAAGTATCAGAGATTGGCTATATCCATTATTTTTGTCATTTTCATTATCGTCATTATGCTTATATGGCAGAGAGGGTTATATCCCAACCAAAATGGCGCTTCTATGCTTGGTCGACAGATTGCAGGCGCCGATTTGCGATATGAACGTCTGGGCGCAACCGATAACGGCATTGTCGGTTTCTTCTGCCGCTGCATCATGGTTAATCTTGATGGTGTAATGAATAATGCGGCTGTTGCGTATTATCGTGTTCACGGATATGACAAAGAGTCCATTCTCCGGTTCGCGCGCGCGCAGCACGTGGCATATGTCTGGGGTATCGCCCCTTTTGATTCGGATGAGGCACGGATCGTCAGGCGAATACGTTTTCCAGCAGGCATTGTGTATCAGATCAGGTGACGTGCCCGGCTCATCCCCTCCACGAGTGTGGTATACTTTACCTCGTATCGCATCGCAATTGGAGCACGGTCAGCGTGCCGCATCATGGACGACGATGGGGCATATCAGGCGTATGCGCCGATCTACGACCGCACCGGTCAGGAACGCTTCGGCGCGTATATGGCGGGTCTGGCGCTGGCATGGCTTCGGGCGAACGGTGTGGCGCCGCAGCGCGCGCTCGATCTGGCATGCGGCACGGGCGGAGCAACACTGGCGCTCGCTGCCGCCGGGATCGAAACGACCGGACTGGATCGCTCGTCTGCGATGCTGCGGATTGCGCGTGACCGCGCGCGGGTTGCCGGCCTGGCGGTGACGTTCGTCGAAGCGGATATGCGCGACATGGAGGCTCTCGTCGCAGCAGGCGCGCTTCATCGTGGTGCGACGCCGTCTCCTGGCGATTGTGTCAGGCGCTTTGGGCTGGTCACATGCTTTGGCGATGCGATCAACTATCTGACCGGTGACGATGATCTGCCGCGCGTCTTTGCTGGAATCCGATGCGCGCTCGAACCCGGCGGATACGTCGTGTTCGATGTGAATACCGAAGCGGCGTTTGCTCAGTGGGACGAGCGCGACCTCGTGATCCACGAGAGCGACGATTGTCTGGTGTGCCATCGGTTGACGTACCATCCGGCGACGCGCCTGGGGCGGGGCAGGATCGTCTGGTTGACGCACAGTGATGATAACCGCTGGTGGCGTGGTGAGGAAACGCATATCGAGCGTGCCTGGAGTGATGCTGAGATTCAACGGGCGCTCGAGGTGAGCGGTCTTGCGCCTGTTGAACGCCTGGCGGTCGATGGGCGCAATGTAGCGGATGTTGCTCCGTTGCCAGAGCGTCTGATCTATATTGCAACAACCGACCGGTTGTGACATCTGTTCAATCCCGCAATCATTCGTGCAGCGGAGGGACCCGTGAGCGACACAGGGACAAAACGGCGTATCGAACGGTTCGATCCGGCGATCGAGCCAAAATGGCGTGAGTTCTGGGAGCGCGAGGGCATCTTCAAAGCGGGGCGCCGCGCAGGTGCGCCGCGTCGCTATATCCTCGAAATGTTCCCCTATCCCAGTGGCGACCTCCACATCGGTCATCTGAAGAACTACGTCATCGGCGATGCGCTGACCCGCTACTATGTCATTCGCGGCTACGATGTGCTGCATCCCTTTGGGTGGGACGCCTTCGGTCTGCCGGCGGAGAATGCCGCGATCAAGTATGGTCGCCATCCGCGCGAATGGACTTACGGCAACATCGCCGAGTCGAAGAAGTCGCTCGAGATCGCCGGCATTATGTACGATTGGTCGCGCGAAGTGACGACCTGTGATCCTGATTACTACCGCTGGAACCAGTGGCTGTTCCTGTTGCTCTATCGCAAGGGGCTGGCATACCGCGCAAAAGCGACGGTCAACTGGGACCCGGTGGATCAAACGGTGCTGGCGAACGAACAGGTCGATGCCGAAGGGCGCAGTTGGCGCAGCGGCGCGAAAGTCGAAAAGCGCGAATTGGAACAGTGGTTCTTCAGGATCACAGCCTATGCCGAGCGCCTGCTGAACGACCTGGATAAACTGGACAAGTGGCCCGAAAACGTCAAGACCATGCAGCGCAACTGGATCGGCAGGAGTGAAGGCGCCGAAGTCACCTTCCTGGCGCTGCCGCCGGGCGCCGACCTGCATGCGCCGCCGCCTCCCGACGCCGAACCGCTGGTGGTGTTCACCACCCGCCCTGATACGCTCTGGGGCGCGACGTTCATGGTGCTGGCGCCGGAGCATCCGCTGGTGTCGAAATTGACCGCGCCTGAACGCCGCGCCGAAGTCGAGGCGTACATCGCCAGAGCGCGTATGGAGAGCGAAATCGAACGCACCAGCGCCACGCGCGAAAAAACCGGCGTCTTCCTGGGGTCCTACGCGATCAATCCGGTCAATGATGAGCGCATCCCGATCTGGATTGCCGACTATGTATTGATGGGGTATGGCGCCGGCGCGATCATGGCGGTGCCTGCGCACGATGAGCGCGACTTCGCGTTTGCCCGTCAGTTCGGCTTGCCGGTGCGCGTCGTCGTGCAACCGCCGGGCGAAACGCTGGATGGCGCAACGATGACGGAAGCCTGGCCCGGCGATGGCGTGATGGTCAATTCGGGACCGATCAACGGTCTTCCGGTCGGCAAAGGGGAAGGGCAGAGCGTCAAGGCGACTATCGCCTGGCTGGAAGCGAATGGCAAAGGGAAGGGAACCGTCACCTATCGGTTGCGCGACTGGCTGATCAGCCGTCAGCGCTATTGGGGCACTCCGATCCCGATGCTCCACCTGCCGGATGGGACGATCAAACCGGTGCCGGAGGATCAGTTGCCCGTCGTGCTGCCCGAAGTGCAGGATTATTTGCCGAAAGGCAAAAGCCCGCTGGCAGCCGCCGAGTCGTGGGTCAATACCATCGACCCCGAGACCGGACAACCGGCGCGGCGCGATACCGACACAATGGACACGTTTGTGGATTCTTCGTGGTACTTCCTGCGTTTCTGCGACGCCAGGAACGACCGCGAAATCTTCTCGCGCGAGGCGGCGCACCGGTGGATGCCGGTCGATCAGTACATCGGCGGCGTCGAGCACGCCATTCTGCACCTGCTCTATGCGCGCTTCATCACCAAGGTGCTGTACGACGAAGGGTTGGTGCCCGACGATGAGCCGTTCAGGGCATTGTTCACCCAAGGCATGGTGCAGCGCCGCGTTCGCACACCACTTGAGGTTGTTGCGCCGGGTATGGTGCGCTTCCCTGAAGAATTGCGGCGCAAACTGGAATTGCCTGCCGATGCACAGAGCCTTGATCAGGCGCGCGCGTTGCTGAAAGAACGCGGCTATACGCTGGAAGAGGAGAGCAATGGCGGGTTCACCGCCGTATCCGGTCCGGTCACCATGTCGAAGAGCGCCGGAAATGGCATTCCGGTCGGTCCATTCGTGCGGCAGTACGGCTCCGACGTGGCGCGGATCGTGGTGCTGTTCGCCGCGCCGCCGGAAAACAGCATGGAATGGACCGACGAAGGGGTTGCCGGAGCGCAACGCTTCCTGAACCGGATCGTGGCGCTGTTCAGCCCGGATCGGGAGGAGATCGTCGCTGCACTGAACTCCGGCAACGGCGCCGCTCCCGAAGGTGAGGAACGCGCGTTGTACCGCAAACTGCACGAGACCATCCGCAAGGTGACGCTTGATACCGAACAGTTTCGCTTCAATACCGCAATTGCGGCATTGATGGAGTTGCTGAACGAGGCGAGCCGCTACCGCTCCGAGGCGGGTCGGGTGACGCCGGTCTTTGCGCAGACGGCGGCAACCTTTGCGCGGTTGCTCTCGCCGTTTGCGCCGCACTTGGCGGAAGAACTGCACTCCTGGTGCGGCGGAACCGGCAGCGTCTACGATACCGGTTGGCCCGAATGGGACGAAGCAGCGCTGGCGCTCGATGAAGTCGAGATTGTGTTGCAGGTGAACGGCAAACTGCGTGGCAGGATCATGGCGCCTGCCAATGCTGATGAGCAACAGTTGCGCGAATGGGCGTTGACCAATCCGCGCGTGCTGAGTTTCGTCGGCGATAAGACCGTGCGCAAGGTTGTGGTTGTGCCTGGGAAACTAGTGAACGTGGTGGTGTAGTGCGCCTTGCGTTGCCCGTTTCAGGGACAGAATGCCCAACTCTCGCTGGCGCCGCTGAAGAGCAGGCAGATTCATAAGCACAGGTTTTCCTGGCAGGCGCGTATTCTTTCATGCCCGCGCTGAGCGCGGCGCCGGTCGCCCCTCTCCCGCGCGCGGGTTTAAGGGCGGGATTGCTTCGACCTGCTGCGCAGGTCTCGCAATGACAGCGAACACCGGCACTCCCACTGGGGGACGGCCGCAAACAGGGCGCCGGTCTCCTCTCTCCTGGGCGGGAGAGGGACAGGGGGTGAAGAAAAAACGGCGCATCCCAACGCCATGCCTGCCCGCTATGCTCATGCGTGCTGTCCGCCCTTAAATGTGCCGGAGAAGGGACGGCAGTTCACGCATATCGATCCTGTTGCAAGCCTATGCCTTGCAGTGTGTGGTTTGGTCGTCAGAATGCCTGAACCTCCCGCTCTTCGCTCCGGCTGAGAGGGGTGGGACGTGGCAAACACTCCTTTCTTGGAAAAACGCGACACTTGAGTAGAAGAGGGCAGGGGTGAGAAAAAAGGCTTTTAGATACAACAACCCCTCTCGAACCCTGACAACCTCTCCAGGAAGTAAGGGTGGGAATACAGGAAGACGCGGCGCATTCCCGTAACTGACGACGCTATGCTCACAGTACGATATCGTCAGAAGAGTCTCCGGGTAGGAAGGCTATGCTGGAAGCGATCTTTGCGCCGCGTTCCATCGCTGTAGTTGGTGCGTCACCCGATCCAACAAAACTGGGACACCGCATTCTCAAGAACATCCTCGACGCAGGCTATCCCGGTCGCATCTTTCCTGTTCATCCAGGCGCATCGCACATTTTGGGCTTTCCGGCGTACCCATCGGTTGAGCAGGTTCCAGAACCGGTCGATCTGGCGGTGATTGTCGTTCCGGCGACGGTTGTGCCGAACGTTGCCGAGGCATGTGGTCGAGCAGGAGTCAAGGGGTTGGTCGTCATCAGCGCCGGGTTCAAAGAGGTCGGACCGGAAGGACGCGCGCTGGAGATGCAGTTGCTGGAGATCGTGCAACGCTACGGGATGCGCATGATCGGTCCCAACTGTCTGGGCATTATCGATACCATAACCCGCCTGAATGCGTCATTTGCCGCGCTCTACCCACATCCCGGGCAGATCGCGTTCATGTCGCAGTCGGGGGCGCTCTGCACCGCAATTCTGGACTGGAGCAAGGCGCAGGGGATCGGTTTCTCACGCTTTGTGAGCCTGGGGAACAAGGCGGACGTGGACGAGGTGACACTTCTGGAAGCGTGGGGATGCGATCAAGCCAATAACCGGGTCATTCTGGCGTACCTGGAAGGGATCGGCAATGGTGATGCTTTCGTCGCCGTGGCGCGCCGGGTGACGAAGCGGATCCCGGTGATTGCCATCAAGAGCGGCGCGACGCAGGCGGGCGCGCGCGCAGCCTCGTCCCACACCGGGGCGCTGGCAGGCGCTGAGCATGCCTGCGAAGCGGCATTCGATCAGAGCGGTGTGCTGCGCGCGCGCTCGATGCAGGAACTGTTCGACTTTGCCATGGCGTTCGCGTATCAACCGCTCATCCCTGGCAACCGCCTGGCAATTGTGACGAATGCCGGCGGTCCAGGGATTATTGCAACCGATGCCGCAGAGCGGATCGGGTTGCATCTGGCGGAGTTGACGCCTGCGACGATGGCGGCGCTGCGAGCAGCGTTGCCGTCGACCGCCAGCGTCTCTAATCCGATTGATATCATTGGCGATGCGCGCCCTGACCGGTACCGGGTCGCGCTGCGCGCGGCGCTCGACGATCCCTATGTCGATGCTGTGCTGGTGCTCTTTACGCCGCAGGCGGTCAGCAAACCGGAGGATGTCGCTCGAACGATTGTGGAGGTTGCCGCCGGAAGCGCTAAACCGGTCGTGACGAGTTTTATGGGCGCAGCAACCATTGGTGAGGCGTTGCGTATCCTGAACGACCATCGCATTCCAAACTATGCGTTTCCCGAACGCGCCATCGCTGCGTTGGGTGCGATGGTGGCGCAACGGCACTGGGTCGAACGTCCGCCGGAAGAGTACGTCCGTTTCGATGTCGATGCCGAACGGGTGCGCGCGCTCTTCACCCGGGTGTGCAGCGAAGGACGGGTCGAACTCGGCGAACTCGAAGCGCGCGAGGTCATCGAAGCGTATGGGATGCGCCTGCCGAAATCATTGCTGGCGCAGTCGCCGGAGGAGGCGGCGGAAATCGCCGCTCGCCTCGGCTTCCCGGTGGTGATGAAAATCTCATCGCCGGATATTCTGCACAAAAGCGATATTGGCGGCGTTAAACTCGGCATCGGCGACAGCGCAGCCGCCCGCGACGCCTACGAACTGATTGAATACCGCGCCCGCAAATACAGTCGTGAGGCGCGTATCTGGGGCGTGCTGGTGCAGGAACAGGTGCGCAAAGGGCGCGAAGTGCTGGTCGGCGTCAGTCGCGACCCGCAGTTCGGTCCGTTGATCGCCTTCGGCTTGGGAGGCATCTATGTCGAGGCGCTCCGCGACGTCGCTTTCCGTCTGGCGCCGGTGTCGCGCCAGGAGGCGGCGGAGCAAGTGCGCGCCATTCGCGCCTTCCCGTTGCTGCGCGGTGTGCGCGGCGAACCGCCAGCCGACATTGCCGCCGCCGAAGAGGTCATTCTGCGCGTCTCACAACTGGTGACCGATTTTCCCGAAATTGTCGAAATGGACATCAACCCGCTGGTGGTGTATAACCGTGGCGAAGGCGCTACAGTGCTGGATGCGCGGATTATCCTGCGCGGTTGAACGAGCATTCGAAGACGGTGCATGCTCACTTTCGTTCGGCAAGGAGACAGGCGATGGCTACCCTCTACGTTGCATCGACGGAAACATTTGTCGGGAAGAGCGCAACCTGTGTGGGGCTCCTCACGCGCGCACAACGCGACGGTTTCAGAATCGGCTACATGAAGCCGGTCAGCGTTTCGGTCACCCGCACCGAAACCGGTATGCACGATGATGATGCAGCGTTCATCCGTGAACACTTCGCCTTGCCCGATCCGCCAGAACAGGTGGCGCCGGTGCTTGTGACGCAGGGGGTAGTCGAGCAGATTATGCGCGGGCAGGCGACGGTTGATTTTGCGCGACGCCTGCGCGAGGCGCACCTGGCGGTCTCACGCAACCGCGACCTGCTGGTGGTGGAAGGCGCCAATACCTGGGCTGAAGGGTCGGTCGTCGATCTCTCCGCCGATCAGGTCTCCGATATGCTGGAAGCGCCGGTGCTGCTGGTGACGCTCTATCGGTCCCCCCTCTCGCTCGACGCGATTCTGGCAGTGCAACGCTATCTCGGCGACCGGTTGCTCGGTGTGCTGATCAACGAAGTCGAGGCGCCGAAGATCGATTTCGTGAAGAGTCGGGTTGCTCCATTCCTGGAGCAGCGTGGCGTGCCGGTGTTCGCCGTTCTGCCGCAGGACCCGCAACTTGCCAGCGTTACCGTCGCCGACCTGTTCGAGTTTCTGGGAGGGCAAATGATCGGACGACCGGAGTGGTGTGAGCGCCAGGTGGAACATCTGGTGATCGGTGCAATGGGCAGCGCAGCCGCACTCTCGCACTTCCGCCGTCGTGCCAACAAAGCGGTGATCACCGGCGGCGACCGCGCCGATCTGCAACTGGCGGCGCTGGAAACCTCGACGTCGGTGCTGGTGCTGACCGGCAACATTCGCCCGCCGGCAACCGTGCTCGATAAAGCGGAGGAGCAGCAGGTGCCGGTTATCATTGTCTCGGACGATACGCTGACGACTGTTGAGCGGAGCGAGCGCGTTTTTGGGCATATTCGTTTCAAACAGGCGTCGAAGATCGCTCGCTTCACCCAGATGCTCGACGAATCGTTCGATTTCGACCGCCTGTACGATGAGTTGGGACTGGTGCAGGGATGACGTTGCAAGGCGGACGTCGAAAAGGTAGGGAGATGACCGGTAGAGACATTGCACTGCAATGTCTTGGGGCGTTGTTGCGCGTTCACAGAGCCGTTGCCCTCCAACGGCTCGACGGATGAAGGACATACAACCGCAGAGCTGTTGCCTTCCAACGGCTCGACGGATGAAGGACACGCAACGGCTCGATATCTGAAAGGAGACATCATGGCCGACACGACGATTGAAGCGATTACCGCGCGTGAAGTGCTCGACTCGCGTGGTAATCCGACGATTGAGGTGGACGTGTATCTGGAGAGTGGCGACATGGGGCGCGCTATTGTGCCATCGGGTGCATCGACCGGTGCATTCGAGGCGCTGGAACTGCGCGACGGCGACAAGAGTCGGTATGGCGGCAAGGGCGTGCTGAAAGCCGTTGAGAACGTGAACACCACGATTGCCGAGGCGCTTGAAGGGGAAGATGCCGCCGATCAGATGCGCATCGACCGGATGCTGATCGACCTCGACGGCGCCGAGAACAAAGGGCGGTTGGGCGCCAACGCCATTCTGGGGGTTTCGCTGGCGTGCGCGAAAGCGGCGGCAGCAGCGCACGGGTTGCCGTTGTACCGCTACCTGGGAGGCATCCATGCGCACGTGCTCCCTGTTCCTATGATGAACATTCTGAACGGCGGCAAACACGCGCAAAACAGCACCGACTTCCAGGAATTCATGATCATGCCGGTTGGTGCGCCATCGTTCCGCGAGGCGCTGCGCTGGGGGAGCGAAATCTACCAGAGCCTCAAGAAAGTGATCCACGACCGTGGCGGCAGCACCAACGTCGGCGACGAGGGCGGCTTCGCGCCGAGTCTGCCGACGAACGAAGCAGCCTTGCAGATCATTGTCGAAGCCGTGGAACGCGCCGGTTACCAACTCGGCGACCAGGTGATGCTGGCGATGGACCCCGCATGCACCGAACTGTACAAAGACGGCAAGTACCACCTGGAGCGCGAAGGGCGCTCCCTCACCAGCGCCGAAATGGTGGAGTACTGGGCGGACATTGCCGCGCGCTACCCGCTCATCTCGCTCGAAGATGGGCTTGCGGAAGAAGACTGGGAAGGTTGGAAACTGTTGCGCGCGCGGCTCGGCGATCGCATTCAACTGGTCGGCGACGATTTCCTGGTGACAAACGTGAAGCGACTGGCGCGCGCCATCTCCGAACAGGCAGCGAATTCGATCCTGATCAAACTCAATCAGATCGGCACGCTGACCGAAACACTCGATGCGATCACCATGGCGAACCGCGCCGGATGGACGGCGGTTGTCTCGCATCGTTCGGGTGAAAGCGAAGATGTGACGATTGCCGATCTCGTGGTGGCGACGAATGCCGGGCAGATCAAGACTGGCGCGCCGGCGCGCACGGATCGCGTGGCGAAGTACAATCAACTGCTGCGCATTGAAGAAGAACTGGACTCCGCAGCGCACTACGCGGGCATGGGCGCCTTCCGCGTTGCGCGGTGAGTCATGGCGGCGCGGGTGCGTCAACACGCCGCACCCGCACGTCCCCTCTCCGACACTCTCCACACCTTGTGTTCCCTTAACCGCAGAAAATCGAGGGTTTCATTTTGCCCACGTGATGGTGGCTGTGTTCTCCTTCAATAGCGGTTGATCGGAAAAGGAGAACATGCGTTCTTTACAACCTGCTGCTCCTGTGATAGTATTGAAAAGGATCAAGATGAGATCTTTCAAGATCGCAATCAGGGAGACGGAAATCTATGGCTGGATTAAAGCGGGACATTAAGAGCTTATTCTATATCACCCATATCAACAACCTGGAGTCCATCTTTCAGCACGGCATCCTCTCCCATGCTCGTGTTGAAGAAATGGGTATTCCGTATACACCGATATATGATGCTCAGATTGTTTCCAATCGTCGTGAGCGATCAACTCCAGATGGCAAAAGTCTTTGGAGATTTGCGAATCTCTACTTTCAACCTCGCAATCCTATGTTATATAGGGTTATCAACAAAATAGATAAGAAAGAGGTGGCTATTATTGGAGTCAGGCCAGAAGTCCTAAGTTATCCGGGCTGCTACATTTCAACAGGAAATGCAGCAAGTTCTCCTTCAGAGATTTTACCTGTAAAGGAAGGAATTAAAGCGATTTTTGAAATGTGGAAAATCATTCATAATGAATGGTGGAATCCAGATGACGGATCGAAACGAAAAATCATGGCTGAATGTCTGGTTCCTGATTTTGTTTCTCCTGATATGATACAAACAATATATGTCGTCAATCATGATGTGGCAAAGGATGTAAGGAGTCGGATTTCAGGAGCAAGAGTTCCCGTAGTCCCCGAACCCTCCATGTTCTTCCAGCCTACCAGGCGAGAACGTGTTACCGGGAACCTGTTTTTGATAGAAGGTGATTTATTCTTTTCAACAATGCAGACTATAACGATTAGTGTTAACACGATGGGCATTATGGGTAAAGGTCTGGCATCGAGAGCAAAATATCAATTTCCCGATGTATATGTAGTATATCAGGATGCATGCCGCAGCAAGAAACTGCAAATAGGCAAACCTTACCTGTATAAGCGGGAATCTTTCGTTGATGAACAGTTAGCCGATGATCCAGGATCATTAACTAAACCTAACTCAAATAAATGGTTCCTCCTTTTTGCGACTAAGAGAAATTGGCGAGAAAACTCAGATATTGTTGGAATCGAGAATGGATTGAAATGGATCCAGCATAACTACAAATCGGAGGGTATTGCGTCCCTGGCAGTTCCAGCGTTAGGATGTGGATTAGGTGGATTAGATTGGCGCGATGTTGGTCCACTGATGTGTCAGTATCTTTCAGTGTTGGACATACCGGTAGCTATATATTTGCCCAGGGAACGCGAAACTCCCGAGGAATTTCTTTCGCGCGACTTTTTGTTGGGCACAAAAGAATGATGTCCGGAACTCCAGAGCAACGTCGCCCTGCATCACCTGCTCGACAACGCACGATCCTCCTGAATTCGCGTGCGGGTCTGCAAGCCTGTTTTGTCGTCTCACAGACTCGCACTCCTCCATGACTTTGGTCCTACTGAAGACCTGCCAGTTTGTCGCCTGAACAAAGGACGCGATGACCTCTTTCGTTAAGAACAGGTTCGCACTATACTACCGTCCGTAAACGCATGTTCCCGGCAGACGCTTGTTTCCCGATCTGCGGCCCATCGGTGTGGCGCTTCGTGCATTGTTCACCGGTTGGCCGCTTGTGATTCTTGCCGGAGAAAGCCGTATGTGCGCAAGAAGGAGAAGATGATGCCGCCTCTTCCACAAACGACGCAACAGCGCGCGCACCGCGCCCTGGAGCGCCTCGCCGCGCTAGGCGGCGGCAGCGCCTTGCCCCGCGTGCTCACCTCGCACGAAGCCATTGCCTGTCTGGGACGCGCCTGGTTCCACGACCTGCTGCGTGGCGGACAGTTGCCGGGTGTACAGGTCGTGCCACGCGGCGTCTGGCGCTGTGATCGGGAAACGTTTGTTGAATGGCTGAAGGAGGTCTGCCATGACTCACCGACCGCGCTGGAACTCGCTGAGCGCCATGCTGCGGCATGCGCTGCGGCAGCAGGAGTGGCTCTCGCTGCGCGACGCCGCCGCCCTGTACCGCGTCACCGACGAGACGATGCTGGCGTGGGTGCGGGCGGGCGTCTTCCCGTCCCGAACCTTCGAGGGGCGCATCTGGGTGGCGCGCGCCGATCTCGAAGCCGCACTGCGCCGCAAACCGGGGGAGTGTGATGGCGCATCCTGATCGTTGCGACTCGCTGATTAATGCGCTGAGGCGCGCGCTGGATGCAGCGCACGCAGCAGCAACCGGCGTCGTCGCTGACGACGCCTCGGTTGGTGACGGTGCGCCGTCATCGGATCCGTCGTCGCTGCCGGTTGAGCGGCTGGAAGCGATCATCACGCTGCTGGCGACGGCGCCGACGATTGGGGCGGCGACGCCGCCGGGCGTCACCAAAGGACGCCTGGCGGCGCTGCTACCTCCAGAAGAGCGGCGGCACGCCGGACGGATCATGGAATGGCTCGACCGGGCGGGTGTGCTGGTCGAGCCGCGCTCCGAAGCCGTGCGATGGCGTGAGCCGCGCCCGTTGCGCGGTGAGGACATCGCGGATCTCATCCGACGGGTTCAGTCGGTAGCCAGGGAGGCAGCATGAAGCAGGGAGCGATTCGCAACGGCGCCCCCTCGCCGCCTGCGACCCGTCCGCCGCGCCCCGACCTGCCATTGCACTTGGTGCGCGCACTGGCGTTTGCCTGCATTGCCCTGGCGTTGATGCGTCCGCTGGCGTGGCCGCTGATCGCGGCATTCCCCTTCGCGTCGCTGACGGTGTTGCGTCTGATGAATGATCCGGCGCTGGCAGCGCTGGCGCTGTTGCATGTCGTGCTGGCGCCGCCAGTCTTTCCGGCGCTGGTCATTGGCGCCCTGGCAGCGCTGTGGGTGCTGTTGGGCGAACTCGTCTTCGCCCTGGCAACTGCGCTTCTTGCACGCTATCGGGCGCAGCGCGCGCTGCGTGCGCCGCTGTGTCTCCAGATTCGTCCGACCGCTTCAGCGCGCACCGGAACCCCTGCGAAACCGGGTGCACTCATGCGATTGATCCACGGGGCTACGGTGGCGCGTTCCTGGATGCACGCCGCACCCTGGTATACTCTGCTGGTCAACGGGGCGCCCGACCTGCCTGCCGAACTGGGGGCGTTGATCGCCGGTGCATCCGAGGAGCGCCCACGGACCGTCACCGCACTGGATGGCGCAGTGCGCAGCAGCGTACCGGAAGCGCTGATTCACGCCGCCGCCGACCCGCTGCTGGCAGCGGCAACGCCGGGGCGTTGGATTGCCTGGCAGCGCTTCGGGCTGGCGCTGCCGCCCGCCTATCCACTTCACGCACCAACCATCGCCATCGAGTCGGAACTGACCGGGGTGTTGCTGGCCGCAGTACGTCCGCAGGCCAGCGTGGCGCACGCCGGTCTGGAAGTGGCGTTGCGCCCTCAGGTGGGTTGGGAGTTGGGTCGGCAGTGGCGCGCGCGCGCGACAACGCTGAAACTGGCGCTCGAACAGCGTCAGGACTATGCGTTGTCGCCGGATGTGGCTGCAATCGAGGCAAAATTGGGCGATGCGGCGTTCGAGGCGACCATTGTGACAACTGCGGTCGCCGATCAGCGCGCTGATGCCATTGCTGCGCTGCTCGCCATCGGCGATGCGCTCGGCGCCTTCCAGCAACGCACCGCCAGTCGTGTGCAACGTCTCGTTCCGCACGGGCGCATCTCGGTGCGCCGGGTATCTGAAGGGAACGCTGCGGACACGATTATCCGCCTGCGCACGCCACGCATTGCGCCGCCCCCGGCGCTCCTGTTACCGTTCCGCCTCTGGCGCGGACCGGACGTGCTGACAGCGGGGGAACTCGGTTATCTCTGGAATCCGTCCGCTCTGCCGGCGAGCGGACTGGTGCGCAGCGATCCGTGCCGTCGGATTGCGGCGCCGCCGCACGCCTTCTGCGGCGCCGACCCGGAACGCATTGTGGTCGGCTATGCCTCCCACGCTGATGGACAACGCGCGCCGGTCGGACCGACGCTGCGCGATCTGCGCCAGATACTGCACCTGACGGCCGGCATGGGCGCCGGGAAGAGCCGGTTGCTGGCGAACCTGTGCCGGCAACTCGTTCCGCGCGGATTTATGCTGATCGACGGCAAGGGGGACGACCGGGACGGCAGTCTCGTGGCAGTGGTGCGTCGGCTCATCCCGCCGGCGGACGACGCGCGACTGGTGCTGCTCGACCCGCTCGATACCGCCTGGCCCATCGGGCTGAACCCGCTGGCGGGCGTGGATGCCCGGCGTCCGGGAGGCGCCGACCTGGCGCTGGGTCAACTCCTTGCAACGTTCGCGCGCATCGATCCCGGCGCCTGGGAACGGTCGCCGGGGATGCAGCAATTCGCGCGCATGGCAGCGTTGTTGGTGCTGGAAGGCGAAGCGCACCCCACGCTGGCGCACGTCAAACAGGCGCTCCTCGACGAAGCGTACCGGGAGGAATTGCTCCAATCGACGCACAACATCGAAGTCGCCAGTTTCTGGCGCGAGACGTACCCGCGCCTGGGAGAAGGGCAACGATCCAGTTGCGATGCGCTGTTGCGGCGATTCGACGCCCTGCTCACCGCAGAAACGACGCGCTACCTGGTTGCGCAGGCACAACCGACGCTCGATCTGGCGCGCATGATGGCCGACCGTATGATCGTGCTCGCGCCCTTGCCCGATGTGACGCTGGGTGGTTTGGCGGGCGCAGTGGGAATGCTGATCGCCCAGGCCTTCGTGCGTGCTGCCTTCAGTCGGGGCGGCGATGACCAGACTCGCCACGACTATCCCCTGATCATCGACGAATTGCAGGTGTTAATTGGCGCCGGCGACACAACCGACATAGCGACTGCCATCACGCGCCTGCGGTCCCTGGGCATCCCGACGATCTACGCCCATCAGGCATTGGCGCAGTTAGGCGATCTGCGCGACCTGATGCTGATCAATGCCGGGAACCGCATTATGCTGCAAACCCAGGAGCCGGATGCCAGCGTGTATGCGCGCGCCTACGCCGCCAGCGGGCTGACCGCTGCCGACCTGAGTGGGCAACCGCCGAACGAGCATCAGTACGCGGTGTTGCGCTGCGGCGGGCTGGTCGCAGGACCATTTTCGATGCAACCGCTGCCCTGGCCGACGGTGGAGGAGGAGGCGCCGCCGCCCTACGTCGGACCGGCATGGCGCGATGTTCTTCCCGATGATGGCGATCCGGCGGATCGCTTTATTGCACAGGTGATCTACACGGCAGACGACAGCGCCGGATCTGCCCGCGAACTGGCGCGGCTTGATGAGGCGGACTGGGAACGACTGCTGCGGCGCTGGGAGTGCATCCGCGCGCAGCAGCGCCAGTACATTCTGGCGCATCCCGGTTGCATTCCTGACCGGCGGGAGCGACAACGCTGGCTCTCGCGGCTGTATGCAGCGCGTCCGCGAGTGCTGGCGGCTGCTGAGTACCTGCGCGGACGCCAAAAAGGATCGCATCAGAAAGCATTAAGCAAGATTTGAAAATGTCCGATGGCATTTTACAGCGTCCTGATGAGGAGCCATGCTTGACAAATACTGTATATTGAAGAGGAAACGTCATACGACAGTTCTGCGGAAAGGATGGAACCAGCATGCAAAAGACCGACTTCATCAAGGCGGTCGCCAAATGAGCGAACCGGTCCCAGAAGGAGACGGAAGAAATTGTCGTGCAGCGCTGGAAGTCATTACCGAAGCGTTGCAGCGCAGTGAGAAAGTCGCCATGACCGGCTTCGGAACTTCGAAGCGCGGCAGCGCCAGGCGCGCGACGGGGTGAATCCGCAAATCCGCTCGAAGATTTTCATTCCGGCGACCAGACCCCCTCCACACTGAAGAATGCCGTCAAGGAAGGCTGAGTTTCGCTTCGGGCAACTTCACGAATTGTGTGCGCTCGCGATCATCTCGTTGGCGCATATTCAACAGAGCGCCGTCTGGTCAACAACATCAACGCGCGAAGGAGAAGGCGGCCTTTTGGTGGACACTGATCGTTCATCTCTATATCCATATGTTGTGTGAGACTGCTTATGGCGATACAGCGTGCGCTCAATCTTGACTTTCCAGGCGCGCAATCGGATGCTCCGCTCTTGCGTGATCCGGCGTTCGAGCAAAACAAACAAGATGCAATCCATCGCTGGGTTCCATGGATTGCAGGTTTCTCAGCAGGCTTCGTCAGCGATGCATTGCAGCAGTATCTTCCGGATCCGGGACGGAGAGACGTTCACGTGCTGGATCCATTTGCGGGAATTGGCACAACGCTCGTCGAGAGTTTGCGACGTGGGTATCACGTGACCGGCATCGAGATCAATCCTTTTGCCGCGCTCGCTTCACGGGTCAAATGTTCGGCATTTACGATTGAGCCTGATACGTTGTTGTCCGCGATCAGAACATTCGAGCGCGAAGCCAGAGAGCGAACTGATCCCATCGATGCGGCATTTGAGCGCGGCGATGATCTCCTTCAATGCACGCCTGCGCCCCGATCACGGCCACCTGTCGCATTTCGCTCACGCACACCGTTTTTCAGCCCGGCGGTTGAGCAGAAGATCCTGCATTGTCTCGATCTCATTAGTGACGTTGCCAGTTGCCAGATCAGGGAACTGATGTCGCTGGCTCTGGGATCAATCCTGGTGCAGGTGTCCAACTACTCATACGAGCCGAGTCTTGGATCGCGCGTCGCGGCTGGCAAGACGAATGTACTCAATGCTGATGTGGTCAGCCTGCTTTCATCCAGGCTTCGCATGATGTATCACGATGTGATGGTCTACCGTGATGCCATGATGCAATGGACGCCGCTTCCTACTGCTCGGGTCATTGAGGGCGACTCGCGGTTGATGCCCCAGATGGTGAAGGAGTCGTCGGTTGATATTGTCATTACTTCACCTCCATATCTCAATAACTATCACTATGTGCGCAATACCCGTCCGCACCTGTTCTGGTTCGGCTTTGTCTCGAAACCATCTGATTTGAAGCGTTTAGAACAAGCAAACTTTGGCAAGTACTGGCAAACAGTCCGTAATGCTGATCCTTCAAAACTTCAGTTCGAACTTCCCGGTTTGAGTCGAATAATAGAAGAAATCACCTTGCGAAACCCTCAAAAACATGTGTATGGAGGAAAAGGGTGGGCGAATTATGCAATAGAGTATTTCAATGACTGTTATACATTGTGTCAGAGTTTCTATCGAGTTCTCAGGAAAGGAACCCGTGCTATTGTTGTTTTAGGAAATTCTATCATCCAAGGAGTAAACTTTCCCACAGACCTGTTTTTTGGACAAATTGGCGAACTATGTCACCTGAAACTTGATGAAATTCTTCCATTGCGGAAGAAACGGGTTGGTAACAGTATTATCAATTCTTCGGTTCGCAATGGTGGATCTGATGTGATTTCACTCTACGAAGCAGCTGTCATTCTCCGAAGAGTCTAGATCGACCATCTTTAGAAATCTATGGAGCCGTTCAACCCTTTGGACAAAAGGAACCTGGGAACAAGCGTGGCGCAGGCGCTCCTATTGCAAAGCCTTCAAAGCTTACCACCTGCACAGAAATTCGAAGGTGCTGGAATATACGCTCTCTACTACGCTGGAGAGCATGAGTTGTACAAACCTCTCCGTATACGAGGAGATGATGACACGCAAACAAGCCCCATCTGTGGAGGAAAGGCTGTGCCTGCGGGCGCCAGGGTCGGCAGATTTGGATTGAACAAGCCGCCAGGTCCAGTGTTGTTCAACAGGCTGAAGGAACACGCCGATTCCATAAATCAAACATCTGATCTCAAGTCGGAAGATTTCAAGTGTCGATTTCTGGTTGTTGATGACATCTGGATTCCGCTGGGAGAAGCGCTGCTCATTGAACAGTTTCAACCAATATGGAACAGCGTCGTGCCAGGCTTTGGAAATCATGATCCCGGCAAAGGGCGGCACAATCAGCTACGCTCAGCGTGGGGCACGCTGCATCTTGGTCGACCATGGGCGGCGAATCTTAAGGATTACCCGAAAAAACCCGACGAGATTGCTGAGGCGGTGCGTCGAGCGCTCGAAACCATCACCGACTCGCGCCCTTGACTTCGCTACGCATAACGTCCAGAGTGCAACACTGAACATTCAACGGTCATCTTCAATCTTCCTGCCTTCCACCTGCAACCGCACGCACCTTTTGTCGCTCGTCTCATTTCACTCCTTGCCTGTACCTCGGAACAACCGCCTTGCGCATCTAAACGTTATCAAGTATACTTCTTATATACCTCTCATTGTGGCCGACAGATGGTTCTGAAACAAGGAGCAACGAAAGCATGCGACGACGAGTGTTTCTTCGCAGCGTCGCGGCGGGCAGCGCAGCCCTGACGGCTGCTACGCTGGCAGCGTGCGGCCAGGCTCCGCAGACGCCAGCCCAGCAGGCGACGACTGCCCCGGCTCAACAGGCGACGACCGCCCCGGCTCAGCAGGCGACGACCGCGCCGGTAGCGACTGCGCCACAGGCGCAGGCGCCAGCCCAGACGAGCGAAATGCCATCCATTGAGTGGGACATGGCCACCAGTTGGCCCGTTGCACTCGACACGATCTTTGGCGGTGCGCAAACGGTCGCTGATCGTGTCGCAGCGATGACCGACGGGAAGTTCAAAATTACGCCGCGCGCCGCCGGTGAACTGGCGCCCGGTCTCCAGGTGCTCGATGTGGTGCAGCAAGATGCCGTTCCGATTGGCCATACCGCGTCGTATTACTATGTCGGCAAAAGCCCGGTCACGGCATTCGGCACATCGCTGCCTTTTGGTCTCAATGCACAGCAGCAGAATGCCTGGTTGTACGATGGCGGCGGTTTAGAGAAGTTGCAAGCGGTGTACGCCAAACTGTTTGGCGTCATTCAGTTTCCGGCCGGCAACACCGGCGTTCAAATGGGTGGCTGGTTCCGCAAGGAAATTAACACTGTCGCTGATCTCCAGGGTCTCAAGATGCGTATCCCCGGCCTCGGCGGGCAGGTGATGACGAAACTCGGCGTCACGGTGCAGGTCATTGCAGGCGGTGAGATCTTCCAGGCGCTCCAGACGGGCGCTGTCGATGCGGCAGAATGGGTCGGTCCGTATGACGACGAGAAACTCGGTCTGAACAAGGCAGCACAGTTCTACTACTATCCGGGTTGGTGGGAGCCGGGTCCTACGCTCGAAGTGCAGGTCAATCTCAATCGCTGGAATGAGTTGCCCAAGACGTATCAGGAGGCGATCAAGACCGCATCAGCCGAGGCGAATATCACGATGCTTGCGCGCTACGACGCACGCAACCGCCAAGCCCTCAAGCGTCTGGTGGACGGCGGTGTGCAATTGCGTCCGTATAGCAAAGAAATCCTCGACGCTGCCGAGAAGGCCGCTTTTGAGCTGTACGACGAGTTCGCCGCCAAGGATGCCGATTTCAAGGCGATCTACGAGGAATGGAAAGCATTCCGCACGGCGATCTACGAGTGGAATAGGGTGAACGAGGCAGGGTTCACCAACTACGTCTACAGCAAGTAGGGGCGCTCCTCCTGGGCGCCTGCCTGTGGATGCCCGCCCCGCAGTCAGGTTCAAGGGCACGCATAAGCATAGCGGGCATGCGTGGCGTTGGGATGCGCCGTTTTACCTTTACCCCCGCTCCTCTCCCGCGCGCGGGAGAGGAGCGGGGAGCGAAGTGATCGAGGCTGTCCTGCGGTGAGAGTGCCGGTGTTCGCTCTGGTGTTCTGTCCGCCCTTAAGCGCAGGCAGGTCGAGGCGCCCGCCACATCACTTGAGCACATCCGACAATTTCCGCACCTCGAAGCCCATTACCGCAAATCGATCCAGAATCTCCGGTAACGCATCAGCAGTTGCTTCGCTGCCACAGTGTGCCAGAATGATCGCGCCGCGCAGATCGTTCTGGCTGAGTTTCCCGGTGACTCGCTCGACGAGGAACTCAGGCGTCTTCGGTTCGCCGACCGAGTCCAGGCTGTCGAGTGTCCAGTAGATGGGCAGGTACCCTTCCGCCAGTGCCGCGCGCAGCACCCGCTCATTGTAGGCGCCGTAGGGAGGGCGGAAGAAGGGGCGTGTCGTCGCGCCTGGAGCAATCTCATGCAAAATAGCCTCGGTCTCGTTCAGTTCACGGCGGATGGTATTGTCGTCGAGCGTCGTCAGATCGGGATGATTCACCGTGTGATTGGCAAGTTCGTGTCCATCCGCCACCATCTGGCGCACCAGGTCGGGATTGGCGCGCATCCAGCGTCCGGTGAGGAAGAAGGTGATGGTGATGCCGCGCTCACGCAGCGCTGCCAGGATGCGTGGCGTCGGCGCCGCGCCTGCGCCAGCGTCGAGGGTCAACGCGATCCAGGGACGCTCTGCGCCGCCGCGCCGCACCAGCAGCGCATCACCTGCGTCGGTTGGCGCCAGCAACGGCACAACCAGTTCCCTTCCAATACGCGGTGGCGCGTCAAGTCGATTGTATGTTTCAATAAGCGCCACCGTGCTCCCATAGCGGTCCGCGATGGTCTCCAGCGTCTCACCCGCAGCGACTCGATGCCCGGCATAGCCGACGATACGTAGCGGGGGCGTGGCTGTGGGCAATGGCTCGGATGTAAGCGGCGAGGGCATCACGGCGGGCGCAGGAGTCGCCACGGATGGCAGCGCCGGCGGCGCGACCGACACAGCAGTGGTTGGCTCAATCGACACAGCAGTAGTTGGCGCAACCGAGATGCTGGCAGTCGGCGCGGCAACGGCAGGCGGTGAAGCCGGTGCGAGCGCCAACGGCGCTGCGGGACGACGAATCAGGTCGTTGAGAAACCAGCCAAGCGCGATTCCCGTCAGCAGGGTCAGGGCTATGAGAGGGAGACTTGTGTTGCGCTGTTCCATAGCATCCGCCAGACGCTCTGTTTCATGGAGAACGACGGATGTTTGCGCGCAAAAGTTCCCGAAACTCGTCGATTGCTTTCCGATCTGCAAAGGCGCGTTTTGGCACGACCGAATACGCCCAGCGACCGTGGATCAGAACAAAGACGCGATCACTCTCGGCGAACGATTGATACCGCTCCCAGGATCGACTGACGCGCTCCGCGCCGAAGCGAAAATGGACACCCTTTCGATCAACGACCGTTTCGATTGGCTGGCGCAACGCCGGGCTGCTGCGAAATGTGGACCAGACCAGGAGTAAAGGGACGGGATCGAACCATGTGAACAGCCCCAGCGCCAGCAGCAACAGCGCCGCCGGTTGCACTCCCACGGTAAACACGATCCAGACGGCGCTAAAGATAGCGACAATCGCAACGAACTTGTAGAACAGATGCTTGCGTGTCGAACGTTGGTAGAGCCGGCAAGCATGCAGTTGCTCATCGAGCGTATGGGTGTATCGCAGTGTTACACTTTGTGTACTGGCTTGCGTTCCTGTTGTCATGGAATGATCAACTCCTGTCCGACCCGTAGGTTATCGGCAGCGGCAGGCGTCAGATTGTTGGCGCGCAGGAGCGCCTCGACCGTCACACCGTTGCGTTCTGCTATGCCGCGCAGGGTATCACCCGGTTGCACCACATACCGTCGACCCGCCTGCGGGACAGGAGTGGCGGTCGGCTCCGGCGTTGCGGATGGTGCTGCCGTAGGTTCGGCGGTTGGTTCGGGCGTCGCGGATGGTGCTACCGTGGGTTCGGGTGTTGCCGTGGGTTCGGCGGTTGGTTCGAGCGTCGCTGTTGCCGGTGCGGGTTGCACTGCCGGTGTGGCGGTAATCTCCTCCGGCAGTGGAACATCAGTTGGTGACACTATGGGCGCCTCGACCATTGGCGCGGCAAGTGGCTGCATCACGGTCAATCCGGCGATGCGCAGGTTCGATGGATTGCTGCGCGCCAGGGCAAAGACTGTACCAAAAGCCGCTCCAAAGATGACGACCGCCAACGTGAGGCGCACCCGCTCATCAAGACGCTGTCGCGTCAGGCGCAGCGCCATAGCGCCCACCAGCGGCAACAGGAGTGCAGTCAGAAGGAGGGTAAGCAGCATCCACTGCGACATAGCCAGGTCACCGCTCCTGAAGGCGCACGATGGTCACGCCTTCGCCGCCTTCCGCTGCACTGGCGCTGCTGAACGATGCGACCAGTTTATGCTCTTTGAGCAGATCGCGCACTGCCTGCCGCAGCGCACCGGTACCTTTGCCGTGGATGATGCGCACCCATGGCAATCCGGCAAGATAGGCATCATTCAGATAGCGATCAAGCCGGTCACGCGCATCAGCAGCCCGCCAGCCGCGCATATCGAGTTCGAGCGACACATCACGCGGCGCAGGGATCGACGCGCCACGCGACTCATATGCCGGGCGGTCAGGCTGCTCTGCTTTTCCATCGCCGCGCTTTTCGCGCGTCAGTTCGGCAAGATCGGCCTGCATTCGGAAGCCGCCGACCTGCACCTCGGCAGTCTGCTCTTCTTCATCGATTGAGAGAATCTCGCCGATTAATCCTACAGAACGCACCCGTACAACGTCACCGGGGTGCAGCGGGCGCGGACCCTGCTCGACAACGGTTGTCACCGCTCGTTCGGCAAGTGCGCCGGTCGGGGTTTCGGGCAGGCTGGCGCGCACTTCGTGCAGGCGTTGTTCCGCTTCTTCGAGCCACCGGCGCGAAACCGACACCGAACGAAACTCGTCGCGCAACCGCCGCACTTCGCTGCGCGCCTGGCGCAACTCTGCTTCGATCTCATCGCGCGCCGATTGCCAGGCTTCGCTGCGCCGCGCCTCGAATTCGCGCAACTCGGCGGCAAGTCGTTCGCGGTACTTCTCGGCATCGGCGCGCACTTCCATCGCGCGCTGCAACTCGGCTGCGGCGGCGGCGCGTTCACGATGGATGCCCGCCAGCAGGTCCTCGACCTGCACATCCTGGCGCGCCATACTGGCGCGGGCACGCTCGATCAATGCCGGCGACAGACCCAAACGTGCGGCGATCGCCAGCGCATTCGAGCGCCCTGGCAAACCAATCGTCAGTTTATAGGTTGGCGCCAGGGTTTCAACATCGAACTCGACCGAGGCGTTTTCGACGCCGGGTGTGGCATAGGCGAACGCTTTCAGTTCCGCGTAGTGCGTGGTGGCGACGCCGAGCACGCCAAGTTCGAGCAAGCGCTCGATAATCGCGCGCGCCAGCGCCGAACCTTCCACCGGATCGGTGCCGGCGCCGAGTTCATCGAGCAACACCAGCGCCGGCAGGCGTTCCGCACATGCCGGTTCGGTCGGTGTTGGGTCCGCCGCGAACGCTTCGGCGCTCTCCTCGTTCGGTGCGCCTTCAAGCGCCCGCAGAATGCGGATGATATTCGTCATGTGCGATGAAAAGGTCGAAAGACTCTGCTCGATGCTCTGTTCATCGCCGATGTCGGCGAAAATCTGCTTAAAGACCGGCACGCGCGATGGATGAGCCGCCGGAACATGCATCCCCGCCTGCGCCATCAACGCCAGCAGCCCAGTTGTCTTAAGCGCGACGGTTTTGCCGCCGGTGTTGGGACCGGTGATCAGCAGTATGCGGAACGAACCGCCGAGGCGCATATCGATTGGCACGACCTGCTGCGGATCGATCAACGGATGGCGTGCGGCAGTGAGCAGGAGCAGCGGTTCATCAGGCGATGGCGGCGCATCAACGATCTCCGGCATCACACAGCGCATAGCAACGGCATAGCGCGCCATAGCAAATGCCAGATCAAGCGTTGCCAGCGACTCGACGCCGGTGACGATTGCATCGGCGTGATCGCCGACCTGCGCCGAGAGTTCCGCCAGAATGCGTTCGACTTCTTTCTGCTCGGCGAGTTGCGCTTCGCGCCAGGCATTGTTCAGATCCACGATGGTTAATGGCTCAATGTAGAGTGTGGCGCCGCTTGCCGATTGATCGTGCACCAACCCGCGAATCGCGCGGCGGTGTGTGGCTTTCACCGGAACGACATAGCGCCCGTTGCGCACGGTGATGATCGGCTCTTGCAACGCATCGCTGTGGATTGTGATAAGATTGTGAAGTTTTTCCTGCAAACGATTGAAGGCAATCCGCACTTCAGCGCGCAAGCGCGCCAGTTTTGGGCTGGCGCTATCGAGCACCTGACCATCGTCGCCTATGGCGCGCCCAATGGCATCTTCGATTGCCGGCAGCGCTGGCAGATCGGCGGCAATTTCGCGGAGGAGCAGAAAATGGTCTGGATCGAGTTTCAGCAGCGTCGCGCGCAGACGCCGCGCACCGGCAAGTGTTGCAGCGATTTCGAGGAGTGTCGTCGCATCACACACCCCGCCGCGCCGCGCCAGGCCCGCGGCAGGGCGCACATCACGCGCGCCGCCGATGGTGAGATCCGGCATCTCGTCGAGCAAACGACGCGCTTCATCAGTCCGGCGTAAACGCCGCCGCACATCGACCGGATCGACCGATGGTATCAGGTTCAGCGCCATCTCGCGCGAAACCGAGAATGCGGCGTAACGCGCGAGATGCTGGCGAACTTTGGGAAACTCGAGGGTGTCGAGTGTCTGGCGGGCGATAGCCACAGGTAAAGACCTCAACCACACCGGCAGGATTGCGCTGCCTGGATTACTACCGGATGAGAAAGATGATCTCGGTTTCGCGCGGCAGGATCGGCCTGACCGACTCGTAGATCAGCGGCAGAATGTTGTTGGCGAAGAACTGAACGAGCACCGAACCGCGCACCCCGCTCTGGAACACCTTGACGATTGGAAACGTCACTGTTCCCGCTGTATCGCGAAACACGAACAACTGCTCGAACAGAATGGCAAGCATACCCAGGAACAACGCCCCCAACACCAGACCAAGCAGCGTGCCGACGATTTTATCGACGAAGTCCAGACTGGCCGGCATTTTCGCATAACGGAACGTATACAGACCGGCAGTTGTGATCAATAGGAACGCAACGAGCAAGATGACACCGAAGGCGACAATTTGCGCGACATCGAACGATGTGCCGAAGCGTTCGCGGAAAAAACGACCGAGCGCCTGGAAATAGAGACTCGCCAGGATAATGCTGATATAGAATGAAACAATGGCGATCGTCAGCCGGATGATGCCCTGAAAGAACCCCAGAGCCAGCCCGCCCAGCACGCCGAGCAAGAACAAAATATCGATAAGGTTCATGCGCCCTCCTCATCCGTTATTCGATGGCGCGCGATGCATTATAGCATATCGACGCGCAATGCTTCCCGCAGTCCGAACACAGACGATGCCCGAGAGCGTCTGGCAATTGCAGGCGTGCTTCGCATCTGAACAGGCGCCGCTCCTTACGAGGTTCGATGGAAATGCTTCGGGATGTTCCACAAAATGCAAACCCCACTGTGCGGTCAGTGGGGTTTGACGGTGTGCCGCCCTGGTTGTGGAGCGGGAGACGGGATTCGAACCCGCAGCCCTCTGCTTGGGAAGCAGATGCGCTACCGTTGCGCCACTCCCGCAGTGATTCATACTGTAGCAGTTTCGGCGATTTCTGTCAAGAGTGCACGCGCACACGCTGGGATGATCCTCGTCTCCATATAGTGCTTAAGTCCCATAGCGTGGATAGGAATTGACGTTCCGTGTACAATATTCACCAGAATGGAAGCTTACGCTGACTGTGCGATGCGTAGCGCGTATTGTGGATGCGAACACACTCCCACGGATGTTGACAGACGAGACAGAAGAGCGTGCATTGTGCCAGGCGTAGCCATCTGAATCCGTATGCGTACACTCAACCACAGCATCGAATCCAGCAGTCAAAGCCGTGGCGCGCAGGCGCTCTTGCCGCTCAAACTGCTTCCCCCGCCCCTGCGCGATGGGGTGCTGCTTCGTCCCGATCTCCAGGCATTGTTGGCAGAAGTGCGGTTGCAGCCGCTGACTCTTGTGGTAGCGCCGGCCGGGTATGGCAAAACAACGCTGATTGCGCAATGGGCGCAAGAATTGGGACGCACCGGCGCGCCGGTCTCCTGGTTGACGCTCGATGTCGGTGAACGCGACCCGGCATTGTTTCTGGCGTACCTGATCCGCGCGTTTCAGTCGGCTTTTCCCGTCCTCGGACAGGATGCGGCGCGGGTGCTGTCGAGCGCTGCGAATCTCGAACGTGACTGGCCCCTGGTTGCCGGGGCGCTGTGCAGCGATTTGCAGCGTCATGTGCTGTCGGCAGCCTTTCTGTTCCTCGATGATCTGCATCAGGTGATCGACTCGTCCGTCATTGGGCAGATTCTCGGCTACCTCCTGCGCGCCGCGCCGCCTTCCCTGCATGTGGTGATTGCATCACGGCGCGAGGTGACCATTCCGCCGCTGGCGCGCCTGCGCATGGAGGGGCGGGTTGTCGATGTGCGCCAGTCTGATCTTCATCTGAACCTGGAGCAGGCGCGCCAGTTGCTCGCCATTCAGGGTGTGGCGCTCTCGGATGAGGAACTCACGATGCTGCTGGCGCGCACCGAAGGGTGGGCGTTGAGCCTGCAACTTGCTGCCCGTGTGCTTGCGGAACAGCCGGTTGAGCGCCGTAGCGAGTTTGTAGCCGCATTGGGCGGTGGAAGTGAGCAATTGCTGGCGTATCTTGCGACTGAGGTGCTCGCCGATCTTCCCGCAGATGTGCTCGAGTTTCTCCGCCTGGCTGCGCTTCCGCCCCATTTCGACGCCGATCTGCTGGCGGATGCGCTGTTGCGGGAAGATGTCCCGTACCTGTTGCGTCGTGTTCGCGCCCTGGGTCTGCCGCTGACGCCGATCGATGCGCAGGGTGATCGCTTACGTTTTCATCCGCTCTGGCGCGAATTGCTGGTGCGCGATATTCACGAGATCGTGGACGATGAAACGCTTGCTGCATTCCATCGTCGTTTCGGTCGGCAGTTCGAGCTTCGCGGCGAACTCGAAGAAGCGCTCGATCATTATGCCCGCGCCAACAGCATCGACGATCTCGAACGCGCTCTGCTCGAACGCGCCTGGCCCCTGCTCAATTCGCCGCGCCGTGATACTGTGCGGCGCTGGATTGAACAGATACCGGCAGAACGGCGCGATACCAACCCCGAATTACTGTATATGTGGGGGTACAGCCTGATCGTCGCCAATCCGCCGCTTGCAGCGCAGGTGATCGAGCGCGCTGCCGACCTGTTCCGCCGGGCAGAGGCGCATGCGCGCGAATTGCGCGCGTACTCCGATCTGGCAGCGCTCCTCTTCTGGCAGGCGCGGCCTGCCGATTTCGCCGCTGTGTGTGTGCGCGCCATCCGTGCTGCCAATCAGGCGCGTGATGCCTGGTCGCGCGGCGCAGCGCTGACGTGCGCTGCCGCCATGCTGTCAATTCGCGGGCGCCTCTCTGCTGCGCTTCGGGTTGCGCGCCATGCCACTGCGCATCCCCTCAATCCGGCGTGGCACTGGTTGCTGGCAATGATCGTCACGTCGATCCACAATCAGCTTGGGCGCCCCGCTGATGCGCTGGCAGTCGTCGATGAAGCTCTCCAACTGACGCAGATCGACAGCAACGACCGCATGCGACAGAATCTCCTGCGTCAGCGGGCGATGGCGCTCTATCTGCTCGGCCAGCACACTGAGGCGATTGCTCTGGCGCTGGACGCTCATCGTTACCTGTTGGACTACTATCGTGACGGCACGGCTGGCGTGAGCGCTGCACAACTGGCGTTGCTTCTCTCATTGCAGGGGCGTCTCGATGAAGCGGCGATCTACATTGCGCAGGCGCGCGCCGCCTTTCATGACCTTGGCGCGCTGGCGCCGCTCGCGTCGTTGCAAGCCATCGAACTGTACAGTATGCTGCGGCGTGGTCAGGCGGCGCGCGCCGCCGCCGCCGCCGCCGCGTTTGTGCGCCGGCTCGATGAGGTGGAAGGCATTGCGCCTGATCTGCGTCTGCGCCTCCTGCTTGCTATTGTGCTCGGTGAGGCGGGTGAGCGCCGCCAGGCGCTCGACGTGCTGAAAACGACCGTTCAACAGATGCAGCATCGTGGCTATCGGCTGTTTCTGGCGTCCGCCTGCCTCTATGGGGCGTATCTTGCCGGGACGTGCAGTGAAGCGGAGTTGCGCGATGTCTGGCTCCGTGTCGGATGGACCATTGCCGGAGAGGATCGCTGCCGTTTCCTCCCCATGATGCCTGCCGAAGCCTTGAGAGATGTGGCAGCGGCGGCGTTGCGCGCTGGGATTGGCGGAGACGCACCTGGACGTGTTCTATCGCATCATCTCGGCAATGAGACGGTGGAACTCTTGCAGGACATGTTGAGCGACTCGTCGCCAGAGGTGCGTGCGCGGGCGGCGCGGTTGCTTGGCGATGTTGGCACGGCAGCCGCCTATCCAGTATTGCGCGCGTTGATCAAGGATCGCAATCCGGCGGTGCGCCAGATCGCCGAAGAGTCGCTCAACCGCCTGGTGTATCGCCCTCCATACGTGTTGCGCATTCGTATGCTTGGCGCCTTCACCGTCTGGCGGGGCGACCACGAGATTCGTGACCGTGAATGGCGCAGCAGCAAGGCGCGCCAGTTGTTGCAGTTGCTGCTGACCGAACGCGGACGATCCCTTTCGCGCGAACAGGTCGTTGATGCGCTCTGGCCCGATATGGAGATCGACGCAGCGACCAATAATTTGCGTGTCACGATCAATCGTTTGAGCAAGGCGCTTGAGCCTGATCGCCCCGACGGCGCGCCATCTGCTTTTTTGGTGCAGCAGGGTGACACGTATGCCTTCAATACCGCCAGCGATCACCGGATCGATGTTGTTGAGTTCGTCGATGCGATTGCTGAAGGACGCCACGCCGATCAGCGTGGTCAGCGCGCCACAGCCATCGCGGCCTACCGGCGCGCGGTTCAGTTGTATGGCGGTCCCTATCTGCCGGATACCATGTACGAAGACTGGACGGTCGTCGAACGTGAACGGCTGGCGCTGGCATTCATCGAGGCGGCGCTTCGCCTGGGCGCGCTTCTCCTCGAGGAAGGCGCCGTTCACGAGGCGATAGGGTTGGGATGGCGCGTCATCGAGATCGATCAAACCCAGGAAGAAGCGTACCGCCTGCTGATGCGCGCGCACGCTGCGCTCGGTGAGCGCAGCACAGCGCTGCGCCTGTATACGCGGTGCGTTAGTGTGTTACAGAATGAATTGGGCATCACGCCATTGCCCGAAACGACCGCGCTCTACCAGACGCTGCGCGACCTCCGGTAGAGTCGGGCAGGGCGGTTATCGTGAGGATGGTGGCGGCAGTTCATCAAGGGGAACCTGACGTTTCTGCGAACGTTCGCAACGATAGCGAATGAATGTCAGCGCTTCCTGTAAGGTGCGAAACACCTGCTCGTCGCCGCTCCCGACATGGTGCACCCGACCGTGCCACAACTCCGGGTCCGCCTGGTCGTCTTCAACGATCAGACGCAACAAAAACGCCTCTGTGCGCCGCTGACTCATTCCTCTATCCTCCTCGCTGCACGCTCCTGAATGCAGCGGTAATCGGGCATGTGCGTGTCGAACGCAGTCTATCGAAGCGCTATTACCATTCCATTACCGCCGTGCAATGCCGGTGACCACATTCATCAGATAAGAAACGCTGATGGCATCGCCGGGCTGCGGATCAGGATAGGCGTCGTCCACGCCGATCCGGGCACGGCGCGCCTGGTCGGGCGCATCGATGTGAGCAAAGATGATGTCATAGAAACGGGTTCCGTGGATGTCAATCAGTTGGATATGGTGCAGAACGGCATCTTTCTTGCCAGACATAATCATGGCTGAACATCCTTTCACTATTCGGGCCATCCACCGACGCCTTCGCGCTCTACATGGTAGCCGGAGGCGCTCAGGTGCTGAATGACCTGCTGGCCATGCTGTTCATCGCGCACCTCAAGCACCAGTTCGATGCCGACCCGGTCGAGTGGCGCCAGCCAGACGGCGCGGCGATGAAAAATATCGATAACATTCGCGCCCGACTCGGCAACGCGCACGAGGAGCGGCGCCAGGTTGCCAGGGCGATCCTCGAGGGTCGATTTGAGCAGCAGGTAGCGCCCCTGCCGCACGGCGACCTGTTCGAGCACGCGGGTCAACAGGTTGCTGTCGATGTTACCGCCGCACAGCGGCACACACACGGTCTCCCCGCTGCGGGGCGTCACCTGCCCGCTGATCAACGCTGCCAGTCCGGCAGCGCCGGCTCCTTCGACGACCAGACGATTGTGCTGCACCGTGTGCGCAATGGCGCGTGCAATGGAGTCATCATCGACAGTGACCACCTCATCGACCAGATCACGAATGATCGAAAGGGTCAATGCTCCCGGTCGTTTGACGGCGATGCCGTCGGCAATCGTGTGTGCGCTGGAAACGGCGATAGGGCGTCCGGCGGCAAGTGATCGCGGCACCGGAGCACAGCCAGCGGACTGCACGCCGATGATACGCACGTGGGGCAGGATCGCCCTGAGCGCCAGCGCAATTCCGCTGATCAGACCGCCACCGCCGATCGGAACGATGATCAGGCTGAGATCGGGCAGCGCCTCGGCAATTTCCAGTCCAAGCGTCCCCTGACCGATGATGATGTGTTCGTGGTCGAACGCCGGTACGTAGACCATGCCACGTTCCGCCTCCAGACGACGGGCATACGCCTGTGCATCGTCGAAGGTCGCGCCGTGCAGGATAACCTCTGCGCCGAGGCGTTGAGTGGCTATGATTTTCGTCAACGGCGCGCGCTCAGGCATCACAATCGTTGCGGGCAAACCCAGCAACCGCGCTGCCAGGGCTACCCCTTGCGCATGATTGCCTGCCGATGGTGCGATAACCCCGCGTTGCCGCGCAGCGTCAGGCAGACGGCTGATCATCGTATAGGCTCCGCGCACCTTGAACGATCCGCTTCGTTGGGTGCATTCCGCCTTGAGCCAGATCGATGCATTGAGTTCCTGGGAGAGACGCTCATCAGGGAGTAACGGCGTTTCGATGATAATGCCGCGCAATGCTGCACGCGCGGCGCGAATGTCGTCGAGGGTGATTGGCATCCTTTTTCCTCGCGTTCATCGTTGAACGGCGGTCATCTTCTCACGATGTTGCGTCAGGTTCCAATTGCTCGCGCAGATCGGCGGCGCGCGCCGCAAGCACCTGGAAACGGAGCGCAAGGTGCTTATCGCCTGAGTCGCGCGCCGCAGCCATCAAAAACCCGGCGACGTCCTGATCGCGTTTGAGCGCCAGGCGGTCGCCGGCAAGATGATGCTCGGCGATCCGGCGCTCCAGATATTCCAGCACCTGTTCGATGGTCAGCATACACCCCTCCCTCTGGTTGCGCCGCATTGTAGCACAATCAGGACTCTGCCACGCGCGAGCGCGACAAAATGGCGTTGAGCGTATCGTACAATGGGCTGGCGCGCAACTGCGCATCGGTTGCCTGACCGGTGTAGATCAGGTCGGCGAGTTCATATCCCTGGCGTGCCAGGTGCGCGCGTCCCTGAACACTATCACGGAATGCGGTATGCTTCAGGAGCAGCGCAGCTTCGTTCTGCGGACGTAGCCGACCGGCGTAGATCGCGTGAGGAGCGCGCACCGGCAGATTGAGCGCATCGCACCGCTCCAGCAGCGCCTGATCGCGCTCGTTGCGATAGGTCAGGTCGGGCAGCGCACGACCACGGTACAGGTCGCGGTAATAGGAAGGCGGATAGCGGCCAATACGCGCCAGCATATCGTTGACTCGCCCGCGGTGGCGCTCATCTGGAATGAGCAGATAATCCCAGACGACAAAATCAGCGCCAGCGTCGGCAATGGCATTGAGCGTTGTGTGAAGGATCAGGTCGGTATCGTTGACATAGGGCAGCACGGGCATAAGCGCCACGCCGACGGGGATGCCAGCACGTTTAAGGGTTGCGATGGCATCGAGACGCAAGGCAGGGGCTGGCGTGCGATCCTCGATCTTTTCTGCCAGATGCGAATCGGTCGTGAGCAGCGTGAACATGACAATCGCCAGACTGGTCGCATGGATGCGTTCCAGGATTGCAAGGTCTTCTACAACCGTCGGGCTTTTGGTAAGGATCAACACTGGTTGGTTGTGTTCCGCGAATGTGCGTAGAGTCTGGCGTGTGAGGCGATACGTGAGTTCGGCGGGCTGATATGGATCGCTCAACGCGGTGATTCCGACCAGATCGCCGCGGTCCAACCCATCGAGATCGCGCTGAACGCATTCCGGCAGATCGACAGGTACGCGCACGCGCTCGTTGAGCGGACGCTGTTGAACTGCCCATCCGTCGCAGTATGGACAGCCAAACTCGCAGCCGCCGTAGATGGCCATCGTATACGACGATAGAAAGTACTCGTTGATAACGGGGCGTCGTGGTCCGATGGCTGTTCCAGAAATCCGCTCTTCGACGTAGTACGCCATAAGCCGTGTCTGCTATTCGGCAAGCGCCGCGATCAACTCATCGTGGATGCGACCATTGGATGCAACCAGTCGGTCGTTCCAGGGATTCCAGGGCGCTCCACGCCAATCGGACAGGCGCCCGCCGGCTTCCAGCACGAGTAACGCGCCAGCCGCCGTATCCCACGGTTTCAGGCGCAGCTCCCAGTGTGCATCGAGCCGCCCCGCTGCCACATATGCCAGGTCGAGCGCCGCAGAGCCGGCGCGCCGAACCCCCTGCGTGCGCGCCTGGAGGCGGGTGAATTGCCGGGTGTTGTTGTCGGCGGTTGTCGCATAATCGTAGGGGAACCCTGTCGAGACCAGCGATGATGCGAGGGTTGGCGTTGCGGACACGCGCAGGCGCTGCTCGTTGCACCATGCCCCCGCGCCGCGTTCGGCAGAGAAGAGTTCGTTTCGCAACGGATCGAACACCACGCCGAGGAGGAGCGTATCGTTCTCCATCAAAGCGATGGAAATCGAAAAAAAAGGAAACCCGTGCGCATAATTGTTCGTGCCATCGAGTGGATCGATGAGCCAGAGGAAGGGCGACTCCCGCTCCACCCGTCCTCCTTCCTCGGCAAGAATGGCATGATCGGGGAAGGTGCGGCGGATAGCAGCGACGATCAATGCCTCACTGTCCCGGTCTATTTCGGTCACGACTTCGTAGGCGCTCTTCAATTCCATCGTGCGGCGGCGTGCAAGCCCGTCGAGCAGGAGTGCGCCGGCGCATCGTGCGGTTTCAATAGCAAAAGATAGCATGGTCATAGTCGTGTAGAATGTCACGGCAAGAGCGATGGAACAGACAGCATAATCACAGCGTCTATTCCATAGCGCCGGAATTGCTCGAACACCGGCGCGTGAGCGTTATCTTCAGGTCGTATCATAGAACGACCGGCATTGCCGGTTGTTGCCATTGTATCAGGGAGGCAGCAATGCGCAAGTTAATCATCGTCTGGGGTGCGATGGCGGCAATCGTGCTGTCCGCGTGCAGCCGAACTCCCTCAGTCGCGCAGCCGACCGCGCCGGCGACTCAGGAACCGACAAGTACGATTACCGTTATCGAAATGCCTACGGCTCCCGTCCTGTCACCGTATCCGGCGCCGACGGATGGCGCATACCCCGCGCCGGACCAGGTGACGCCCGAACCGACCAGTGAGATCAACGAAGCGACGATGAAGGCGATGAGCGATCTGGCGCGCCAGAAATTGGCGGAAGAATTGGAGATCTCGGTCGATCAGATACAGGTTGTCATGGCTGATCCAACATACTGGAGCGATGCCAGCCTCGGTTGTCCCCAACCTGGTATGACCTACCAGCAGGTCGTCACGCCAGGATATCGGATTACCCTTGTTGTCGGGAATGACCTCTATGTCTATCATACCGATACGGTGCAGACGGTGGTGCGGTGTCAACAGTGACCGTTGCGCCGCCTACGAGAGATGCTCTCCTTCTTTCTCCCCGAACAGGCGCAGCCACTCTTCGACTTCTGAATGATCCGCCTGTTCTGGTTTCTCGGTGTCTACACGCTGCTGACGTCGGGGCGGATTCGCACTCTGGAGCAATGTCTGAGCAAAGGTGCGTGAGTCGACGACCTTGATGCCACGGGTCATAGCCGCCTGCGCTATCCGACGATCGGCAGTGACGACTGTCCACGCGCGCGGACGGTCAATGGCGTTGATGCGCCGGATCAGGTGGGCGTCGGCATCCTGTGGCGAACGCGCAAAGCAACAGGTGACGCCGTAGCCGTCGAGATACTGGGGATGCCCGTAGACGCCGTGATCGAACACCACAATGATCGTGCGCCCGCGTCGCAGCGCTGCATATCGCCTCAGGAGCAACACAAGCTGAGCTTCGTCATCGGCGTCGGACAGATGCATGCCGGGCATCTGTGCGATCAGGTTATGTCCGTCGATCAGCAACGGCATCGGCACGCCTCATCAAGACGTAGTGTGGGACGCAACCTGCGCTTCCTCATGAGCGTCGTAGCAGACAGCGTCGCACTTGTACGACCCGGAGGATGCGATGGATGCGCCAAACCACGAACGGTACACGACCAGAAATCTTTCGTCCTCACCACATGATGCGCCACCGTCGTCGCACCTGCCAACTGAACCGCACTATCAGCGGCGAAACGGCGCCCTGATTGCAGGATGGATATTGCTGACGCTCGGATTGGCGTGGCTCCTGGTTCAATTTGCAGGTGATCTCATATCTCCCGGCAGTCGAACCCTGATCGATCAGATCGTCGGCGGTCGGCGGATCGAGATCGACGCAGGGAATGCCGATGTCACCATTATACGCTGGGATCGCCCTGAGTTTCGCGTTCAGGCGCAGCAGGTTGGGTGGTCGATAGGCGACGTCAATGCCGCAGTGCGCACCAATGGCGACACCGTGCAGGTTGCTCACCAGTCCAGTTGCTGGCTGTTCTGTGGCAGGCTGCGCTATGAGATTACGGCGCCGGCTACGGCAGAGGTGCGTGTGACGACCATCAGCGGCGATGTGCGGATAAAAGCCATCGAAGGCGATACAACGGTCAGCACGACCAGCGGTGATGTCCGTCTCGACGGCATCGGCGGCGCTCTGACGGTCAATACTGTCAGTGGCAAAGTCACCCTGCGTTATGGGCGGGTCTCAAGCGCCAGAGTCGGGACTGCCAGCGGCGACGTCGATCTCGGCGGCATCAACGGCTCGCTTGCGGTAACGACCATCTCCGGCAAGATCAAGGTGCGCGACATCGTGGGAGGTCCGGTACGCCTGCAAACGACGAGCGGGAGAGTCAGCGCCGATGGCGCGCTCTCTAGCAACTTCGACATCACGAGCGTATCTGGCGACGTGAGCGTGAAACTTCCCTCGAAGACCGGCTATCTCCTGGTTCTCAGAACCGTGAGCGGCGACGTTGAGGCGCCAGGCGCGCGCGAGAAAGATGCGCCACGTGAATGGCGCGCGACCATTGGCGATGGCACCTATGCGCTCAATATTGCGACGACGAGCGGCGACATTCGGATCAAGAAATAACTATGGCACAACGATCTGAACATCATCCAGATCGGGCCAGGGCTGTTCTTTGCCGGTCCAATCGCGGGCGCGAGCGCGGAAGGCATAGGCGCCCGGCTCAGAGGGAACGAAGAGCGCTTCCCGATCGGTCGCCCGACTACGCCAATCGATCCATTCGCCGTCGGGGGCGCGACGCACCTGCACATCGAACGACGCAATGCCGCTGACGTCGTCCTGTCCATCCCAGCGCACCAGAATGCCGCCTTCGGGCAGGAGCGTCGCCTCAATCACCGAAGCGTCCGGTGGCGCCTGGTCGTTGCGCGGAACCCACTTAAGCGCATCAAAATGCACCGCGCGACCATCGGCGCCGGTCTGATTGGTCAGCGTCACCGAACTACCGGGTCCCATGTGGAAGACCCCGAGCGAGACCCATCCACCGGATGCTGCGCCCTGATCAATAACCACATCAGACACCGCGCCGCTATGCACCACCGAATACTGCGCCCGGCTCGTCGGTGTTGGACCGCATGTTGGAATGAATGCCATGACCTCGTAGAAGCCTTCTCCTGGGAGATCGGGCGACCAGACGGCGCGGTGCTGAGAGCGCACCGTTGCCTGCGGCGTGTCGTAACTCCAGGCGTGTCCGCCGCCGAATCCGCAGTCGGCGTGTTGCCAGTTTCTTCCATGGGTTGCAGCGTATTCTGAAGTGCCATCATCCACGACAATCGCCTCCGGTTCGACCGCCGCGCGATCAGTCGTTGAGGAGGCATCATCTGATGCAACGAACGGGTCGGCGCCGAGCCACAAAAACGTCACCTCGACCCAATCGCTATCGACCATACCAAGATCATCCCAGAACGCGCCATCGGCAATATCGATGCCGTTCGGTTGACGGATACGGCGCCCAAACTCATCGCGTCCGTTGTTGTACCCCTGCTGGCGCGCGGCTTGCGCCATTGGCAGTCCGACAGGAAGGTCGCCATACTGTCGATTCGGTGACCAGTAATCATCGCGCGTGTTCCACGGACCGACGTCCCACACCGGCAACACGACGCTGCGGTTGCGATAGGTGACGCGCACCTGATACTCCGATCCACCACGGCTCGAAAGCGCGCTCCACGACGGAAGCGCCACGAACCGGTCGCGTGGTTGAATGATGTGCCCATTGGCAGTGCGGCGACCGACGCGCCCCTGGCGCGTGGCGAACACCCGATACGTCGGAGCGATCGGTGAGGTTGCAAAGGGAGAGTCTGAAGAAGGAGACGGAGACGTCTCTTCAGCGTGGGCTTGATCGACAAGCGGAAACGATGCGAAGATAGCGACAAGCGCAGCAACCATCAACAAGCGTTGAGTTGATAACATCCATTCTCCTTACGTTCACACGGCTTGATGCGGCGCATACTGTCGTGTGCAACAGGACGCGAACGGACTGTGCAGGCAATGACCGGCGCAGCGTATGAAGCGCAAACCATAGCGCGAGACGATATCGTGCACGAAAGAGTGTCACATTATATAGGGTGCGATTGTAGCCAGGATTGGAGAATTGTCAAGTTGGTGGTGTTGCCGTCGCACCTTGCGGGCTACAAAAGCGAAGCCCGCCTGCGAGGGCGAGAACGGAATTCATGCGCACAGTTGATCGGCATCGGTCTGAGCGGCGAACTGATGTGACGCGCGGCACGCCGATGAGCATAACTCTGGTATAATTCAAACAAGTGCTACGAAAAAGATAGTGCACAGACGTATGTACGATGACCTTCCGACACAGTATCACATCGGGGCGATAACAATTCAGCCCAACATCGTGCTTGCGCCGATGGTTGGCGTCACCGACAGCATCTTTCGCCGCATGATTCTGAGCCTGGGCGGGTGCGGTCTGGTGTGCAGCGAAATGACCAATGCCTCAGCAGTCAGCCCGCGCGCGCGCAGCCGCCATCGCCAACTCGATTATTTGCCGGAAGAACGCCCGATTGCAATGCAGTTGAGCGGCAGCGAGCCGGACCTGGTTGCGGCGGCTGCGCGCGTCGTCGAAGCGTTGGGCGCAGACATCCTCGATATCAACTGCGGTTGTCCTTCGCCCAAAGTGACGGGCGGCGGGCATGGCTCGGCGCTCCTGCGCGATCTGCCGAAAATGGAACGGTTGCTCAAAGCGGTGTGCGCCGCAGTGCAGATTCCGGTAACACTCAAGTTTCGCGCTGGCTGGGACGACGAGAACCTGAACTATCTGGATACCGCAAAAATGGCGGAGCAGGTCGGTGTTGCGGCGCTGGCGCTGCATCCGCGCACGCGCGCGCAGGGGTACAGTGGCGTCGCCGATTGGCGTCGCGTTGCTGACGTCAAACGCGCTGTGCGCATTCCCGTTATTGGATCGGGTGATGTGCGCGACGCAGCCGATGCACTACGACGCCTGCGCGAGAGTGGCGCCGATGGCGTGATGATCGGACGGGCGGCGATGCACAATCCATGGATCTTTCGTCAAATTGCTCAATTGCGCGCGGGAACGCAGCCGATGGTGGTCACCCCTTCCGACAAGTACGAGTTTTTGATGCACTACTTGGACATGTGCCACGAAGCGTTGCCAGAGCGGCTTGCGCTGAACAAATTGAAACAACTTATCGGGCAGTTTGGTATTGAGTTGCCCGGCGCCGCAGCATTGCGGAGCGCTATCCACCATTCGTCCGGCGTCGCCGAGGCGCGCGATCATCTGGAGCGATTCTTTGCGCAGTATGTTGAAACGGCGGTAATCGGTTGACACGCAGGACGCCCTGCGGTACCATATTCCGACATTGATGGTCCTGCTACACGGTCGTGCGCTGTTTACCGCTGAAGGCAATATCCGAGCAAACGCGCGTCTGGCGCAGTCCGGGCGCCAGGGGGAATGCTGTGCGCTGGAGAGACTCATGAACGAACAGGTCGAAGCGTTTCTGCGCCATCTTGCGGATGAACGCAATCTTTCCGCCAATACGATAGCAGCGTATCGCACGGATCTGGAGCAGTTTTGTGAGTTTCTGCACGGGAGGCGTCTGTTCGCATGGCACGATGTAACGCACGATGATGTGCTCGCGTTTCTGATCGATCTTCGTGAACGTCGATACGCCTCCTCGACTGTGGCGCGCAGAGTCGCTGCGGTGAAGTCGTTCTTTACGTTTCTGACCGGGCGTGGGATTGTGCAGCGCGACCCTACCGAGCGTATCGACTCGCCAAAGGTTGATCGCGATCTGCCGCGCGCTCTGACGCCGCGCCAGGTCGATGAATTGCTGGAATTGCCGTTGCGCTCGCCAACGCCAGAGCGCATCCGCGATAAGGCGATGCTCGAATTGCTCTATGCTACCGGTGTGCGCGTGAGCGAATTGGTGGCATTGAATGTGAACGACGTCGATCTGGAGCGGAACGAAGTGCGTTGCATCGGCAAGAATGGGCGGGTGCGCGTCCTGCCGATCAACGGGTCGGCGGCAACGGCGCTGGAAGAATACTTCGACATCAGTCGCAATCAACTGGCTCGCGGCAGTGGGTCGTCAACCGAAGCGCTGTTCCTCAACCATCGCGGCAAACGCCTGACGCGCCAGGGGTTCTGGTTGATACTCAAGCAGTACGCCGAAGAATTGGGGTTGAGCGATCTGACGCCTCACGTGCTGCGGCATTCGTTTGCCGTGCATATGCTCAATGCCGGTTTTGATCTGCGCGCGGTGCAGGAGTTGCTGGGGCACACATCGATTTCGACCACTCAAATCTATACCCATCTCAATCACGAGTCGTCGCACACACCGCATGCACATCCTGCCCCGCGCGCCAGCGAAGTCAACGGTGTGCGGGACGAGCAGGCGCTCGTGCCAGAAGAAAAGTAAAGAACGCGGCGTGGAACCAGAGGAGTACTCGCGCGCGCTGCGCGCAGCGAGCCGGGGAGGGTGTAAGCCCGGCGGCAGCACGGCGAAGAAGGGCGCTGGGGAGCTGCATCGTCTTCGAGTGACCGCATTGGGCGTCAGCCGCAGAGCGGTAACTGGGGTGGAACCGCGTGTTGCAGTGCAATGCGTCCCCAGGCGACGATGTTCGCCTGGGTTTTTTGTTGAACAGGAGTCGTCAGTATGCCAGCAACAACTCTTGATCAGTTGGTGTCGCTCTGCAAACGGCGTGGCTTTGTGTTTCCCAGTTCGGAAATCTATGGCGGATTGCAGGGCGTTTTCGATTGGGGACCACTCGGCGTTGAACTGAAGAATAATATTATTGCCTCCTGGTGGCGCACGAATGTGTATGAGCGCGATGATATGGAGGGGCTGGACGCCGCGATTCTGATGAATCGCCTGACCTGGCGTTACTCCGGGCACGAAGAGACGTTCAACGATCCGCTGGTCGATTGCCGCGATTGCAAGAGTCGCTGGCGCGCCGATCATATCAAGGGGCGCTGCCCGAACTGTGGATCGACCAATCTGACCGAGCCGCGACCGTTCAACATGATGTTCAAGACGGCCGTCGGTCCGGTGGCGGATGCCGACTCGTTCGCATATCTGCGCCCAGAAACCGCTCAGGGCATTTTCGTGAATTTCGGCAATGTGCTTGCAACCAGCAGTCGTAAACTGCCCTTCGGTATCGCACAGGTCGGCAAGGCGTTCCGCAACGAGATTAACCCGCGCAACTTCCTTTTCCGCGTGCGTGAGTTCGAGCAGATGGAGATCGAGTATTTCGTGATGCCCGGAACCGAGGACGAATGGCATCAGCGCTGGCTGGAAGACCGCCTCGTCTGGTGGGAGAGCATCGGCATTCCCCGCGCACGGATCAGGATCTATGACGTGCCGCCCGACGAACTGGCGCACTACTCGAAACGCACGTTCGATCTGATGTACCATTACCCTACCCTGGGGTATGAGGAAGTCGAGGGGATTGCCAGTCGCACCGACTACGACCTTGGCTCGCACAGCCGTGACCAGGAAACACTCAATCTGACGGCGCGCGCCAACCCGAACCGTGAGAGTACGGCGAGGTTGACATATTACGATCCGGAGAGCAAACGACACGTTGTGCCATTCGTCATCGAGCCATCGGCAGGGGTTGGGCGTTGCTTCCTGGCGGTGCTTGCCGAATCCTACGATGAACAAATGGTCAAGGCGCCGCCGGCTGAACGGATCAGTGCGGTGAGCGATGCGCTCGAAGCGTTCCTCAAATCTGTTGGCAGGAGCGACAAACTGGCGCCTGAAACGCGTGATGCCCTGCTCGAGCGCGGGCACGCGATCCTGGCGGGTATGCCCGAAACGATGCCACAGATCGAGGCGCTTCTGGCAATGCCGGGCGCCGAGCAGGTTGAGTTAGGGAAAAAATTGCGCGGGCAAGCGCAAGGACTGGTCGATGAGCACTTCCGCACTGTGCTGCACCTGAAATCGCACCTGGCGCCGGTCCGCGTCGCGGTCTTCCCGCTCAAACGCAACCATGAGGGCTTGGTCGCCATGGCGCGAGACCTGCGCCGCTCAATCCAGGTCGGTAGTTTCTTTCGCACAGTGTACGACGATACCGGTGCGATTGGCAAACTCTACCGCCGCCAGGACGAAATTGGCACGCCGTACTGCGTCACTGTCGATTTTCAGTCGCTCGGCGATGGGACGGTGACGGTGCGCAACCGTGACACGATGCAACAGATTCGCATTCCTGCGTCTGAAGTTCGCGCATATGTCAGTAATCCGTCGTAGGGGCGCCCGCAGGCGGGAGCGTGGCGGGCAGGCACGGGTGTCCTGTCCTTACGGATGCGGAGTCGATTGGGTGGGGCAGGCACAGGTGTCCTGCCCCTACGCATCGGAGGCAGTCCGGGCGCCCTGCTCATTGTAGGCGCACTTAGGGCTGCTGAATGACCGGTTCCTCGGTTGGCAGAACCGGATTGTGCGTGCGGCGCCAGTTGACGGCGGGCATGATCAATTCGGGCCGCACCCGATCACGGTGATGCATCACCACGCGCATCACCGATTCGAGCAGCGTCTCACTCAGGTAATGTGGCTTTAGCCCCAGATCAAGCAGGCGCGTATTTGCGGCATTGTAGTAATGTTCTTCTTTCTCAACGCGTGGATTGGGCAGGTGGTGAATGGCGACATCGAGACCGAACTCCTGTGCCGCTTCGCGCACCGCTTCGGCGAGACCGGCGACGTTGAACTGCTCGGTGAACTGATTGAACACGCGCAGTTCACCGCGTGGCGCCGGGTTGAGGATGGCAATCTCGACACACGCCAGCGTGTCGCGAATATCGAGGAAGCCGCGCGTCTGCCCGCCTTTTCCATAGACCGTCAGTGGCAGGCCGACGACCGCCTGCACCAGGAAGCGATTGAGCGCCGTTCCGAAAACGCCATCGTAGTCGAAGCGCGTTGCCAGTCGCGGGTCCATGGTTGTTTCTGGCGTTTCCACACCGTAGACGACCCCCTGATTCAGGTCGGTTGCGCGCAATCCCCAAATGCGGCAGGCAAACAGGATGTTGGTGCTATCGTGGACTTTGGTCGCGTGGTACCAGCTGCCGGGTTGTTTGGGGTAGGGGAGGGTATCGGTGCGTCCCTTGTGTGTGATGGTGATGTACCCCTCTTCAATGTCGATATTCGGAGTGCCATACTCTCCCATTGTTCCCAGTTTGACCAGATGGCAATCCGGCGCATGGTCGGCGAGCGCGTAGAGCAGGTTCAGCGTGCCGACGACATTGTTGACGTGGGTGAACACAGCGTGCTGGCGGTCGATCATCGAGTAGGGGGCGCTCCGCTGCTCACCGAAATGGACAACCGCCTCCGGTTGGAAATCGCGGATCACCGGTTCCAGGAACGTGTAATCGCACAGATCGCCAATGAACGGGGTAATGATCTTACCGGTGATCTGACGCCAGACTGCGACGCGCTGTTGCAGCGTTTCAATAGGGGTCAGGCTTTCAGCGCCGAGTTCGTGATCCCAGAGTCGCCGTGAGAAGTTGTCGAGGACAGCCACCTCGTGGCCGCGCTGCGAGAGGTGCAATGCGGTCGGCCAGCCCAGGTAGCCGTCGCCGCCAAGGACGAGAATGCGCATACGGAAAACTCTCCTTAGATTTCGGGTGAGCGGGTGATTTCTCCTGAGTATACCACAGTCGATACACCATCATAACGCATGAGTATCAAGAATGCATTAAGGGCAGGTAAAATCATTCCGATTCCGGATCGGGCGCGAATTGATCGTGCAGTTCTTGCAGCTGTTCATCCGTGTGACGCGCGTAGTACTGCTCGGTAATGCGGGTGTTGGCGTGACCCAAAATCGCCGAAACCTCGGAGAGTTGAGCGCCTTCGTTGAGGAGCCAGGTGGCAACGAAGTGGCGGAAGGTGTGGGGGGTCACGGTCCGCAACGCGCGCGCTTCTCGAATGCGTCCCTCGCATTCGATCTGGTCTGCCACGCGATGAGCGGCGCCGGTCACGATCTCCCACGCTGCGATGCGCCCCAACCGTCCGCCGGCGCCACGTGGACCGTGAGAGATGAAGAGGGCATCGGCGCGCGGAAACGCGGCATGCCGCGCGTGGAGGTAGCGCAGAATTGCCTGTTGTGCGTGCGCACGGAGAAAAACAGCGCGACGGCGCTGTCCCTTGCCGATCACGAAAGCGCGAGGAACAATACGGCCGTTATCGGCGCGCACATCACCGACATTCAGGCTCAACACCTCGGAGATTCGCGCGCCAGTGGAAAAGAGGGTGTGCAACAGTGCAGCGTTGCGCAGCATATTCAGGCGGTTGCGCTCTGCGCGGCTCCCTGGTTCGCCGGCGGGCAATTCACCGTCGTAGAACGTCACCAATCTGCGCAGATCGGGGACATCGGGCGCGCGGCCGGCATAGGCGCGCGGCAGTGCATCGCGCAGGTGCAGGCGTAGCAGCGCCAGATCGCAGCGCAGGTGACCGCGATCGGCAAGGAACTTGCAGATTGCCAGAGCGCCGTGACCATACGTGAGCACCGTGCCATCCGCCATGCCATTGAGCGAATCGATCCATGCACCCAGATCGGAGGCTGCGATGTCGGCAACGACACGCTTCCCTTCGCAGTGCGCCCAGGCTGCAAACGAGCGCCATGCATTACAGTACGTGGCAATTGTGGAGGGCGCCGGCGGTTTGCGGCGTGAGTATTGAGCAGTGGCCCAGGCGTCGGCGGCGCCGGCGATGGTCATTTCCGACATGGCAGGTTTCCATTCAGTAGGAAGGTGTGCGGCGTCGCTCCAGCACCTCGTTCTGGATCAGGTGCAATTCATTCATCTCGATAGCCGCGCCAAGCAACGCAGCAACTGACCGGTTTCCCTTATCAACGACCATCACCGCCGTGCCAAGCGCCACAAGTGCTGGGTAGTCGTTCGCGCTCAATGGGATGATTCGCAGATCGGTGATTTCGGATGGCACGTCCTCACAACTCCAGATAGTTCCATCGATAACGCCGCTCATCACCAGGCGCAGTCCCTCCGCATAATCGATCTCGATAAACTTGACCTCACGTCCACGGCAGGTTGTGTGCACAATGAGCGTGTGATCGGCAGACGATGGATCCACCCCGATCCGCATACCGTCCTGGATGCCGGGTGTAGCCGCATCGCGCAGGATCAGCACATGCTGGGCCATATACGTCTCTGGACCAAGTTCCACGACCACATCGATGTCTGGATATTGCAACGCGGCGTGGCGTGAGAGGAGCGCCCAATCGCATTGCTGGAACGTCAGCGCCCGCACGCGCTGACCGGCGCCGCGAATGAAGCGTAGTTCCAGATCAATCGGCAGGCGGTCGAATTGTGCGCGCACAGCCGTGGCCAGCCCGCTCAGGCGACGCGAATAGATGAGTGGAAGCGCGCCAACCAGCGGACGGCGCATTGCAATCGACCACAAAAGAGGATAATCAATAGCGACGACATATGTGCCGAGCCGTCCCCGCGCTTCGAGATGCACGGCGCCAATGGATGTCAGGTACTGCAACCCGGCCTGCACAGTCCCGACACTGGCATCCAGGCGCGCAGCGTACTCATGAACACGTGTGATCCGCTCGCCTGGCGTTCGTTCGAGCAGCGAGCGCGCCAGAGCGGCAACGATCTGTCCCTGTTTGGAGAAGAGCGGTTCATTATCGGCGTGCGCGGGGAGAAGCCTGTCCAACTGACGGTTACGAGTCATCGAAATAGTCCTTAACAGCAGCGCAGATGTGAATGTAGCACACAGGGTGCTGTTGTGTCAACACTCGTGTTTTCGGAGCAAAGGCAGGCTGTTGCGAGTTCATCTCGTGTTCCAGCCCACGTTTCGCAGCATACCGGCAAGAGCGATTCGGGTGATTTTCTCCGGCAAAGAGGATCGGGCGCCGTTTTGCCGAGGAGGTCCACGTGCATCCTCTCTGATCCTGATGACAGAGCCATTGACATACATCGTACCATAAACCGGTGTGGAATGAGCAGAAGCGTTCGCCACCCAACCCGTTGAGCCAATCTTCCATTCATCAGTCTGATGTGTGGTATCATCTGGACGGTTTCTGTGATCACTCCTGCGCGCGGTATGGTTTCGCCTGCACGCCGTTGTTTTCGCGCCATCGCCCGGTTGCCGGATGACCGGATCAACCTGGCGGAGGCGACGCTCTGTATTGCCTGGGAAGATCAGGGCGATGGCAATCCGCCGGCGTCGTTGCGGATTATTGATGCAATGGCGGAGGCGGCGCGGGAGCGCGTCGCCGGCAGGCGGGATTCGCGCGCCATTGTCGCCGCATTGAACAATTACCTGTTCGAGGAACTTGGATTTCGTGGCAACCACTGGAATTACAGTGATCCGGCGAACAGTTTCCTCGATCAGGTCATTGCCCGGCGCGTCGGTTTGCCTATTCTGCTCTCGGTACTCTATCTGGAAATCGGATGGCGGCTGCGGCTGCCGGTGGTTGGGTTAGCGTTGCCGGGGCATTTTCTGGTGCGCTATATCGACGCCCGTGAGGGTGATCTGTACATTGATCCCTTCAACCGCAGCAGGTTGTGGTCATATGCGGAATGCGAACGGCAGATCGTGTCGTTTGCCGGCGTTGTCGATCCTGCGCTGGTCCGGCAGATTATGGCGCCGCCGTCGCCACGGTCAATCCTGATACGCATTCTGCGCAATCTGAAGAGCGCCTATATTCAGCGCGAACAGTTCGAGCGCGCGCTGGCGGCAGTCGAGCGAATCTTGATCCTGGCGTTCGATGCGGGCGAGTTGCGGGATCGCGGATTGTTGCGCGCCCGCCTTGGCCAGTGGTCGGGGGCGCTGTCCGACCTCGAACGCTATGCGCACCTGGCGCCGCAGGCAAGCGATCTGGAGGCGATCCGGCAGCGAGCGCAGGCGCTGGCGGATGCGCTGGCGCAGTACAACTGACTCACACAACGCCTCCATTCCCGGCGCCGTACTGCACATAAACGGCGCTCGTGTCGCTGAAGAAGTCGATCAGGGAGTCGTGATTGACCGGCATCTGCGGCTCATCGCCGGTAGTTGGCGCATTAATGTGGATCGATTGGGCGTTCATTTCCTCGACGAAGCGCAGCATACGCGCGCCGTCGCGGGTGTAGATTCCGGCGGCGCGCACCGCATGGGATCGGATCGTGTGTGCCAGCGCTTCGGCAAAACTTTCGACGCGCGTCACTGCCAGCACCGGTCCCAGGGCTGGTTCACGGGCGATCCGCATCTCTGGGCGCACCCGATCCACGATTGTTGGGCGCAGGAAGTAGCCATGCGCCAGCGCCTCGTCTTCCGCGCGCGCGCCGCCGCAGAGCACTTCGGCGCCCTCTGCCTCCGCCTGGTGCACCAGATCGAGCGCCTGCTCGATCTGCGCTTCGTCGGTGCATGGTCCTATCCCAACCGCTTCATCGAGACCATTGCCCAGGTTTAGTGCGCAAACGCGGGCGACCAGTTCTTCGAGGAACGCATCCGCCACCGGATGCACAAGAATCACCCGTTTGGTCGCCGTGTACGATTGACCGGCATTGCCGAACGCGCCGGTGAGCACTCCCGCCAGCGCCAGGTCCAGATCGGCATCTTCGAGCACGATCACCGGGTTGACATCCATCTGCTCACTCATGAAGCGCAGCGTGCGCGTCTCCGCCTGCCGCCGCGCGCCGACGACATCGGCATGTGACCCGCCGATCCAGACCGCGCGAACCATCGGATGATCGATCAGAGCAGCGCCTGTCTCATCGGTGGCGCCGTGCACCAGATTGACGACGCCGGATGGCGCGCCGGCGTCGGCAAAGCAGCGCACCAGCCATTCCGCAGTTTCCGGCGTTGCCAGCGCCGGTTTCAGCACGACGGTATTGCCACACACCAACGCCTGCACCAGGCGCTCAAATGGCAGCGCCAGCGGCGACCATTCCGGCGTCAGCAACGCTACGACGCCGAGTGGACGGCGGCGCGTGTAGCCAAGCGCCGGGGCGCGCAGCGGCACGGTGACGCCTTCAGTGGCGAACGCCGCAGCGCCGCAGAACTCCGCGTATGCGATGGCGCGCTGTACCTCGGCACGCGCCTCGGCAAGGGTTTTGCCCTGCTCGCGCACCACCGCGCGCGCGACATTGTCCGCGCGTTCCGCCAGCAAGTGCGCTGCGCGCAGCGCCAGCGCCCCACGTTCGGGCGCCGGCGTCCGGCGCCAGGACCGCAAGGCATGCACCGCCACTTCGATGGCGGCCATCGCCTCGTCATTGAGGGAAAGCGGCGCTTCGCCGATTAAATCGCTGGCGTCGGCGGGGTTGATGTTGGGTGCATGCCGGCGTGCCGGCGATTCCATCCAGGCGCCGCCGATATAGTTGCGGTAGATTTTGATGTCTTTGTGCATAGGTTTCATCTCGTTTGCGGCTCGCGCGATGGTTGCGTCGATGTGGAGCAAAATTGCACTCACGCGAGCAAGATTCGGAGTGTTCGGGCGCGCATCCGGAAGCGACGCAATGCCCTATTGCAGCGCTTGTACGATTATATCTGACTGCATGCTTCTGGTAAAGCGCTCCCCTGCGCGTGTCTCGCGCGCTGTACAATGGAGCCGCAATGCTGGCGGTGATCCTGGAAGAGACGACAGGGAGGCGTGATGAATCTGATTGCCGTGATAACCACTGTGGGAAGTATCGAGGAAGCGCGCACGATGGCAACGGCGCTGGTCGAGCGACGGTTGGCCGCCTGTGCGCAGATTTCGCAGATCGAGAGTGTCTACCGCTGGAAGGGAGAAATTCAGCGCGATCCCGAGTTTCGTGTGCTGTTCAAGACAACGGCTGCGCGCTACCATGAAGTGGAAGAGGCGATCCGTTTGCTGCACTCGTATGAGTTGCCGGCGATCCATGCTTTTGCCATCGAGCATGTGTATGCGCCGTATGGCGCCTGGGTCGAGGAGAATACGAGTCGCACAGCGGGCTAAGGTCCTTGCTGCAATCATGCAAGACGTTCACAGGTCTGCCACGTTCTGATCCCGCGTTGGATCATGACGTATTTGCTGCAATGTGCTATGCCGCCTGGCGTTGAACTATTAGGCGAATCATCCAGAGGTCGCATCCGCGCCTTTATCCGGTATGTGCGGATGCGTCGAACTGGCTCTGCTGTGGTGTGGCTTTGTGCGCTCAGCGCGGGCATTACGCATATGCGCCGGTATGGAACGACCCGGCGCCGCGCGGCAGGCGTGGTAGGGACGCCGAGTGCTTTTTTTCTCTTCATTGGAAGGGGGGCGCGCTATGAAACGCTTGCGCCATGATGTTAGGGTCATCCTGCAACGCCTGCGCTGGCGCTATCAGGAACGCGCTTATCACTATGCGCTGCTCGAAGCCGGACACCTGGCACAGAACCTCTGTCTTGCGGCGCCATTGCTCGGTATGGGGGGTGTGCCGTTGGCCCCTTCCTGGACGACGAGGTCAATGCCATGCTCGGCGTGGATGGTGAACACGAGGCGGCGGTCTCTATGTTGTCGGTGGGGAAACCATGATCGGGTATAATCCTCGCGTGATGCTGAGGGCGAAGATGTACAGTTCCATCAAGCAGGTGCTCTAGTTCCGTGCCTTACCGCCGATTGCTGAATATTCTAATGACGCTGGCGCTGGTTGCCTGTGCTGCGCCATCTCCGCCGCCTGCGCCAACGCCACAGGCGGAAACGTCGCTGACCCGTGTGCCTGATGGCGCCACGACGCCTCAGCCGCTGCTCCCGACCCAAACGATGGCGCCAACGGTGACGCCTGCCCCACCGACACCTGTTCCTGAGCCTGCACTGGCGAATTTCTTCGATGACCGGCGGCTGACCTACGAGCCGGATTTCTACGCGATCCAGATTCAGGCGTTCCTCGATGGTCAGGCTGGTCCGCTCAAAGGGATTATCGTGCCGGTTGGCGACCGCCAACACACTTTTGCTGAGGCGCTGACCGGTCAGGCAGTCTACTACAGCGTCAACCCCAAGATCATTCTGGCGCTGATCGAAGTGCAGAGCAACCTGATCAGCGATCCGCAGCCAACTGCCGATCAGTTCGCCTGGGCGGTCGGTTTTCGTGGCGAGGACGGGCGGCGTCGCGGCTTGCAGGCGCAGGTGCGCTGGGCGGTCAAGGAGTTGCTCTATGCGCGGCGGGATTATCCGCAGCGCGTTGCGCTGACCTTTGCCGACGGCAGCGCAGCGCCGCTGCCAGAAGGCATGTCGCTTGCTGAGTATGCCCTGGCGCGGGTGCTCGCGCCAACGACGGTCCCGCAACGTCTTCCAACGTTGATGGAGCGCTTTCGCGCTACATACACGCGCCTGTTCGACGACCCGCGCATCCCGCCGTCCGACTGGTTCCCGCCATCTCAGCCGTTTCTAACCCGCCCCATCGGTAGTGTCGTTCCGGTGACATCGTTCTTCGACCATGGTGGTCCTTTTCTGATGCGTAACAGCCGGAACGGGGTCGTCACGTACTGGGGGCGAATCGAAACCGATCCGATCTTTGCCTACAATGGTCACGACGGTTGGGACTATGCCGCAGCGCCGCCCGAACGGGCGCTAGCGGCAGCCGATGGGGTCGTTGTATTTGCCGGCAATGCCGATGATGGCTGCGCCACCCGCGCAGTCGCCATCGACCACGAGAATGGCTACCGCACCCTCTACTGGCACCTGCACCGCGTGGATGTCGCCATTGGCGAACGGGTGACGCGCGGCCAACCAATCGGCATAATCGGCAATACCGGGTGCTCAACAGGTCCTCATTTGCATTTTGGCGTCCAGTACCTGGGGCGTAACACCGATCCGTATGGGTGGTGCGGCAGCGAGGATGATCCCTGGCATGTCCATCCGGCTGGCGTTGTGAGCGTCTGGCTCTGGATGGATCGTCCCTCGCCGTGTGCGTCGCCGCCGCCGGGAGGGGTCGCAGCCGACGCCGATCGTCCCGGGTTCTTTACCGATGGTGACGGGTGGAAACGCACTCCTACCGGGCACAACGGCGAGTCGCTGTTTACTGCATCGGTGCGTGGCGCCGGTGGGCGCCCCTGGAAGGTGCGCGCGCTCACCCTCCCGTCGCTGGCGGTCTGGCGAGTAGAATTGCCTGCGGCAGGACGGTACCGCGTGATCGCCTTCATCCCCTATGCCGTCAGTCGATTGGGCGATGCCACCGGCATGCGCTACCTGGTGCAGCACACCGACGGTATGGCAGAGGTCGTCGTCGATGCGGCAACCTACGCGAACGACTGGGTGGACCTTGGAACGTATCAGTTCGAGGAAACCGGCGCTGAAGTGGTGCTGACCAGTGCTGCTGAGGAGGGGATGCTCACTATCTGGGCGGATGTCGTCATGTGGCTTCCGGTTATGCCAGACGAACCCGAACCTCAACGCTGACGATGGCTTCCCTGGCGTCGTGCTGCGCGAAGCGAAGCATCTCGTCCGCTCTTCACGCCGACGCTGCGCTCAGGGCAACGTTCACCAGGCACCTCGCGCTTGCAGTCACCCACAGGAGGGCGCCCCCACCTCTCCGCGCTACGCTCCCGACGGGCGCCTCTGCCTTCCTGCGCTGCTTGCCGTGCGCCGCTCGCCTCTTGCAGGCGCATGGGTTCCTGGCAGGACGAATATCCCTCTAACGCGCCGATTCTGTGACGTATCGCTCACGACGATGGATCGGTAGCACCTGTGATCGTCCACCTGCGGAAGAGGGGTGCACTCGTGACACCTTCCCGCAGACTTAGAGACAGGAGCATGCCATGACCGACTATCACATTCGTATCCGGGAACTTCCCGCAACCGACAAGCCACGCGAACGATTGCGCGCCAGCGGCGCCGCCGCTCTTGCCGATGCCGAACTGCTCGCCATCCTGTTACGGGTCGGGGTTGAAGGAGTGAACGCTATCCAGCTGGCACAGCAGTTGCTCGTCGAATTCGGTGGATGGAGCGGGTTGCAGCGCGCTGGCTTCGAGGAACTGGCGCAGCGCCGCGGTATGGGTGAGGCAAAGACTGCACAACTCAAGGCGGCGCTGGAAATCGGGCGGCGCCTGTTGCTGGCGAGTGGCGAGGAACGGTTTCAGATCCGCTCGCCAACCGACGCGGCGCAACTCATGCAGATCGAAATGAGCCATCTCGACCAGGAACAATTGCGCGCGATCTGCCTCGATACGAAGAATCGCGTCCAGAAAATCCAGACAGTGTATGTCGGCAGTCTGAACGCATCGATGGTCCGCATCGGCGAGGTGTTCAAGGAAGCCATTCGTCTCAATTCGGCATCGATCATTGTGGTACACAATCACCCCAGCGGCGACCCGACCCCTTCGCCGGAGGATATTGTCGTCACCCGGCAGATGATTGAAGCCGGACGGTTGCTCGATATCGACGTTCTCGATCATCTGGTGATCGGCAACGGGCGTTTTGTCAGCATGCGCGAACGCGGGCTGGCGTTCATCAAGCCTTGACAGCCGCATGCAGACGTGATACGCTTTACACGTTGCTGTGCTTAATCGTATTGTGAAGAAAAAATCGGCGTCTGTTGCGTCGCCTGAGTTCCCGTCATGTCGGAGAAGTACTACCAGGAATATGGTCCTATCCGGCGGCGCAAAGGCGAAGGACGTCTGCTGATCGATGAGCCTCCGCCCGAATTGCCGCCCGAACCGCCGACGCCCAAACCACCGCGTCGCACTCCGCCAGTGCGCCCCCGTCGCGCGCCGGTCATTGGTGTTTTGCTCGTAATCTTGGCGCTTGGCGTGGCGCTCTATTTCGCGCAACCTTTCATCACCGACGTGATTGCCGCCGATCGTGCTATGCCCGGCGTCAGTATTCGTGGCGTTCCTGTCGGTGGCATGTCGCGCGAGGACATTCAGAATCTGCTGATGTCGCAGCACGAAGCATTCTTGCAGACTCCACTGACGCTGGTGTTCGAGGGGCGTGAATGGCAACCATCACTCGATGATCTCGGCGTTCAGTTCGATGGGGAGCAGACTGCATCGCTTGCGCTCGGCATCGGGCGCACCGGCAGCCCATTGCATCGGATCGAGGAACTCTGGGCGCTCCAGCAGGAGGGCGGCGTCGATATTGCGCCGCGTCTTCGGGTGGATGCCTCGCGGTTGCAACGCTATCTGACCAATCTCGCTGGCGAGATCGAACAACCGCCGCGTGATGCGGCGCTCAGTATCGCTGCTGGCAAAGTGCTGCCCGCCTCTGCGCGCGCCGGACGCCAACTGCTGGTGGATGCCACAGCGCTCGACATCCTGCGCGCGTTGCAGTCGCTCGAGCCGCGCACTGTGCCGTTGCGCACTCGCATCCTCGAACCAACGCTGGCGGATGACGATATTGCCGCAGCCGTTGCAGATGCTGAACTGCTGCTGAGTCGACCGCTCGAACTCCGGCAGGGCGAACGGCGCTGGACGTGGGATCAGGAACGCATCGCCGAGATGTTGACCATCAGTATCATCGATGGTCGCATGTTTGTTGATCTCGACCAGGCACGCCTGGAGCGCGCCGTTGCCCGGCTGGCGCAGTTTGTCGACTCGCCGAGCGCAGAACCGCGCGTTGCGTTCCGCAATGGGCGCTTGCACATTGTCGAGCCGGGGCGCGACGGGCTGCGCCTCGAACAACCAGAAGCCGCCGAAGCGATCCGCCGTGCCCTGCGCACGCAGGAGCACATCGTCGAACTGCCGGTCGAAGTCGTTCGCCCACAGATCACGGCGGAAACACTGCCATCTCTGGGTATTGTCGAGTTGGTGGCGGAAGGCAAATCGAGTTTTGCCGGTTCGGCTGAGTACCGTATTACCAACATCAAAGCCGGTGCTGACCGCATGAATGGTGTGCTCATCCCCCCCGGCGCCGAGTTTTCCTTCAACACCCAGCTTGGCGCAGTTGACGCCGAACACGGTTTTGTCCAGGGATATGCGGTGATCGGCAATCGCACCCAGCTCGAGTGGGGCGGTGGCGTCTGCCAGGTTTCGACCACTGTGTTCCGCGCGGCGTTCTGGGCAGGTCTGCCGATTACCGAACGGCACGCGCATCCGTTCTATATTTCCTGGTATGATGCGTTCAGTTTTCCCGATCAGGCGGCGCCTGGCATGGACGCCACGATTTACACCGGTGTGCAGGACCTCAAGTTCGTCAATGACACCGGTCACTGGCTGCTGATGGAAACAATCGCCGATACGAATGCGCAGGTTTTGAGTGTCCGGCTCTATGGGACACGGCCAGACCGGCGTGTGGCGGTGGTTGGACCGGAGATCGCCAATATCGTGGCGCCGCCAGCGCAGGCGGTCTATGTGAACGATCCGAGTCTGCCGGTCGGAACCGTTCGCCAGACCGACCGGGCGCGACGTGGGATGGATATCAAGGTATACCGGGTGATCACTGAGGGGGGGGTGCAGCGGACGCCGGAATTGTTCTTTACTCGCTTTAAAGCGTGGCCCGATGTGTTTGTGCGTGGAACCAGAAGCCCATAAGATGGGTGGAATGGTCACAATGTCTGGTAGTGCATTCGACGCGATCTTTGATGCACAGAATCTGCCATGACGACGAATGACACCTTTTCGTTAGGCGTGACCTACTGGCCGCGTCGAGCGGGTCCGTTGCTCTGGCAGCGCTACGACCGCGGCGCGGTGCGTGAAGAACTGGCGCACATCGCTGCCATCGGCTTCGATACGGTGCGCTTCTGCGTGCTGTGGGAAGATTTCCAGCCTGGTCCTGAGCGGATCAATGGTCGCGCGATGCGGCGCCTGGAGCACGCACTCGATACGGCGCACGCCGTTGGATTGCGGGTTGTTCTGGCGCTCTTTCCGGTGGCTCTGCTTGGTCAGTTGCAGGTCCCATCGTGGGCGAACGGTCCAGACATTGCCGGCGCGTTGCGGCGCGCCCGGCGCGGCCAACCGCTGATGCTCGTGCGTCCGCCGGGAGTAATCTCCGTCCTGACCGGCGGACGGTATCGCCCGGTGCAGTGCGGTGATTTGTTCAGCGATCCGACGATGATCGAGGCGCAACGTTATCTGGTGCGTGAAACCGGTGGCTACTTCGGCGACCATCCGGCGGTTCTGGCGTGGCAACTCGGCGAAGGGTTCGAGCGTGTTCATCGCCCGGAGTCGGAACAGGCAGTATCGCAGTGGTTTGCCCTTCTAACGGATGAACTGAAAATCGTGGCGCCGCGCGCCGTCTGTCTGGGTGTCGTCTCCCCCACAGGGTTGAAACGCCGCTCCGGTCCGCGCCCGGAGCATGTGGCGAAGCACTGTGCGCTCACAGGTGTGACCGTTGATCTGGCGGAAACGCCGGTGGACCATCAGGCGCGACACACGAACCCCGCCGCCTATCTGCATAGACTGACTGCCGGTCTGGCTGAACGACGGGTTGTTGTGCTTGGCGTCGGGATGCCGACGATTACGCACGGTGAAACTGCCGGATGGTTCGAGGACGATCTCTACGGACGAACGGCGCCGGTGTACCGGAGTACGCCCGGAGAACAAGCAGAGTTCATCCACACGGTTCTGGAACGTCTCTACGATGACGGCGCCGCTGGCGCGTGGCTGGCAACCTATGCCGATTTTCTTGAAGAACTATGGCAGGCGCCGCCGCTCGATCGCACCCGCTGCTATCGGACCATGGGACTGATTGATGCACTGGGACGGGAGAAAGCGTCGGTCGAAGCCGTGCGCGAGTTCGCTCGCCGCGTCCGCAGTGCATCGACTCTGCCTGCACAACCGCCTGCGGTTGATGCCGAGCGCTACTGGAGCGACCCGGAGCGCACATTCCGCGAGTGGTGGCGCGAGTTCAACAGCAGCGGATAAGGCGGACTACTCATAGATCCACTGGTCAGTGCTGCGGCGCATATCGACCAGTTCCTCGGCGCGGAAGAACAGGTTCACCTCCATCTCGCCATTTTCCGGCGAGTCTGAAGCATGGATGAGGTTCCTTCCGATCTCCAGCGCAAAATCACCACGAATCGTGCCCGGCGCCGCTTTGCCCGGGTTGGTGGCGCCGACCATCGAGCGCACCATTTCGATGACATTCGCGCCGGTCACGACCAGGACAACTACCGGACCCGAGGTGATATAGGCGATCAAACTGTCGAAAAACGGCTTCCCCTCGTGAATGGCATAATGTCGGCGCGCCAGCGCTTCATCGATCTGCATTAACTTCAAGCCGACAATCCGCAAGCCGCGCTGTTCAATCCGTGTCAGGATCGGTCCGATCAGTCCACGCTGCACGGCATCGGGTTTCAGAATGATCAGCGAACGCTCCATGCCTCTGTCTCTCCTTCATACATAGCAGGACACAAACATCGCGCCCTGAGCGTGGCACTCACGGGCGCGAAACTAGCAGTCGAGCGACTCCGCCCGGGCGATGCGCCGTCTGGTGAACCCGCCTCACATCGGGCGATTGGCTCGATTAGATTGGAACAGCTTCACTGATGCGCTTGGATGCCCGGCGCATTTCCATCTTGACCAGACCAAGATTGACCATGCGCTGCGTGATAACAACCAGGATCAACTCCCGCGCTTCGAGCATGAGAATGGAACCCTGCTCCGCATCGATGATCGAATCGATCAGCGCGCCGACGCCGATCCGCCTGGTTGCTTTGTCAATTTCGCCAAATACGGCAGCCGACATGGCTCCCAGAATCTCGGCATCTTCCTCATCCATCAGCGTACTGGCAACGACCAGACCATCCTTTCCGACGAGTAAACTCCCGATGACCCCTTCCACCCGGATGAGGTCTTCAACGATCCGGCGCATATTGACAGTCATTGCTCTTTACCATTCACAGAAGCGCAACTTACGTCACGCAGCCTTATGCCTGTCCAGGTATCCAGCTGTACTCGCGCATCGCGTCGCGGAAGCGCCCCTGACGCGAGTAAGCGTCGCCAAGGGTGCGATGCAGTTTACGCAGCAGATTCGCATCGCTGGTCTCTGCAATCATATCGGTGAGATCGTCGACGATTTCATCGAGGAGCACATTCTGCTTGATGAGGCGGCGATAGTGCTGCATAGCGATTTCCGACATTCCCGCCTGACCGCCAAAGCGCGCAATCGAGAGCCGCAAGAGGTGATTGTCCGGGTTGGTTTCGAGCATGTTCAGGTACTCTTGCAGTTCTGGATAATCGCTCAGACTGGAGATTTCCGCAGACGACGGCGCTGGCGGCGGAGCAGGCGGTTTTGCCGCAGCAATCGCCGGCGGTTGCTCAATATGTTTGGGCGGCGCCGGTGCTGGCGCCGGCTCGATACGTTTGGGTGGCGCTGGCGGTTGCGCTTCTTCCATATCCGGCGCCGACGATTCGGGTGACGCTGCCGCTTCTGCATCGGCAACGACCGGTTCGAGATCGAACCATGCAGTGGTTTCCGCTTCGATTGAAGCGGCGGGTGGAGGTGGCGCTTCGAGAGATGCTGCCGTCTCGTTTAACAGAGCGATCTCGTCTTCCGACAATCCCAGTTCTTCCAGCGAGAAGGGGGTGAGCGACGGCTCCTCGGCAGCAGCGGGTGGCGCCTCTTCTCCGCTACTGGCAGCAGCGATTATGGCAATTTCATCGTCTGCTGCACCGGCTTCTTCCAATGAGAAGGGGGGGAGTGGCGTTTCTTCCGCTGGCGTTGACGGCGTTTCCTCCCCACGGCTGGCGGCAGCGGCGGCAAGCATGGCGATTTCGTCATCCGACAACCCGAGTTCCTCGAGTGAGAAGGGGCGCATCAGATCTTCTTCCTCTGCCGCATTCGCGGCAGGCGTGGCGCCTTCTGGCATCAATGGCGCTTCCTCATCCGCATACTCTGCATCGAGGTCGATCACCTCGTCGCCATCGCGTATCTCGATCCGCGCGGCGTGGAGCATTCGCCCGATCTCGTCGATCCGCGCCGCTTCCGCTTCGGGGTCCTTCACCGCAGCAATGATGTCGGCGATATCGACATAACCGCGCTCATGACCGATCTGAATCAACCGATCGACAACCTCATCCCCGCTGCTGACTTCAGGCGCAGATTCAATTGGCGCGAATGCAGTGGCAGACGGCTCACTCACAGGTGCAGGCTCCGGAGCCCACGCAAGATCGCCGCCTGTTCCCAGGGCTGCCAGTTCTTCCTCGGTAATGCCCAGGCGTCCTTCGTCGTGCGCTCCTTCCTCATCCTCGAGGCTCGACAGATCGAATTCTGCCAGTTCCTCTTCCGAAAGACCCAGATCGTCAAGCGAGAACGGCTGCAACTCTTCGATGCCGAGGGCTTCTTCGACCACAGGCTCTGCCGTTGTCTCAGGCGCCGGAGAAACGCCGGCGCCTGTCGAGAGTTCGGCAGATGGTTCCGGTTTGGGCGGCGCCTCAAACATCTCGATGTCCGACGGCTCCTCGAGAGTCTCTGGTTCGAAAGAAACCGACGGTTGGGCAAATCCTTCCAGATCGCCAAGACCCAGGGCGGCGATTTCTTCTTCGCTCAAACCCAGGTCGGTGAATGAAAATGGTTGAATCTGACCACTCGACAACGCGGCTTCGATGCTTTCCACTTCCTCGAGTGGTGGCGGCGCCTGTTCCCGATCGGGAGGGGTGACGGGCGGCTCGACCGGCGACGCTGCTACGGCAGGAGGTTCTTCCTGCGCCGCTGCGCCGATTTCCGCCGGGGTCTCTGGTATTTCCTCCTGCGCTCCCGGCATATCAGGCGTGGTGCTCAAGCCAAGCGCAGCAATCTCTTCTTCGGTCAGACCAAGATCGACGAATGAGAATGGCTGAATGACCCCGCTGGCAATGGCGGACTCGATGCTTTCTGTTTCTTCGAGTGAAATCGCCTGTGTCTGTCCGCTATCGCCGGGCGGTGTCGAGATGTGCGCCGTATCAGTCGGTCGTTCCGCATGAGCCGGAGGGACCAAAGATTGCCATTGCGCTTCGATGTGCGGCGCCACAGTGGAGGAGAGGGCGCCAGATTCAAGCGACTCATCGTCGCGCAGGGGTACATCGTCCAATGAGAACAATCCCAGGTGTTCATCCGGGGCGATGGGCGGCGCAGGCGGCTCCTCCGCGCGCGGCAGCGGCGCACTTTCGCGCTGCTTTTGCAGTTTCGAGAAAATAGTGCCTGTGTCTGGCGTCGAAGCCGCCAATGTCGATTGGAAGAACGATGGCTCCGTGCGCTGGGATGGTTGTTGCCAGCTAAAACCGCGCGGCAGGAAGGTATCTTCTTCTTCGATTGGGGTTTCGGCTGCTTCTTCCGGCGTAAGACCGGCCATTCGCGGGCGTTGCGGCGCAGGTGGTTCTTCGAGCGAGAAGGGTTGGAGTGATGGCGGCAACTCGCCAAGGTCTGCCGGACCGCTCATGCTGCCGATTTCCAGTTCTTCGATCGAGAACGGTTGCAGGTCGGGCGGCACATCGCCAGCACCAGATCCAGTATCGCGCCCCGCTGCCGGGATGCGTCCACTCCCTTCAAAATCGATATCGTCGAGCGAGAAGGGTTGGGTGTCAAAATCGAAATCGTCGAGTTGTGATGGTTCGGGCGTGGTGATGATTGTCTCACCGCTCAGACTGGCAATCTCGTCGGGCGACAGTCCCAATTCTTCGAGGGAGAAGGGCTGCATCGCGGCGAGGTCGGGCGGCGGCTCGTCGGTTGCGGCGCTCGCCGAGGCGCTGTCGAGGGCGGCGATTTCGTCGGGCGACAGGCCCAATTCTTCGAGGGAGAAAGGCTGCATTGCGGCGAGGTCGGGCGGCGGCTCGTCGGTTGCGGCGCTCGCCGATGCGCTGTCGAGGGCGGCAATTTCGTCCGGCGACAGGCCCAATTCTTCGAGGGAGAAGGGCTGCATCGCGGCGAGGTCGGGCGGCGGCTCGTCGGCTGCGGCGCTCGCCGAGGCGCTGTCGAGGGCGGCGATTTCGTCGGGCGACAGGCCCAATTCTTCGAGGGAGAAGGGCTGCATCGCGGCGAGGTCGGGCGGCGGCTGGTCGGCTGCGGCGCTCGCCGAGGCGCTGTCGAGGGCGGCAATCTCGTCGGGCGACAGTCCCAATTCGTCGAGGGAGAAGGGCTGCATCGCGGCGAGGTCGGGCGGTTCTTCGGATACAACCGGCTTCACCGGCATCGAACGCTCAGATTCCGAGGACTCCGACGGTGCTTCTTCCGGCGCACCGAGACCGGCAAGTTCAGCCTCGCTCAACCCCAATTCCTCAAGCGTAAATGGTCGTGTATCCGAACTGATTCCAACCTCGGCTTCCTCGGTCGGATGCGACACGATCGGGGGCGCAGCATCGATCGCCAGCAGACTGGCGAGAAAGTCATCGCTATCAGCATAAGCCGGTAGCGGTGCGGGCGGCGACGGTGGCGCAACAACGGCGGTTGGCGTCGTCGCCTCCATCGAACGGGTTGCGGCGAGTTGCTCAGCAGGCGCCGTCACCTGCCGATGGAACCATTCCGCCTCATCCCACTCTGGAAGCGTCGGTTCCTCTATCGTGACAGGCGGGAGCGACTCGAACAAGACGCGGGCCATGCCCTGATACGGATCGATAGCGGCAGCCGCCTTCCAGAACTGTTCGCCAGACGGGTTTCCAGCCGCCAATTCAATATACCCAAGAATCAGATTCGCCTTCAACACATGGGGATGTTTTGCAAGAATGTCACGGCACACATCTGCCGCTTCTTCTTCCTGCTCATCGCGCCAAAGGACTTCTGCCAGCGCTACGCGCGAATCGAGACGGTCGGGCTGATCCGCCACAACCTGACGAAACTCAGAGATGGCCTGTGGCAGCATGTGCCCTTTTGCGTACAATCGCGCCAGTCCGGCGCGACTGAGACGCAAGTGCGCATATTCACTCCCCCAGGCATCGGTGTAGAGCCGCAGCAACTGACTCCGCAGTTCCGGCAAGTCGGGCTTGATTTCAAGGGCGCGCTCGAAGGCCGAAATGGCGCGCTCAAGCTGTCCAAGTCGTTCGCAGGTCATCCCGAGGCCCACAAGCGCCGGGATATGCTCTGGATCGAACTGAAGCGCGTGCTCGAAATGCATACACGCTTCTTCATACTGACGATTGGCCAGATGCGCTTCTCCAAGCATCTGATGCGCTTCCAGGCAGTGGGGGTAGGTCTCGAGGATATGGTGCGCCATGCCAATGGCGCGATCGAGGTCATTGGTTTCGAGCCATTGCCGGACCTGGTCGAAAGCCGTCTGCAGGCTCATTCGTGCCATTACGATCCTCCCGATGTCCGAACTGCGGCGACGGCAGTGTCGTGTAATCTTTTACGCCCTGGAAAGAAACTGTGCGTGTCAGGGCGCAGCAGCACCCTCTCATGCGTAAAACTAGAGGCATTATAGCGCAAGCGTCAAGGGGATGCAAGGGGAAGCGCGCCTCAACTGCAAACGACGCAACGACCTGCAACAGCAGTTACAGGTCGTTGTTGTCCCATGGCATGGTCGGGGCGACTGGATTTGAACCAGCGACCTCCTGAACCCCATTCAGGTGCGCTACCAGGCTGCGCCACGCCCCGCGACGCTCTGTATTGTAGACCCGCCTGGCGGTTCTGTCAATGGCGCATCCAGCCAATCCATCGAAGGCATCACCCAGACGCGCGTGAGTTTGAATTGCCTGGATAGACCGCGCAATTCGCGCTCAAAAGGCTCTAGCCGCACATTTTCCCGTTCCAGGAACGAGCGCACCGGCGGATCGTCGGTCAGAGCATCGGTCAGCACGATATCGCCGCCAATGCTCTCGTTCTGCACGCGGGCTGCAATGTTCACGGTCGAACCAAAGTAGTCGAGCAGGTTATTGGCATTGACCGCAATGCAGGGACCGCTGTGCAACCCCAATTTGACCCGCAATGCAGGGTTGCCGCGCGCCATTTCGCCAAGAGTGAATTCGCGCTGAATTTCTAACGCCGCTGCGACAGCGGCTTCGGTCGAGGAAAAGACCGCCATGACCGCATCACCGATAGTCTTGACGAGCGATCCATTGTGCGCACCAATAATCGCGCTCATCAGGGCAAAATGGTCACGTACCCGCGCATAGGCAGGTGAGTCGCCAATCTGGTCATAGAGTGCCGTCGAACCTTTCAGGTCACTGAACAGAAACGTCAGGCTCCGAACGGCGATGCCAACCCCCGGTGAGAGCGCCTCTGACGAAAACAATTGACGAAATTCCGTGAGCGACGTCACCAGCGCTGCACTGGTCGCCTGGGCGCTCCATTCGCTGCGCTCGATGACGATCAGCGCAGGGGCATCGGTGACATTGTCGATGATGATGGTTATGTTTCCCGCCTCGATGATTGGAGGGTCAATCCTGGCAGATTCGCTGCGAAAAACGATGTGCGCTGTCCGAGAAGCGGCGGAACTCACCGCTTCGAACGCTACGCGCCCCGTCATCTGGCGGCTGCGCAGTCGGTAGCGACCAGGCGTGAGACGCAGCCGCACTTCACGCTGGCTCTGCGCCGGCAGTGCCATCTGTGCCACAATGTGAGGCGTATTGGCGGGTCCGCCGATGCAATACGGAACATCGACCGCATCGCGGATGTCCGGATTGACACTGAAACGCACCTCGATCGACTCATCGAAGTTGGTGTCGTAGCGCACGTCGCACGAAGGACAGTAAGCGTCGTGTTCGAGATCGCTGAGTGAACCGGCGCGCCGGCTCGGTCCGCGGCAGCTGGGGCACAGCACATCCCATTCGAGATCGAGCATACCGGTGCGGGTGGCATACAGACACATGCGCAGCACCTCCATCCGCGGCTCGCCCCACATATCAGCCAGAGCGAAGGCGCGCATCTTGAGCACCTGCGGATCATCAGCGCCGATGAGATGATCGGTCAATCGGTCGATCAGCGTCTCGCGGATGCCGAAGGCGCGCAGACGCTCGGCGGCGACGCGGAGCCGCTGGTGATTGATGCGCGGTTGACGAACCGGCGGCAGGGTGACACGCTCCGACATGGCTGCCCGTTGTCCCAGTTCGCGGTACGCCTGACGCAGTTGGCGCAGCATTCGCTGCCCGACGAGCAGGCGTCCGCCGATGCTGCCGAACAGGTTGCGCGGCGCCATGTGAACTTCGACATCGACTTTGGTGCGTTCATTCGGCAAGGGCGAAAAACGGGTCGTTGTCTGCAATCGTTTGATGGGGATCGGCGGAGCAAATTCACGCTCGACAGAAAACTGTTGCTCGAATATCCATTCAAAAGGATGCTCGCGCCAACTGACCGGGACTCCCAGAAAATGACCGTAAATAATCTGAACGAGATCACGATCCGGCTGGGTGCGCTCGAATGCGGGCAGTCCGACCATGCGATTGATCCGATCCGTATCGGAAAGAATGGGCCAGAGGCGATGAACCGGCGCATCAAGAACGATGCTGGAATGAAGATGGATGGTGTACGGTTCCATAATGCGCTGCCTTACTGAAATGCGCCATCATTACCGTCTGCGCAGAGACACAGACGCTGGCGACATCATTATACCGGCAGCGCGAACCGGTTCAGGATGAGAGAACGATTACAATCTGCGCTTATGGAACGAAACGTTCCTGCACCATACCGCGCAACCCCAGCGTCTGCGCAATCAACTCGACCACCTCGCGCCGCGCGGCGGCATCGTGCGCAAAATCGAGATCATCGGTTTCGATGCGCAACACCGGGCACAACTCAAAGCGTCGCAGCCATTCGTCGTAGCGCCGGTTCAGATGTTCCAGGTACGCAGGTGGAATGGCGCGTTCCGCAGGACGATCGCGTTCGTTGATGCGCCGGATGAGCGTCGGCACGCTGGCGTAGAGATGGATCAGGAGCGTTGGCGGCGCAATGCTCTGCACCAGCGCCAGGAACAACTGCCGGTAGGTGCGAAAGTCGCGGTGGCTGAGGATGCGCTGCTCCAGCAGCCCTTTCACGAACACTTCGTAGTCCTCGTAGATACTCCGATCCTGGCACACTGAAATCGGCGTATCGGCGATTTCGAGATGCTGCTGATAGCGTTGCGTCAGAAACCAGATCTGCGAATGAAAGCCCCAGCGCTCACGATCACGGTAGTAGTCGTCCAGATACGGATGGTCGGCAACCAATTCGTAGTACGGCTGCCAGTTGAATTCTTCCGCCAGAATACCGACCAGCGTGCTTTTGCCGACGCCGATATTGCCGGCGACGGTGACATAATAACGTCCGTTTCTCACAGGCGCTCTCCTGTATCAGGGGGGTGTATAGGCAATGAAGAGGACAACCGGCTCCCATTCTCCCTGAAAACGTTCGACCGTGCCGCCGGGGAAGCGTTGCTGCACGATTGTCAGTTCTGCTTCGCGCTCCGGCAGGAAGATGAAGAGCGGGCGTCGTCCGTCGGGAGGCGGCATGATCTGCGCCGGGTCGGTCACCGGATCGAGCACATCTATGCCCTTGATACCGGCGGCGAGGAAGCGGATGGTTCCATTTCCAAAGAAAATGCGTGGTGGCGTGAACATATACACATACACCGGCGCCGGTTGCGCATTCGCGTAGTGTGCCAGTTTGGTGACGATTTCGGTGTTCGTCCAGCCATACGCGCGGCGCGGGATGTAGTCGCGGAAGTAGAAGTTCAGATTCCATCCCGCCAGCAGCGCAACCAGCACGACTATTATGAATGCGCGCCGGTGATCAGTCCAGCGAAACGCCCGATCCGCCAGGTTTGCGATGTGCTGAAGTGCAAGCATCACCAGCAGGCAGAGCGCCGGAGCGGTCGTGACATACCGTGGACTTTCAGGAGTGTTCACCAGCAGCATTCCACCCAGAATCGCCGCGCCCGTCAACCATACAATCGGGAGGACCCACTCGGAGCGACGCCAGTTGACCAGCGCAAGCGCCACACCCGGCACCAACAGGACCGCGGAGACCGAGTCGAGCAGTGCGATGTTCGGATCGTACCAGGCGCTGCGATCCGGCACAAACGTGTACGCGCCAAAACTCTGGCGCGCCTGGTCGATGATGATCTGTGTCAGCGGGACTCCTTCCGCCAGTTTCTGTTCCAGCCACCCGCTCTGCACCACGCCAACCATCGCCAGGCGGGCCGTAAACGCGGATGGGTCCGCGATGAAATGAGCGATCAGGGGTCCAAACCCCAGCAGAAACCCGGCGACCATCAAGGGCAGGCGCGGCGCCAGCCAGCGGAAGCGGCGCCGGTCGGCGATAGCCAGGTGCGCCACGAGAACGGCGATCACTACCGGTGTCAACCGCGAGCCCATGTAGAAATGCTGCGCAACGCCACAAATGACCCCCGTCCATCCCAGAGCAAAGGACGACGATCGGCGCACGGCGGCAAAGAATGCTGCGAATGCGGACAATGCCAGGAAAGGATCGACGATATTGTTGACTCCCAATCGGCTGAAATGAATGTGGAAATGAAATACGGCGAGGAGGGTGGCCGCGCCGGCGGCCACGCCGCGCCCGAAGAGCGGGCGCACAAACAGGTAGAAGAGCGGAACGGTCGCCGTGCCGATCAGCGCCGACAGAGCGCGCAGCCCGAAGACATTATTGCCCAGGGTGCTCAGTGAGAGCGCCTGAAGGAAGAACCAGAGCGTCGGATGCGACAGCCATCCGGTGACGAACGGGTTGGTGATGCGCCCTTCCAGCACTCCGCGCGCCTCCATACCCATCTCGCCCTCGTCGCCGCCGAAGTTTTGCGGGATGGCGTCGATGAAGGTTAAGCGCAGCGCGAGCGCCAGCAGGGTGAGAGCGGCGATTGCCAGCATCTCGCGCCGATCCCATGGTTCTTCCTGCGCGTGGCTATCAGTCGGATGTTCCAGGTATCGCGTTCCAATCAGAAAGAAGCCCATGCTCGCCAGCCACGCGATCAGTGCTGGCATGGGGCGCAGCGCTGGCGTCGCCGTGCACCAGAAGGCAATACTGCTGCTCACAAGCGCCAGGAAAAACAACAGGTAAAATGGAGGAAGACGATCCAGCAGCACAACGAACCGGGGTGCAACGCCGGGGTCCTCTGCCATCGTCCGTTGAGGCATCCACGCCTCCAGCGCAACGAACGCCACACCGGCAAGTGTCAGCAGCGCGATTCCCGCCAGCAGATTCGGCGGCGTGATCGTCAGCAACGTCTGACCGATCCAGGCGAGAGCCAGGGTTGCGAGGAGCAACACCATCAGGTTGGCGCCGGCATACGAACGCGGGCGCGAATCGCTGATTGCAGCGATAGGTTCCGTGGATGGCGAACCGTTTGCTGCGGTGACGTCCTCGTCTTCGACGATGGGCGGTGTCGGTGCGGCGCTTTTCATGAACAATCCGGCATCCACATGACTGTCATTCAGACAGGTTTTCGCGCTTTGAGAACGATGCTAACGAATGTTTGCTCATCACCGCGCAGATGATCATTGCGCGCATCCGCAAGGCGGAACAACCGCACCCCAAGGTTGATCGGATTGAGCAGACTGCCACTGTTGCGTTCACCACGAAAGCGGTCGGCGCTGTCGCGGAAGCGGCGCGGCAGCATATTCTTTTCGATCAGCGGCTTTCCGATGCTGTATACGATGAAATGGATAAACGGAAACGCATAGTGCGTCTGCTCTTCAAGCGCCTCGATGGCAAACCCCGCTCCCGACACCACATCGCGCAGCGTTTCCGGGCGATACAACCGCCAGTGGTTGCTCCATAGACCGGCGATCGGTCCGGCGCTCTGGATGGGGCGCATGCCAAGCGCCTCGATGGTTTTGTTGATCGGGTCCCACCAGAACGGATAATTCGCGTGCGGCACGCTGAGCGCCAGAACACCGCCGGGCTTAAGAATGCGAAAGATTTCGCGCAGCGCACCGCGATCATCGGTGAGATGTTCAAGCACCTCGGACATCAACACCTTGTCGAAACTGTTGTCTGCAAACGGCAGGCGATGAATATCGACATTCGACAAACTGGCCGGCACATGTTCGCGCTCCGCCCAGCGCAGACGCTCCATATCGCCATCGACGCCGACCAGGTTTAATCGCCGCAGCCGCCCCATGAACATCAAATAGACGCCCATGCCGCATCCGCAATCGAGCACCGTTTCACCATCGTGGAGTTCGAGGTAATCGAGCAGGGTGATTGCACGGCGGCGGTACGCCATATCCGCTTCATTGCGCAGCAGACGCTCGAGCAGCGCCCGATCGGCGTTGGAAAGCGAGCCGGACCGGGGAGCATCGACGGTGTGCGGCGCAGATGACGTGAGCATCGTTGTCGTCGCCGTCACCGGCGCCGCAGCGATAACATGGAGGGTGCTGCGCACCAGACGGCGGCTCGCGCGCGCAGCGAGGTTCGTGCGACTCCGCGTGCGCACCAACCAATCGAGTAATCGCTCATAGGCATCGATGGTCTGTTGAGTATTGAAGATACGGCGAACGCCGGCCGGATTGGGCAGGTAGCGTTCGCGGTCGCGCAGCGTTTCGAGGATCACCTGCGCCAGCGCCGGTGGGTTGTACGGCGGCGCAAGGCGCCCGAAGCCGGTTTCGCGCACCACCACGCGCGCGCCGGGGATGTCCGTCGCTACAACCGGGGTTCCGCACAACATCGCCTCAATCTGCGTCAGCGCCATCATATCGGTATGGCTGGGCAACACGAACAGATCGAGCATGGCATAGAACTGCGCCAGTTGCCGGCGATCCCGGATCAGACCAAGGAAGGTAATATGTTCCTGCTGCGCCTCGATCAGTGGCTGGCATACGCGATAGAAATCGTCGTAGACGACGTTGCGTTCACCGGCGAAGACCAGGTGCGCTGTAGGCAAAGCGGCGCGAATGAGCGGTAATGCCCGCAGCAGGTCATCGAACCCTTTTTCGCTCACCCAGCGACCGGCGAAACCGATCAGGCATTTCCCTTCAAGCCCCAGGTCGCGTTTCCAGGCGGCGGCAGCGACGGGGTCTGGTTCGGGGAACTCCACCGGCGGATAGATGCACGTCAGTTTATCGCGGAAGGACCAGAGCAATGGCGAATGGCGGGCATAATCCTCGCTGTACGAGGTGATGCCATCCGCCAGAGTCGCCGCAAAGCGGAGGATATGGAACGCAGCGCGCTCGACGAGTTTTTCCGCCGGACTATCCGGCATGACCACATCGCCATGATGCGTCATTAAAAGGGGACGCCCGAGCGCGCGACACAACGCCGCCACCAACGGCGCTTCCGGGAGAGGCGTATGAATCTGCACGACATCATGCTCAGCGATCAGTTGCGCCACCGCCCAGGGAAACGCCGGGGTGATCATCCCGCGACTGAAGCGCGCGATGGGCCAGAGGCGGACCACGCGCACGCCGTTGACCATCTCGTCTCGCGCCAGGTCGAGGGTGTGCCTGGTTGTCAGCACCGTCACCGTATGTCCCCGTTCCGCCAGATGCTCCGCCACGCGCACCGCATGAACCGTCAGACTCGTCCAGTGAGGGTAGTAGTAGGTGAGTACAACCAGAATATGCATCGCCGCCTGTCTTTGCCGCTCTGACGTTGTTCTCTCGCCGCGACAGAAGCGCGACGGATGCGTGGTATTATAGCAGACGCCCTGCCGTAAGCGCCAGATACCTGTTCGTCCTGGTGCAGCCTGCGACCATGCATGGCGAAAGTTTGTGCTTGACAGCATGGAACATGCATGCTACACTCGACGTATCGGCAGTGTGCCGGTATCCGGGGCGCTTCGGATGGGCGAAGGTCCTGGTGGGACGACATAAATACAGTCGGGAAGAGGAGGCTCATATGGCCAGAGATCTGAACAAAGTGATGCTCACCGGTCACCTAGGAGCGGACCCGGAGATGCGCTTCACCCCGCAGGGCAGCGCAGTCACGACGTTTCGCGTAGCGTCGAACCGTTCGTGGAAGTCGGGGGATGGCATTCAGCACGATGACACGGAATGGTTCCGCATTGTGGCATGGGATAAACTCGCAGAAATCTGCAACGAATATTTGAAGAAGGGCACGCGCGTCTATATCGAGGGGCGGTTACAGACGCGCAGTTGGGAAGATCGCAACACCGGCGAGAAGCGCTACATGACCGAGGTAGTGGCGCAGGATATGATCATCCTGACGCCGAAAGGTGATCGCATCCCCTCAGCCGAAGCCGATGACCTCGAGGTGCAGGCGGTAGGCAGTGTTCCGCGTCGCGCTCCATCGCCCATCGCTCCCTCCGAGTCGATCGCCAATGGTCCCGCTCGTTCTGGCGCGCCTCGTGTTCCGGGTCGCAATATGCCGCAGCCGGTCGAAAGCGAGGACGACCTGCCGTTCTAGCGCGGGGCTGAAATCTCGACTCACAAGCAATTGGGTGGGTGAAGGAAGCGCCTCCTGAAATCTCGCTTCATACGATGTTTTCAGGCGCGTTCTTATCCTCACGTGCGGTCAGTCAAACGAAATGTTCGCGCGCGGTTCGCAAGGCGTAACGATCCATAACGCGCGTTGGCTGTTGTGGAGGCGGACGTGACACACACTGCCGGTGTCATCTTGTCCGTCGTAAGCGGGTTGTAGCTGTACGCGCAGGGAGAAGTCGTTATGACGATTGCGGTTGTGGAGGCGGACGTGACACACACTGCCGGTGTCATTTTGTCCGTCGTAAGCGGGTTGTAGCTGTACGCGCAGGGAGAAGTCGTTATGACGATTGCGCTTCAGTTGCCCGCTGCCGATCCCAAGCCTCGCGGACGCCCCAAGCAATGCCCCTTCTGTGTTGCGCCGACGCTCCATGCTGGGGCGGCGCGCGCAAGCCCGTGCGCAACCAGATCTATCACTGCGTGGCGGCGTATCCCTATCGCCGCCCGCGCTGCGGGCGCGCGTTTCAGGATTATCCAAGCGGCGTCGACTGCGCCGACCGGTCTGGCGTTTGCGCAAGCCGGCGGCGCTGGTGTGAGTGCTGGGGCTGAGTGTGCGCGGGGTGAGTGCAATGTTGGCCGCTTTTAGGATGCAGATCAGCCCGATGACCGTGTGGCGCGACGCGCAGGAGCAGGCGGCGCCGGTGGCGCAGCGACAGCGCGCCAGAACCGCGCGCGGTGGGTGGATGAGGTGGATGGGCAGCGAGGCGGGCAGCCGCGCGGGGTGGCGGCGGCTGTGGACATAGCGAATGGGCGGCAGGCGGATGCAGCGGAGCCGGATGCGCGCGCATAGCTGGAGCCGCTAGTCACCTAATGACGTGGACGGCTGCCGAGCGGCAGCCACGCTGAGCAACGGCGGTAGGCGGTGGAAGCGAGGCAGCCGGTGGTGACTGAACGGGCTACGGATGGCACGCGACGGTTGTTCGAGGAATGGCGGCAGCATCCTGGACCGCAGAGGAGAAAGGGGAGCGCAGTCCCCGGCGCGGCTGCGCGATATGGCGCGCCGCGTGCGTGAGGATTGGGAAGCGTTTGGTGCAGTTCAGCGGGCGGAGGGCGCGCCGAAGACCAATCATCGGACGGAGCGCGCCATCGGGCGGATGCGCGCACGGACGGTGTGTGGCAAGCCCATCGCCGCATGGGATGGGAGCCGGACTGATGCTGAGCGGCTGTGGGAGCGCGTGGCGAGCGTGGAGCAGCGTGGGGGCATGTCGCTTATCCTGATGTGAGCGACTCGCCAACCGTTTGTGCTATGGCCACGAGCACAACTCGCCGTTGATGTGCGTCGCCATCGCACCCTATGCGTCACACAAACGCCGGAATGCGAGAAGACCTCTGCATTCCGGCGCTTCGTTCTCAAACGGGCTTGCGTCGTGCTATTCGGTTCTGGCAAGCGACGATTGTGGCGAGCGGTCGAGCAGCGCCCACAAAATAGCCGCCAGCAGCAGCCAGAGCAATTGATCCCGCACACGCATGGCGAACTCGATCACCCGCTGCGAGTCGGGTTGTGTCTGCACCACCTGCGCCAGCCACTGCGTCGGTGTGTCGAATATCCACGCCAGTGCATTGCTCAGACCGACCTGCATCAGCAAACTGCCGCCATAGGTCCACGCGACCGCCAGTGAGACAGCCATGACCATAGCGGTCAGACTATAGATGGTGATAATGTACCAGCGGCGTGGGCGCGGCACAGGGGTGAGATGAGACGCCTGCAACGCAATCGCCATCAACTGCGCCGTCAATACCGAAGGCGTTTCCCAGCGGAGTTCTTCGCGCAGCGTTGCATCGATGACCCGATTACGCCGGTGGTAGAGGCTGCACGCCGGGCAACGCGCAAGATGATCGCGCAGCGCAGGATCGGTGATCTCCTGTTCCGTGTGAAGCGCCAGCAGTGTGCGGGCTTCATTGCAATTCATCATGGCGCTTACCTCCCCCCAACCGGCGCAGGCAACCGCATAAACGGGCTGAACGGTCTGCTCCCGGTCTCCGGTTGCGTTGGCGCCGGCAGTGCGCGTGCAGCCGGCGGTTGCTCACGCTCCTGGAGAATGGCCGCCAGGCGCTCCTTCCCGCGCCGAATGTGACTTTTGACCGTGTTGAGCGGCAGGTCGAGGATCTCGGCAATGTCGGTATATTTCATGTCCTCGAAGTAATAGAGTGTCAGCACCAGGCGATAATGCTCCTCGAGTTGCGCCAATGCGCGACGCACTTCGCTGCGTAGTTCACGCGAGTCAAGCGCTTCCTCCGGGTCCGACCAGCGATCATCGTCGGCGATGACATCGATTGCATCGAGTTCCTCATCGCCGTCTGCCGGAGACGCCAGCGGCGCCTGCCGCCCACGGCGACGCAGTTCGTCGCGTCCCAGGTTCACGACCAGGCGGTAGAGCCAGGTCGTGAATCGGCTCTCGCCATTGTACTGCGGCAGTGCGCGGAACAGACGAATAAACGCTTCCTGCGTCAGATCCGCAGCGTCATCGGGATTCTTCAGCACGCTCATGGCAATGCTGTAGACATACTGCTGCTGACTAAGCACGAGTTGCGTCAACGCTTCGGGATCACCAGCCTGCGCACGCCGGATGATATCAGCAGATGGCTCAGCCACCGTTCTACTCCCTTGCAGCGCCGATGTGGCACGTCGCAAATCGGCGCATACCATTTTCAATTGTACATGACGAGTCGATAGGTGAAAAGGTTGCAATCCGCCAGGGTTATGGGCAAGAGATGAGAGGCGAGAGGACCTTGTCGAGCACGCAAACCCCCGACTTCCTGGCATGCAGAACAACGATAATGCCGTTATAATGACTCGCGCATCTTCGAGCCGGTTTTTTGCCTGCTCGTCCACGTGTGAGGAAATCTCTCTTCCCCGGGAACGTCTGCGTCGAACGTTTCGGCGCTATGGATATCAGCCAATCTGCATCGGACGATCCTCATTCCGGGGAATTTGCAGCGCACGCTCTGCTCACGCAGGTGATTGCGTCCGCTCCGATCACACAACGACCTGCGCAAGGAGGCGCGTATGGGGATAGCAGCAGACATTGCCATTATTGTCGTTGCAGCGCTCATTGGCGGATTTGTCGCGCAGCGCTTTGGCCAACCGCTTCTTCTGGGATACATTCTGGCCGGCGTGGTCGTCGGTCCCCATACCGGTGGGATTACCGTCAGCAACATTCATGACATCGAACTGCTCGCCGAAATTGGGGTGGCGCTGCTCCTCTTTGCACTCGGGCTCGAATTCAATCTTGGTCGTATGGGGAAGGTGCGCACTATTGCGCTGGCAGGCACGACTATTCAAATTCTGGTGACCATGGCGTTCGGCTTTGGCATTGGTCGTATGCTTGGCTGGCCCGAGTACGAGTCGCTCTGGTTTGGCGCGATTGTGGCACTGTCGAGCACGATGGTCATCCTCAAGACATTGCTCGAACAGGGGCGGCTCGGTTCACTGGCAGGGCGGATTATGATGAGCATGCTGATCGTGCAAGACCTGGCGGTGGTGCCGATGCTCATTATCCTGCCAACGTTGCAGGACCCCGGCGCAGGATTGCTGACGCTCGGATGGGCAATTCTCCACGCTGCGCTGTTTCTTGCCCTGATGATCTATGGCGGCACGCGCCTGATGCCGGTCATTCTGCGGCAGATTGCTGCCTGGAATTCACGCGAACTCTATCTGATTGCAATTGTTGCCATTGGGCTTGGCGTGGGGTATGCGACCTATCTGGCGGGGCTGTCGTTTGCCTTCGGCGCATTCGTCGCCGGTATGGTCTTGAGCGAGTCGGAGCACAGCCATCATGCGCTCAGCAGTATCGGTCCGCTTCGCGATCTCTTTGGCCTGTTGTTCTTTGTATCGATCGGCATGCTTATCGACCCGGCGTTTCTGATCGATCACCTCGGCATTGTGCTGCTTGTCGTGGCGCTCGTCGCCATCGGGAAGGCATTGATCTTCGGCGCAATCTCGCGCGCCTTCGGCTATGCCGATGGCATTCCTATCCTGGTTGGATTGGGCATGTTTCAGATCGGCGAGTTTGCCTTTGTGTTGGCTGAAGTCGGACTGAATGCCAATGCTATTCGCCAGGAAACCTTCACACTGGTGCTGGCAACGGCGGTGGTGACAATGGTGTTGACCCCGTTTGCGGTGCGTGGCGCCGATCCGCTGGCGGCGCGGCTGCGGCGCACGCGAGAAGTGATCGAGGCTCATCTTGCTCCAGAACAAACGTTACGCAACCATATTATCATTATCGGCTATGGGAGGGTTGGGCGTTATATTGCCGGAGCGCTTCAGCATCTTCGTATGCCTTGTGTGGTAATCGACCAGGATTACAATGCCGTCGAGCGGGCAAGGAAAGCTGGCTTGCCGGTGATCTATGGCGACGGCGCCAGCCCGGTGGTGCTGGAAGCGGCTGGATTGGCGCACGCGCGCCTGGTGATGGTGGTCGTCGCCCGCGGAGTCGATGTAGAGCATGTGGTGCGTCAGGTGCGTCAGTTGAATGCAACCGTGCCGCTGATCGCGCGCGCGGCGAATGTGGCGCAGATCGAGGAACTGCAACCGCTGGGTGTGGACGAAATCGTGCAGCCGGAGTTCGAGGCGGGGATCGAGATGGTGCGCCAGGCGCTGCTACGTTGTGATGTGGCGCCGGAGGCGATCGATGCGCTGAGCGATGTGGTGCGTCTGCACGGATATCAATCGCTGCGACTGCCCGGGCAGGAGGAATTGCTGCTCAATGCGCTGCGCAAATCCGCTTCGGCGACCAGCCTTGCCTGGATGACGGTCGAAGCCGGAGCGCCGCTCGACGGCAAAACAATCGGCGAAAACCATATCCGCTGGCGTACCGGCGCCACGATTGTTGCTATCGAGCGAGACGCGGCGATGATTGCCAACCCTGGACCGGAGACGTTGCTGCTGTCCGGCGATCGACTCGCCGTTTGGGGAACGCTCGCGCAGCGTCAGGCGGTGCATGCGCTCTGCGTACCGTTGGACGATGCGGCAACCGAAGCGCCGCAACTGATGGATGGGCGCGCATCAGTGGAAGTCGATGCGTGCTGATTTTACGTGAGAGTGAATTGCCGCCGACGCGCAGCAAGCGCTTTGTTCGCAAGAAGCGGCGCCGGTTTGCGCAACGACGGCAGCCTCCTGGCAACAGCGCGAATGTCACGGCTTTCATCGATCTTTCAATCAGAGCGGTTGCAGCCCCGCCTCGATCTGGGTGCGGTGCGGCTCCAGGAACGGCGGAAGCGCCAACCGCTCGCCGAGGTGCGCCGGGTCCTCATCGGTGGCGAAGCCGGGACCGTCGGTTGCGATCTCGAACAATACGCCCGGCGATACGCGGAAGTAGACCGACCGGAAGTAGTAACGGTCGATTACCGGCGTCGGGCGCAGACCGAGCAACGTCAGGCGCTGCTGCCAGTGCAGATGTGTCTCATCGTCGGGCACACGGAATGCAACGTGGTGAATGCCGCCGATTCCGACCTGCGCTGGCGACAGATCGGGGCGTACCGCCACATGCACTTCTGCGCCGGGACCGCCTGCGCCAACCGCGAAGACGATGACCTGCCGCGCGGGATCGACCGATTGCCGATACTCACCCGTCTGGTGCATGCCGAGCGCGTCGGTGAGCAGGCGCACCAGCGGTTCGGGATGACGCACAATGATCGTGATTGAGTATAGCCCGCGGATGGCGTACTCCGGTGGCACAGGGCTGTTGCGCCAGGGAATGCTGCCAGGAGCGCCGCCGTCATCGACCAGCAGCAGACGCTGACCTTCCGGGTCGGCAAAGGCGATTGCCGCGCGTCCGTTGCGTTCGATGATCCCGCTGTGGCGCACCTGCACGGCATCGAATCGCTGCACCCACCAATCGAGTGCATCGCGTCCCGGCGCCCGCAGCGCAATATCGGTCAGGCTGCCGATGCCGGGTACATTTGGTTGGGCATGGGGCCAGTCGAAGAATGTAACCTCCGTTCCGGCGCTGCCGATCTCATCGCCGTAGAACAGGTGGTAGGCTGATACATCGTCCTGATTGACGGTTTTCTTCACCAGGCGCAAGCCGAGCGTCTGCGTATAGAAGCGCACATTTTCTGGTGCATTGCCGGTAATGGCGGTGACGTGGTGCAGTCCTGTGACATGCATGATGGTGTTCTCCTTCATGACACGCATTACGCGGTTTAAGGAAGGACGAGCCGCGTGATGGTTCTTTTTGCCTTCGGCAGCGCAGTGCTTGTCTTCTTTTGTCGTGCAGTGCGGCAGCATTGCCGCCGCACCACACCACCTGAATCAGGAGCGCCATGCTGCCACAGACTTCGGCGGAGCCAGAAAACGCGCCACCGCGGAACTCGTGTTTCATGAGAGGAGTTGCCCAGTGAGTAATCTCGTGTGCCTCGGCATACGGATCGCGGTCTGATAGCAATTTCTGGATTGTGCAACCCGGCAGTTCGACGCTTTGTGGCGCATTTTCTGAACAACACTACTCCGCCGCCGATTTTGTTATTCAGTACGATCACGAGCGCGCTCTGGCTCTCTCGGCGCTTGCAGTGCAGGAGTCTGGCTCATTTCCCCAGCAGCGCCATTACGATCTCGAAGACGATCAGGAGCACGATGGCCCATTCGAGAGCGGCGGCGCGTTCCGAATCGGCATCGGCATGGAGCATGGCATACGTTTCGCGCAGCAGCGCCAGTTTGTGATCGACGCCATCGCGCCAGACACGCACGCGCAATACACTGAGCGCCGCGCTGTAGAGTCGGTTCCAGTACACATCGTCGGTGACCTTGAGCGCGTTGTCGATCTGTTCGGTCACTTCGGTCACTTCTGCGACCAGCCGCTGCACATCGCTGAGCAACTGACTGTAGCGGCGCACGATGGGCATTGTGAAACGCCGCTGCGCCTGGGCAATCCGCCGATGAACTTCCGGCAGGCGCGCATCGAGCGCGGCGTCGTAGGATCGAATGAGCAGCAGTTCGACATTGGCAAATGCCAGAATATCGACAGCCGTCGCGGCTGCGGCGGCATCCGATTCAATCAGGAGTGCGCCGTTCCAGCTGAGGAGCGCCAGATCATCCGAGTAATAACTCAGCGCGGTGACCAGGCGCGACGCATCCGCGCTGAGGGTGCGTCGCTCACCCAGGAGCGCGGCGCGCACCGCCGGATGATCCGACAGTTCAGCGACATTGCAGGGCGGGGCGAGGCGTTCGACGATCAGCACACAGTAGTCTTCGACCACTGTTGAGCGTTGCGGACGGGAAATCGCCGGTCGAATGAGCGCTTCCAGGTCATCGAGCACAGCGGCAATACGTTCTGTCATCTCGGCTGGCAGTTCCTGCGCAGCAGCAAACAGATCGGCGACGTTCTCCCACGATAGCGGCGTGGTCAGGCGTATCTCAATGGCAATCTCGACGGCGCCGAGATCGTACACGACGGCGCGCAACGCGCCGATGCGCTGCTCATCCGCCAGTGTGACCGGCACACTTCCAAGATCGATGCGCAACGGCGGCTGCGCGATGCGAATACTTTCGGATTGGCGCGTGCGCAGGCGAACACGCCGCTCCGACGGGTTGCTCAGGCAGCGTTGCGCCTGATCCAGGTCGATGGCGTCGCCGATGTCGAAAAACTGGTAAATCGTCAAGACAGCAGACGTTATCGTGGGGAGGTGCGGTGCGGCGATGGGTGGCGTGTCGGTGGGTGTGATCATAATGGGAAGTTCACGCAAACGTTTACCCGCGTCCTGACCGGATAACGTTGGAAACCTGACGATTCCAGACCCGCTCGTGATCCTGGTTGGTATCCTGATAGAACTGAGACTCCAGTTCGGCAAGTTCAGGGGAGCGGCGGCGAGGAGAAGATCGCCTGAAAAAGCGGCTCAGGCGCCTGAGTTGCCGGGTGATGCTGCTGGCGATGACCCGGAGAAGTTTCATGCGAGCGTCTCCATATCCAGCGCTTCTGCGGTTTCAATTGGTCTATGGCGTTGTCTCGAACAGCAATCTGTGCATGTCCACCGACTGTGTGCGTTGGGAAAGACAGAGCGTTTTGTGTGACTTCTATTGTATCAAAGAAGCCTCGCCTCTGTGCACATGGGGGTGTAGTCATAACTTGGAAGCAGGCGTCGCCGCGTTGTCGCTCCATCCAGGGTATGACACGTGGGGGCACGATGCCCGCGCTCCCAGGCTCTTCGCTCCAGGGTGTGACACCAATTCCGATTGAAGATGCTGCATGCTGGTCATTCCGAGCGGGTCGTGCAAGACTCCGCGCTCTGCTCGGGGTGAGAGGGGTGAGGCGCGAGGCGTGAGGCGAGAGGGGCGAGGGACGAGGGGCGAGGCGCGAGGGGCGAGGGGCGAGGGGAGAGGCGCGAGGCGCGAGGCGCGAGGCGCGAGGCGCGAGGCGCGAGGCGCGAGGGGCGAGGGTCCCGACAATGGCGTAGCGCGAGATTTATCTCGCATTTGTGGCGAGGCGCGAGGTGAGAGGCGCGAGGCGAGGGGCGAGGGTCCCGACAATGGCGTAGCGCGAGATTTATCTCGCATTTGTGGAGAGACGAGGGGGTGAGAGGTGAGGCGAGAGGCGAGAGGGGTGAGGCGCGAGGGGAGAGGGACGAGGCGCGGGGTGATACCAATGACGATTGACGATGCCGCATGCGTGTCATTCCGAGCGCAGCGAGGAATCTGAGGGGGTCGCGCACGACCCCGCGCGCTGATCGGGGTGACCATGCCGGATGGTCACCGGTCATTGGTATGAGAGGCGCGAGGGGCGAGGGGAGAGGCGCGAGGCGCGAGGGGTGAGGGTCCCGACAATGGCGTAGCGCGAGATTTATCTCGCATCTGTGGCGAGGGGCGAGGGGAGAGGCGCGAGGGGCGAGGGGCGAGGCGCGAGGCGCGGGATGAGAGGGACGAGGCGCGAGGGGAGAGGCGCGAGGCGCGGGATGAGAGGGACGAGGCGCGAGGGGAGAGGCGCGAGGGGAGAGGCGCGAGGCGCGGGGCGCGAGGCGCGAGGGGAGAGGGGAGAGGCGCGAGGCGCGAGGCGCGGGGCGCGAGGCGCGAGGCGCGGGGCGCGAGGCGCGAGGCGCGAGGGGCGAGGGGCCCGACAATAGCGTAGCGCGAGATTTATCTCGCATCTGTGGCGAGGGGCGAGGCGCGAGGGGCGAGGGGCCCGACAATAGCGTAGCGCGAGATTTATCTCGCATTTGTGGCGAGGCGCGAGGCGCGGGGTGAGAGGCGCGGGATGAGAGGGACGAGGCGCGGGGTGACACCAATTCCGATTGAAAATGCCGCATGCTTGTCATTCCGAGTCCTTCGCTTCGCTCAGGGTAAACGCAGCGAGGAATCTGCGCGGGACGCGCACGACCCCTCGCGCTGCTCGGGGTGACCATGCCGGATGGTCATCGGTCATTGGTATGAGAGGCGCGAGGCGCGAGGCGCGGGGCGCGAGGCGCGAGGGGCGAGGGTCCCGACAATGGCGTAGCGCGAGATTTATCTCGCATCTGTGGCGAGGCGCGGGATGAGAGGGACGAGGCGCGAGGGGAGAGGCGCGAGGGGAGAGGCGCGAGGCGCGGGGTGATACCAATGACGCTTGAAAATGCCGCATGCTGGTCATTCCGAGCGCAGCGAGGAATCTAAGCGGGACGCGCACGCCCCGCGCGCTGCTCGGGGTGACCATGCCGGATGGTCATCGGTCATTGGTATGAGAGGCGCGAGGGGCGAGGCGCGAGGGGCGAGGCGCGAGGGGCGAGGCGCGAGGGGCGAGGCGCGAGGGGCGAGGCGCGAGGGGCGAGGCGCGAGGGGCGAGGCGCGAGGGGAGAGGCGCGATGCCCGTGCTCCCAGGATGCGTGCTGGCGTCTTGCGCTCGCTCCCAGTGTCAACCGTTCCAGACAGAGATTCCATCTTTCGTCACTCATTACTCGTCACTGAGCAGTAGTGAAACTGGCCACATTGAAGCGCCTGCTTCGGGATATGGTATGCTTACACCAGACCGGTCGTGCATGAAGGCAGGTACAACAATGCGATCCTATGGCGCTCAGAGCATGATTGCGCCGCTCCGACGGGTCGTTGTACGACGACCAGATAAGGCGTTCGGCGGGGCGGACCCGAAGCGCTGGCATTATACGGCGCGCCCCGATCTGGCGCGCGCGCAGGAGGAGCACGACGCACTGGTCACCATCCTGCGCAGCGCTAGTATCGAGGTGATCTACCACGATCTGCCGCAACCCGGTCGGGCGGACGCTATCTTTGTCTTTGATCCGGCGATTGTTACAAATGCAGGCGCGGTTATTCTGCGCATGGGGAAGGAATTGCGGCGCGGCGAGGAAACGGCGCTGGCGCAGTGCTTCGCGCAGATCGGCGTCCCGATCCTGGCAACGCTCGATGGCGCGGCGCTTGCCGAGGGAGGCGATCTCCTCTGGCTCGACGAAGAAACGCTTGCCGTCGGCATCGGGTTTCGCACGAATGTCGAAGGGTTGCGTCAGTTGACCGGGGCGCTGGCGCCGCACGGAATCCGCACGCTGCCGGTCGAACTGCCGTACTATCAGGGTCCCGACGCATGCCTGCACCTTTTGTCGCTGATCAGCATCGTCGATGAGCGGTTGGCGGTGGTCTATCCACCGTTGCTCTCGGCGCCGTTTTATCAGGAATTGCAGCGCCGCGGCTTTCGCCTGATTGAGGTTCCCGACACCGAATTCCCGACGATGGGACCAAATGTGCTGGCGCTGGCGCCCGGGCAGTGCCTGATGCTGGAAAATAACCCGGTGACAAAACAACGCCTGGAGGCGGCGGGGTGCGAGGTGCTGACCTACCGCGGCGACGAGATTTCTCTGAAGGCGGAAGGCGGTGCGACCTGCCTGACCCGCCCGATTTTGCGAGGATAGCGCGATGATGGTGACCGATCCGGTCGAGCGTGCAGTCATTGAAGCGATTGATATCGACGGGTTACTGGCGTTCCTTGGCGACCTGGTGGCAATTCCGAGTCTCGACGGCGCCTCTGGCGAAGTGGCGGCGCAGGAATATGTGGCGGCGTTCCTGGAGCGACTGGGGTGCAAAGTGGATGTCTGGGAGATCGATTTCGATGAACTTCGCCGCCATCCAGCATTTTCGGCAGAAGTGGAGCGCAAGCGCGGGTTGGGGGTCGTGGGCGTCGGGGGGTTGGGGAATGGACCGACCCTCATCTTCAATGGGCACGTCGATGTCGTGCCGGCTGGCGACGAGTCGTTGTGGCGTTTCCCGCCGTGGCAGGCGACGATTGCCGACGGCTACGTGTATGGGCGCGGTGCGCTTGATATGAAGGGCGGGTTGGCGTGCGCTATCTTCGCTGCACAAGCCATCCGCGATGCTGGCGTGCAACTGAGGGGGCGTCTGCTCATCCAGAGTGTGATCGGCGAGGAGGACGGGGGATGCGGCACGCTCGCTACAGTGTTGCGTGGTCACACCGGCGATGGCGCAATTGTCGTCGAGCCAACTGAACTCCGCATCGCGCCGGCGCAGGCGGGGGCGCTCAACTTTCGTCTGATGGTTCCCGGCGCTGCTGCGCATGGGTGTGTGCGCGAAGAAGGGATCAGCGCCATCGAAAAGTTCATGCCGCTCTATCGGGCGCTGACGGACCTCGAAGCCATACGGAATGCCGCAGCCCGGCTGCGGGATGACCCCATTAGCCAGCTCTATCGTCGGTACTCGCTCCCATACGCATTGTGCATCGGCGTGGTGCGCGCCGGCGAATGGGCTTCGACCGTCGCCGAAACGCTCGTCGCTGAAGGGAGGTACGGCGTGGCTGTCGGTGAAGACCTGGAAGCGGCGCGGCGCATGCTGGAGGAAGCGGTTGCGCGCGCGGCACAAGCCGATCCGTGGCTTCGTGAGCATCCGCCGCGTGTTGAGTGGTGGGGCGGGCAGTTTGCGCCTGCAAGCATTCCTGCGGATCACCCGCTGGTGCAGACAACCGCAGCCGCGTTCGCCGACACCACCAATGCGCCTGCCATACTCGAAGGCATGACCTATGGCGCCGATATGCGTCTGCTGGTGAACGAAGGACGCACTCCAACGATCCTCTTCGGACCAGGCGATGTGCGCAATGCCCACCGTCCGAATGAACGGATCGCCATTGCCGACCTGCGCATTGCTACGCAAACCCTGGCGCTGACGGCACTGCGCTTCTGCGGTATCGCATGAGGGGTGTGCGCCATCTGTCTGTCGTGGCGTAGCAACGGCGTCAGGCGCAATGTCGTGTTCGACGCTCGACAGACTACTGTTCTGCGCCAGACTCTGCGCTGCCTGAGCAACGGTGGCGCTCTCGTCTTTGCCCGCGTGCGCCTCTTCGCTGCTTCACAGCGCCGCATCTACCGCTCGGCTCACTGCCTCCATCTCAACCCAACCGGCGCGCGTGCGCGGATGTGAACGCATGCGCGTAGCCAGTGCTTTTATGGTGTATGAGCAGTGAGTCTGTTTTCGCAGGTCTGGCTCGCATAAGCAAGCCTCACTTTCCGTAGCCGCGATTTCAGTCGCCGGACGGAGCGTAGGGCGCCGAGAGTGGAACGTGGACAAAGGGCTGAGGGGTGAGGAACCAACGTTGTCGAGAAGCGGCAAACACCCCTCACACCTTGAAACATGTTATACCAATGACACTTGCAGATGCCGCATGCGTGTCATTCCGAGCGCAGCGACTTGTCATTCCGAGCGCAGCGAGGAATCTAAGCGGGTCGCGCACGACCCCTCGCGCTGTTCGGGGTGACCATGCCGGATGGTCACCGGTCATTGGTATGAGAGGCGCGAGGCGCGAGGTGCGGGGCGCGAGGCGCGAGGGGTGAGGGTCCCGACAATGGCGTAGCGCGAGATTTATCTCGCATCTGTGGCGAGGGGCGAGGGGAGAGGCGCGAGGGGCGAGGGGAGAGGCGCGAGGGGCGAGGGGAGAGGCGCGAGGGGCGAGGGGAGAGGCGCGAGGCGCGGGATGGGAGGGACGAGGCGCGAGGGGAGAGGGGAGAGGCGCGGGATGAGAGGGACGAGGCGCGAGGGGAGAGGCGCGAGGCGCGAGGGGAGAGGGGAGAGGCGCGAGGCGCGAGGGGAGAGGGGAGAGGCGCGAGGCGCGAGGGGAGAGGGGAGAGGCGCGAGGCGCGAGGCGCGAGGGGTGAGGGGCCCGACAATGGCGTAGCGCGAGATTTATCTCGCATCTGTGGCGAGGGGAGAGGGGAGAGGCGCGAGGCGCGGGGCGCGAGGGGCGAGGGGTGAGGGGCCCGACAATGGTGTAGCGCGAGATTTATCTCGCATCTGTGGTGAGGGGCGAGGGGCGAGGGGCACGGGGTGATACCAATGACGATTGAAGCAGCCGCATGCGTGTCATTCCGAGCGCAGCGCGGAATCTAAGCGGGACGCGCACGCCCCGCGCGCTGTTCGGGGTGACCATGCCGGATGGTCACCGGTCATTGGTATGAGAGGCGCGAGGCGCGAGGTGCGGGGCGCGAGGCGCGAGGGGTGAGGGGCCCGACAATGGCGTAGCGCGAGATTTATCTCGCATCTGTGGCGAGGCGCGAGGGGAGAGGCGCGAGGCGCGAGGGGCGAGGCGCGAGGCGAAGGATGATACCAATGACGATTGACGATGCCGTATGCGTGTCATTCCGAGCGCAGCGACTGGTCATTCCGAGCGCAGCGACTGGTCATTCCGAGCGCAGCGAGGAATCTGAACGGGTGGCGCACGACCCCGCGCGCTGTTCGGGGTGACCATGCCGGATGGTCACCGGTCATTGGTATGAGAGGCGCGAGGCGCGAGGTGCGGGGCGCGAGGCGCGAGGGGTGAGGGGCCCGACAATGGCGTAGCGCGAGATTTATCTCGCATCTGTGGCGAGGGGCGAGGGGAGAGGCGCGAGGGGCGAGGGGAGAGGCGCGAGGCGCGAGGGGAGAGGGACGAGGCGCGAGGGGAGAGGCGCGAGGCGCGGGATGAGAGGGACGAGGCGCGAGGGGAGAGGGGAGAGGCGCGGGATGAGAGGGACGAGGCGCGAGGGGAGAGGCGCGAGGCGCGGGGCGCGAGGCGCGAGGGGCGAGGGGAGAGGCGCGAGGCGCGAGGGGTGAGGGGAGAGGCGCGAGGCGCGAGGCGCGAGGCGCGGGGCGCGAGGCGCGAGGCGCGAGGGGTGAGGGGCCCGACAATGGCGTAGCGCGAGATTTATCTCGCATCTGTGGCGAGGCGCGAGGGGAGAGGCGCGAGGGGAGAGGCGCGAGGCGCGGGGTGATACCAATGACGCTTGAAAATGCCGCATGCTGGTCATTCCGAGCGCAGCGAGGAATCTGAACGGGTGGCGCACGACCCCGCGCGCTGATCGGGGTGACCATGCCGGATGGTCACCGGTCATTGGTATGAGAGGCGCGAGGCGTGCGGCGTGCGGCGCGGGGTGATACCAATGACGATTGAAGCAGCCGCATGCGTGTCATTCCGCGCGCAGCGCGGAATCTAAGCGGGTCGCGCACGACCCCGCGCGCTGCTCAGGGTGACCATGCCGGATGGTCACCGGTCATTGGTATTACCCTTGAGGGGCGTTCTCATGAACGCCAGCGCGCCCTATGAGGCGCCATGCGCCGGGCAGGAGCAGCGCCGCAATCGTCATCTTGACCAGATCGCCGGGGATGAAGGGGAACGCGCCTTTCGCCAGCGCATCACTCATGCTGGTCTGAAGCGCGAATGCCAGCCACGTCGAACCCAACCCCAGGATGAGCACCGAGCAGAGTGCCATCGACGCCGCCATACGCAACGGATGGCGATCAACGCCGAAGCGCTGCACCAGAAAACCGATCAATGCCGCCGCCAGCGGAAACGCCACCAGATACCCGCCTGTCGGACCGAAGAGACGTGCCAGACCGGCGGCACCACCCGCGAAGACCGGCAGCCCCACGACTCCTGATGCCACATATGTCGCCAGCGTGATGAACCCCAATCGCCATCCGTATGCCGCGCCGATCAACATCACCCCCAGCGTCTGGCCTGTGATCGGAACTGGCGTAAACGGCAGCGCTATCCGAACCTGCGCCAGCAGCGCCACAACGATCACTCCCCCAACAACGAGCAGCAGATCGCGCACCCATGATGCACGTGGAAAGACAGCCTGCGCGAGCGACGGATGGCTGACCGATGGTGCGACCATAAACGTCCCCTTTCGACGGTTCAGGCGCCTGAGGCATCTCCTCGGGCATACATCTTAACTTCCCACAATGTTCAGTATGATATATAGTATCCTGCAAGAGTTACAATTTTGTTTGCGCTCTCGCTCGCAGGTGCCCCGATGACCCAAATCCTCCTGATTTTCATTACTGCCCTGCTCTTTTCGGTGTTGGCGACGCCGGTAGCGCGGCGGGTGGCATTGCGCACCGGCGTGGTCGATGCGCCGGCGGCACGCAAACTGCACCTCGCGCCGGTGCCGCTGCTCGGCGGCGGCGCGATCTACACAGCGTTTGTCGTGGCGCTCATCCTGTTTGGCGATCAGGCATATGTGCGTGAGTTGATCGGCATTCTGCTCGGCGCTACGCTGGTCTCGCTCTTTGGTCTTGCCGATGACCGCTGGGGATTGAACGCCTATGTGAAACTTGGCGCTCAGGCGCTGGCGGGTGCGATCCTGATCCTTGGCGGAACCCAGGTGCGTCTCTTCCCGGTTGAATGGATGAACTGGGCGATAACACTGTTCTGGGTAGTAGGTATCACGAATGCGCTCAATCTGCTCGACAATATGGATGGGCTTTCGGCAGGAGTGACGACGGTTGCTGCCGCTTATTTCCTGCTCCTGGCTGCGATGAGCGGACAATACCTGGTCGGAGCGATGGCTGCTGCGCTGATCGGTGCGTGTGTTGGCTTTCTGCGCTACAATCTCAACCCGGCGACGATTTTCATGGGTGATGCCGGTTCGCTCTTCCTGGGGTTTCTCCTGGCGGCGCTGGCGATCAAATTGCGCTTCCCGTCCAATGTTCCATGGGTGACATGGCTGGTGCCGGTGTGTGTCCTGGCAGTGCCGATCTTCGACACGTCACTGGTTTTCGTCTCTCGTCTCCGCCGGGGCAAAAACCCATTGACCACACCGGGGAAGGATCATGTATCGCACCGCCTCACTGCCCTCGGTCTGACTCGTCGTGAAGCGGTGCTGATCTGTTACCTGCTGGGATGCGGCGCGGGAATGGTGGCGGTGTACATCTCGCAGGCGCGCGCGCCTGATGGGTATGTTGCCGCAGGATTGCTCGCTGCGGCAATGCTGGCGGGAATCGTCTGGTTCGAGCGACGTCAGGGCGGGGGATAGGTATCAGGACGATCGCGTTCAATCTGCGATGGTCAACTGCCCCTTGGGTCCTCGTATAGTGAGATCCACGAAGGACGCGAAGCGGCACGAAGAAAGACCTTTGCGGATGGCGCGGCGTTCACGTGTTACACCTTTGCACACGCGCAGCATGGAAATGGAACGCGCCACCTTCCTGCCTGTCACCCTCGTGCTCCTCGCTCCGCGCCGTGTGATAAACCGTCATCCCTGCGTCTCGTGCTGTCTGGATGACTCGTGTTCTGCGGCAAGTTCGTCGGGATGCAGCCGAATGTCCAGGCTGCGCCGTTCAATCTCGCGGCGGAGTTCACGGCGCAACTGTGCCGCTTTCCAGCGACGCTGCTCGACCGGTGTGGCGGGTGTAAATGAGGGGACGCGGTGCGGTCTGCCATGCTCGTCAACCGCAACCATCGTGAAGTAGCAGGTCATGACGTGGCGCTCGCTACGCGCCTGAATGTTTTCTGCCATCACCCGAATGCCAACTTCCATCGAACTCGTGCCGGTGTAATTGACCGATGCCAGAAAGGTGACCAGCTCACCCACATACAATGGCTCGTGGAACACAACTCGATCAACCGAAACCGTTACCACATATGAGCCGGAATAGCGGGCAGCGCAGGCATATGCCACCTGATCGAGCAGTTTCAAGATCGAGCCGCCATGCACGCGCCCGGCGAAGTTTGCCATGTCGGGGGTCATCAGAACGGTCATTTCAAGGCGACGATAGCTGTGATCTTCATCCATTCCTGTCTCCTCCCAAACAGTGCCGATTCTTTCGATGCCCATAGTTCAGCGCCTGCCGGAGCAACGGAGATGTGCGTTGCAATCGCGCGGGTGTTCTGCGGTGCAGGAAGCATATCGGGCAGGCGCGCATGCCAGAGGACGCTTCGTATCATACCAGCGTGAGATACGAACAATGTGCATGTTCACTGCCCCAGCAAACGCGCGCGCAGATCGTCAACCGCTCCTGGCAGCGCATACTGTGCGTAGGGATCGTCCGGTGCGCCGGTGCTGACGTAGTTGGCATCGAATGTGTAGCGTTCGATCTGATCGGGTGTGAAGTCGCGGAATGCCCACGCCAGACCGAGCAGTTGCGTTTCAGGAATATCAGTGGTCACGTAGCCGCGTAACGCGGTCATCGACGCTGCAATGCTTTCGAGGCGCCCGACGACGTTCTGTTCACGCACCTGTGCGAGCGCCGCAATGATGACCGCCTGCTGACGCTTCATCCGTTCCCAATCGCTGTCCATATGTCGGATACGGGCGTACATCAACGCGCGCGCGCCGTCCATATGCTGGATGCCAGGGCGAAAGTGCGCAACCGTGTATCTGTAGTCCATTGTCGGATAGAGTGGATCATAGAGTTCGACCGGCACATCAATCGTCACGCCGCCAATCGCGTCGATCGCGCCGATAAAGCCGGTAAAATCGACGGTAACGGTGTAATCGATAGGGATAGAAAGAAACTCGCTGATCGTGCGCCGCGTGAGCGCGACGCCTCCACCGAGCGTCGGGTTGAGTTCGCCGTAGACGGACGCAGCATTGATCCGCGACCACCCCCATCCCGGAATCGGCGCCACCAGGTCGCGCGGCAGTGAGAGCAAGGCAACACGGCGGCGCTCCGGTTCGATGCGCGCTACGATAATGGCGTCGGCGCGCGCCGGGAACGTTTCGCCCGGTCGCCGGTCGATGCCCAGCAGCAGCACATTGATCGCTGTCCCTGGCGGCGGCGCGCGCTGAGGAATGTTCGACAGCGTGGGGAGCGGAACCAACGGGGGAGTCGGCGCCCCGGGACGATAATCGGGGCGCAGCGGAATGGGTGTGATGGTCGGCAAAATCGACGATGGCGCGACGATCGTCGGCGATGACGCAACCGGGACGACCGGCGCCTCCGCAACGGTCGGACGCGCCGGTTCCGTGGGTTCGATCATACGCATCGGTGTCGCAGTTTCCAAAGGAAACACCGGTGTCGTCGCGGGGGCGTATATCCAGGCAGGCGGCGGCACCGTCGGCGGGACGAGAGTCGCCAGTTCCGACGGGATTGTCGCAGGTGGAGCGATCTGCGTTTGGTCGGCTCGTCCTGCCATTGCGCTCATACTGCCTGCAATTGAGGCAAAGGCGATTGCCAGACGTCCGACGAAGAGCAGACCCAGGATAGCAGCGACTCCGGTCAGTGTCAGGCTCGCCAAGCGGATCATCCGTATCGCACGCGGTAACTGTTGCGGAGGTTGCGTTGCCGGGGAGGAACCGGGATCGGGCGGCGTTTCCAGCAGCGCAGCGAGCAGCGCATCGCCCCTGTGCGCGCGATAGGTGCGGCAGGCTGCGCAGCCGGCAAGATGGAATCCCAGGGCGCGACGATCAGGGCGCCCGGCGCCTGGGGCAATGCCGATATCGATCAATCGCCGCGCTTCACGACAGTCGAGTGTTGATCGGTCCATACCACCACGGCATCATCGTTCAGTCAGGGACCTGTACTTTACAATTATGCCATGCTCGGCTAGAATCGCGCTGCACACGAGATGACACATTCGTAACACATATGAAACTGATTGTCCAAATCCCCGTGCTCAACGAGGCTGAGTCGATTGCGCGCGTTCTCGCCGACATTCCGCGCGCCATCCCTGGCGTTGAGAGCGTCGAGGTGTTGATCATCGACGATGGTTGCACCGATGATACCATTGCTGTGGCCCTGGCGCACGGCGCCGATCATGTGGTGCGCCATACCAGTCGCAAAGGGCTGGCAGCCGCCTATCAGACCGGCATCGATGCGGCGCTGCGCCTCGGCGCCGATATTATTGTCAATACCGATGGAGACAATCAGTACCCAGGGCGCGAGATTCCTCGATTGATCGCGCCGATCCTGGCAGGACGGGCGGATATGGTGATCGGCGACCGTCAGATCGAGAGTAATGTGCATTTTTCGCCGCTCAAGAAAATGTTGCAGGCGGTTGGCAGCAGTGTGGTGCGCTGGGCTTCGGGCACGAACGTGCCGGATACGGTGAGCGGCTTTCGCGCGCTCTCGCGTGAAGCAGCGCTGCGCACGTTTGTGACGAGTGATTTTTCGTACACGGTGGAAAACCTGATCCAGGCGGGCAAACGGCGTCTGACGATCCAGACGGTGCCGATTTCGACCAATCCGGTGCGCCGGGCGTCGCGGTTACACACCGGAAACTGGAACTTCATCAAACGGCAGGCGTCAACGATTGTGCGCACCTATACCGCATATGAGCCACTTAAGACGTTCACCTATATTGCGCTTCCGTTTCTGATCGCCGGTTTTCTCTTTCTGGGGCGCGCGCTGTATGTCTACCTGATGCGCCAGTTGGTCGATAATTTCCCGCAGGACAACGCACAATCGCTGGCGGTCGGCAGTACGGCGCTCATTCTTGGGTTCATCATCTTTCTCATTGGCCTCCTGGCAGATCGGATCGGTGGGACGCGACGCCTTATGGAAGAGGTGCTTTACCGCGTTCGCGCTCAGGAGATTGCCGACCTCGCCTGGCGGCGCGAGGTGCAGACGCGCCTGGACCGCCTCGAGCAACGCCTGGCGGAGAGCCAGGATGTGAAAGCGGGCGAGAGGAGCGAGGATGAGGGGTTAGGGGTGAGGGGTTAGAGCGATCACGTCCAATCTGCAACGGTCCACTGCCCCCCTGGCGCTTCGATAGTGATCCACGAAGAGCGCGAAGCGACACGAAGCAAGACGGTTGGCGTCGGATTATTCGGCTCGCGGGTTTAACCGTCGCGCGTGAAACGCGGAATGCGCCCCTTTGCCCGTGCCACCGTCCTGCTGCTTGCCGCGCGCCGGGTAATCCACGAAGAGCGCGAAGCGACACGAAGCAAGATGGTTGCGTCGGATTGCTCGGCTCGCGGGTTCAACCGTCGCGCGTGAAACAGGGAATGCGCCCCCTTGCCCGTGCCACCGTCCTGCTGCTTGCCGTGCGCCGGGTGATCCACGAAGAGCGCGAAGCGACACGAAGCAAGACGGTTGCGTCGGATTGTTCGGCTCGCGGGTTCAACCGTCGCGCGTGAAACAGGGAATGCGCCCCCTTGCCCGTGCCACCGTCCTGCTGCTTGCCGTGCGCCGGGTGATCCACGAAGAGCGCGAAGCGACACGAAGCAAGACGGTTGGCGTCGGATTATTCGGCTCGCGGGTTCAACCGTCGCGCGTGAAACGGGGAATGCGCCCCCTTGCCCGTGCCACCGTCCTGCTGCTTGCCGTGCGCCGGGTAATCCACGAAGAGCGCGAAGCGACACGAAGCAAGATGGTTGCGTCGGATTGCTCGGCTCGCGGGTTCAACCGTCGCGCGTGAAACGCGGAATGCGCCCTCTTGCCCGTGCCACCGTCCTGCTGCTTGCCGCGCGCCGGGTGATCCACGAAGAGCGCGAAGCGACACGAAGCAAGATGGTTGCGTCGGATTGCTCGGCTCGCGGGTTCAACCGTCGCGCGTGAAACGGGGAATGCGCCCCCTTGCCCGTGCCACCGTCCTGCTGCTTGCCGCGCGCCGGGTAATCCACGAAGAGCGCGAAGCGACACGAAGCAAGATGGTTGCGTCGGATTGCTCGGCTCGCGGGTTCAACCGTCGCGCGTGAAACGCGGAATGCGCCCTCTTGCCCGTGCCACCGTCCTGCTGCTTGCCGTGCGCCGGGTAATCCACGAAGAGCGCGAAGCGACACGAAGCAAGATGGTTGCGTCGGATTGCTCGGCTCGCGGGTTCAACCGTCGCGCGTGAAACGCGGAACGCGCCCCCTTGCCCGTGCCACCGTCCTGCTGCTTGCCGCGCGCCGGGTAATCCACGAAGAGCGCGAAGCGACACGAAGCAAGATGGTTGCGTCGGATTGCTCGGCTCGCGGGTTCAACCGTCGCGCGTGAAACGGGGAATGCGCCCCCTTGCCCGTGCCACCGTCCCGTCGCTTGCCGTTTGCCTCGCACCGCTCACCCAAAGAATATCGACCGTCGCGCGGCGGTGCGTTCATCGAGCAGCGACTGAATCCGGCGCTGTACCAGATCGTTGATCTGCGCAATTGTCGTCGGATCGTCGGCGGCTGCGGCACCATAGACGGATGGGTCAATCGGCGTGTCGAAGATGATCGACCATTTGCTCGGCAGTGGTGTAATGCCCAGCAGACCAAACCACGGGAACAGCGGCGTCAGCGGGAAGTAGGGAAGGTTCAGCAGTTGGGCGACCGGGCGGACGTTGATCAGCATCGGGTAGATCTCTTCGGCGCCAATGACGGCAACGGGAATGATCGGCGCACCGGCGCGCAGCGCAACCCGAATGTAGTCGCGCGCATCGAAACCGGTCAGGCGGTAGCGGTTCCAGAAGAGTTTCCCTGCCCCCTGCGCGCCTTCTGGAAAAGCGCAGACGAGTTGACCGTCGTCCAGCAGGCGCGCCGCATTCTCCGGCAGCGCCGGCGCCTGACCGAATGCGGCAAGGGCAGGCGCAAGACCGGGCACGGTTATCATCCAGGGGTCGTGGAGCGACCGCACCAATCGCTGTGATGGATGATCTTCGAGCACGGCGGTGGCAATCATCGCGCTATCCCACGGCAGGACGCCGGAATGGTTCGCCAGCAGCAGCGCCGGTCCTTCAGCGGGGATGCCATCGAGTCCTTCACTCGTGACGCGCCACCAGGAACGGTAGAGGAAACCGGCAACCGGGCGCACCAACTCGATGAGTTCGGAGTCCATCCCGTAGGCGTCAACGGCAAACTCGCCGCGCAGCCGGCGCTGGATCAGCGCCGTCAGTTCGGTGACCTGATACTGAAGCACCATGGCGATACCACGCCAGAAATCCGGGTCGAGATAGTCGCTGTTGAACACATTCTGGCGTAGCGCTGTCACGACATTATCGAGCGCCGGCGGGCGCAGGCGCTCAAGGTTCTCGCGGATCAGGCGCAGGAGGTCGGCTGCCAGATCGCGGGTTTCTGCCGATCCTTCGGTCTGATTGCGGATCTCGACTTCCAGCTCCTGCACGGCTGCGGCAGTTTCGGCGCGCAGTGTTGCAACCGGATCGACCGGCGGGGGGCGTTCACCGGCATACGCCACGCCGATCTCTTCCTCTGGCGCCGGCGGCGCCTCTTCCGGCTCCGGCGCAGAGATTTCAGCGGGCGCAGGAACAGCGTCGGAGAGCGGGATATGCTCTTCCGTTTCAACGGCAGGCGCAGTCTCTTGAAGTCCTTCCACGACATTCGATTCATCTATCGCTGGAGACTGATCGTGGGTGTTCGATTCGGGAGCGTCCGACATGTCCACCTCCTCTGGAACAACGGATGCGGTTATTTCAGGTTGTTCGGTCGCGGCTGCGCGCTTCTTTCTGGAAGAAGCCGTGCGCTGTTCACTCCTGGGGCGTTTCGGACCGGCGGACGGTGTTGTTGTGCGTTTTCGCGCACGAGCCGCAGGTGGTGTGGGGTCACGTTCGACGTCGTTGTTCGAATCAGACATAGATGCACTCTCAACAAGGCGTGAAGCGCCGGCGGATCATGCGTGATCCGCAGCGAATTCACGCAGCGTCTCATCTGGCCGGCGCTGCGGTTCCCAGTGCAACGCACACACCGCGCGGCGGGTATCGCCCACGCATGCATACTGAAGATACTCGATCGGGAATGGCAGCGTGCCGATCAGCGAACGAAGCGGCTCCAGGAACGATGCCGCCTGAAACGCCAGCGCGGGCAGCGGCAGCGGCTGCCCGCCGGCGAACAAAATTGCCTGCGACAGGAGCAGGGGAGGATGCGCTGCGACATTGAACGCGCCATCGACCTGATCGTTCAGAGTTGCCAGCGCGAGTGCGACGGCGGCATCGTGGATGTGAAGCACCTGCACCCGCGGGTCGAACCCTGCCAGCATCGGCGCCGGGCGACGGGTAAAAAACTGCACGACAGGCGAGCGGACGCCATTGCCGGCAACCGGCGCACAGCGGACCATCGTAATCTTCACATCGGGATGGCGCGCTTTGAAATCAGCCACCAGACGTTCAATCTCGATATAATCCTGAAGCAACCCGGCGGGAGCGCCGCCGGACAGTGGCGCAGTCTCCGCAAAGAACAGCGGTGCGTCGGCGCGCGCGCCGTAGACCAGCGTGCTGCTCCGCATCACAATGCGCTTCACCTCTGCGGCATGGCAGGCGCCGAGCACTTCGATAGCGCGATACACATTGCCGCGACCGGGAATCTCGTAGGGGAGCGTCTCTTCTTCGCCGGACATGTCAAGATGGACAACCGCATCCACGCGCGAGGCGCGCATCATGGTGAGCAGTGTTTCGCCGCTCATATCGCACACGCGCACCTCGACATCGGCGGGCATCTGTTCAGGAGCGACCCGTCCCACGCCAACCACACGCATGCGTGGCTGTGTTGCCAGAATGCCGGCAACAAGGCTCCCCAGCACGCCGCCGATCCCGGTGACCAGCACTGTTGCCATGCTCACCTCTATCAAGTTATGCCGAGTGATCCAGGCGCTGACGCAGCCAGTGCTCGACCCCGCCGCGATCCAGGTCGGAGTTGGAAACGGAGCGCACCAGCCAGAGCAATTCCGCCTCCGCCACGTCGTTGCGTAGCGATGCTTCATTGAGGGCAAGAAAACGCAGCATACAGAGCAGCGCCGTCGACTCGTTGGCGCTGACGAAGGGGCGGCTCTTGATCATCAGAAACATCAACGCCGCAGCCTTGCTCGGCACATCAGGGTACAACTCAGCCTCGAAGAGCACCTGGCGCGGCGCCGTCACCACCGACATCAACCGGTCGTGACTGGCGATCCCCAGACGCCCCCCATACCGCAAAACCGCATACGTATGCAGGTCCAGCACATCGTCTGTTGTCAGATACTGGATCATGCCACAACATTGCTCGAATGAACGCACAGGCGCAAAGCCCCGCAGCCACTATCATACACCGTTGCGTTGTCGCGCCTTTGCGTCAGCCTCTCTGAGAAGTCCTCCAACCCGTCCGTAAGGACCTGAGGCGGGCAGGCGCAAGACCTGTTCCTCTGCCGAATGGTGTCTGGTTCTCAGTTCTTGGTTCTTAGTTCGCTCAGATTCCCGCCAGTTCACGAAACATTTTATCGTACTTATCGCTCACACCACGCGCCCATTCACGCAACTGCGGACTCATCGGGCGACGCAGCAACACCTCGTTCTCCGTAAAGATCAGTTCGACCAGTTCCTCGTCGCCAAGCCCGACGGCGCGTAGCCAGCCCTGCACAGTTTCGGGCAAATTCTCCCGTTCGATGGTAAACGATCGTGGCAATGCTTCCTCCCCCATGCCCGTGGGACCATTCATCCTCCTATCGACCCTTCTTGTGTCATCCGCACATTCTCACTCCCGCGGTCGCAGATGCGGGAAGAGGATCACCTCGCGAATGCTCGGCTGATCGGTGAATAGCATGACCGTCCGGTCGATGCCGATCCCCAAACCGCCGGTTGGCGGCATGCCGTACATCAGCGCATTGAGAAAATCGACATCCATCTGTTGCGCTTCATCGTCGCCAGCATCATAGGCGCGCCCCTGTTCGAGAAAGCGTTGTTCCTGGTCGAGCGGATCGTTCAACTCAGTAAAAGCATTGCCGATCTCCATTCCTGCCACGACCGGCTCGAAACGTTCGACCAGCAAAGGTTGATCGGGGCGTCGTTTGGCCAGCGGCGACAGCGCCACCGGATGATCGAGCACGAAGGTCGGTTGGATCAACGCCGGTTGCACATAGACGCTGAACAGTTCATCGACCTGTCGCCCCCAACCCGGCTTGAGATCGACCTTCAGCCCGGCGGCGCGAATTGCCTCCTGAAGCGGTTCGAGTTCGGTCAATTCGAGAATATCGATGCCGGTACGTTCGGCAATCGCTGCGGGAATCGAGACGCGCCGCCATGCAGGACCAAAATCGATCGTCTGTCCCTGAAACACAATGGTTGTGCTTCCGGTGACTTCCAGCGCCAACGCGCGATACAGATCCTCCACCAGACGCATCATATCGTGGTAATCGGCATACGCCTGGTAGCACTCCATCATTGTAAATTCAGGGTTATGCGTGCGATCGACCCCTTCGTTGCGGAAGACCTTGCTGATCTCGTAGACACGCTCGAAACCGCCAACGATCAGGCGCTTCAGGTAGAGTTCGACGGCGATGCGTAGATAGAGATCTTGCTTCAGTTGGTTGTGATGGGTGATGAACGGGCGGGCAGACGCGCCGCCGTAGATCGGTTGCAGGGTTGGCGTTTCCACCTCGAGAAAACCACGTTCATCGAGAAACCGGCGCATCGTGCGGACGATCGTCGCGCGGGTGCGAAACACGTCGCGCACCTCGGGATTGACGATCAGGTCGAGGTATCGCTGGCGATGGCGCTCCTCGATATCGGAAAGCCCGTGCCACTTTTCGGGTGGCGGGTTGAGCGACTTTGCCAGCACTCCCATGCGCGTGACGAACACCGAAGGTTCGCCGCGTTGCGTGCGGCGCAGGGTTCCGCTGGCTTCGACAATGTCGAACGTATCGAGATCGTCGCGAAACCGGTCGAACCACTCGTCGCCAAGGTCGCCGCGACTGAGCCAGAGTTGGATTCGCCCCGACTCGTCTTCGATATGGGCAAACGCCAGTTTGCCTAGCACCCGGCGCGCACCGACAATCCGACCGGCGACAGTCACCTGTTCACCGCGATCCATCAATTGATCGAAGCCGGCAAGGACCTCCCCAATCGTATGGGTGCGTTGCGCGCGTGGCGGATACGGATCAATGCCCGCGGCGCGCAGCCGTTCGAGTTTCGCAAGGCGCTGTTGCTGTAGTTCGTTGAGTTCCATAGCGCCTATGATACGCCATTATGGTTAAAACGCAAATGGATTCAGACGTATTCATCGAAACGCGCGCGAACATCACCCCCTTTGGATGACATCCGCGCGCGTTCGGTCGTGGAACCGCCGACAGGCAGTGCGGTTACTGAATGTTGAGGATGGTGAGTTTCATAGTGCCGGAGGGCGTCTCCACCGTAACCTGCTGGCTTGGTCGTTTGCCGAGCAGCGCTGCGCCGATGGGCGACTCATTCGATATTTTGCCTTCGCTCGGTTTTGCCTCCGTGCTGCCGACGATTGTCCAGGTTTCTTCTTCGTGCTCACCGTCGATGCGCACGGTCACGCGCGAGCCGATGCGAACTTCGTGGTTGCTGCCGTTCTCTTCATCGATGATTTGAGCGCGGGCGAGAATGCTCTTGATCTCGCGGATGCGACCTTCGAGATGAGCCTGCTGATTTTTGGCATCCTCATATTCGCCGCTTTCTGAGATGTCACCCAATTCCTTTGCAGCGTTGATGCGCTCTGCGATCTCTTTGCGGCCCTTGGTGACAAGCTCTTCCAACTCGGCTTCGAGCCTGGCGCGCCCATCACGAGTGAGGTATGCTGGTTTGTCGCTCATCGTTCTTGCCTTCTTCCGACGCTTGTTCCTGCTGTGCCCGCCTGCGTTGCGGTTCGCCGCCGTCGTGGAGCGGCATCTGGCGCTGTGAGGCGTTCCCTGTGCGCCGCGCGCAGCGGTGACGCAGGCAGGAAATACCCCAATGGACCCGACGCGCATGCGCGCCCGATTGCATCGTTGACCATGCTCCTGATGGGGATGACACAGGGGGTGTGGTCACCCGCCGCATCGTGCGCGTAAATGAAACGACTGAGAGCATGCTCTCAGCCTCCCGCTCGGGGTTGCCTCACCAACGTTATCTATTGCATACCGTTGGCGATTGTCATTATATGCGATTGCACACCGTTTGTAAAGCATGGACCCGGCTTCAGGTCTGCTCGAGCGTTCGCGGCGCCCTTCCCGATTGCAGCAACAGCACCACCGATACCCCGACATGCTATAATGCGCGTCGGGGACCAGAAAATATGACAGCATACCCGACTAATCACGATATTGCGGAAGTTTTCAGCGCCATTGCCGATCTGATGGAGATTCTGGACGAGGATCGGTTTCGCGTGCAGGCGTATCGGCGCGCCGGCGATGTGATTCGTCATCTGCCGGCGCCGCTGGCGACCTACCGCGCTCGCGGTGAATTAGAGCAGATCCCTGGCGTTGGCAAAGCCATCGCCGAAAAGATCGGCGAACTCCTCGATACCGGGGAGTTGCCGTACTACAACCGGCTCCGGGAGAAGGTTCCTCCCGGCGTGCGTGAATTGCTGCGCGTTCCTGGCATCGGTCCGCGCACTGCCGGTCGCCTCTACCGCGAACTCGGGATCACCAGCCTGGCAGAGTTGAAGGTTGCTGCCGAAGCCGGGCGCCTGGCGGCCCTTAAGGGGTTTGGTGCGAAAACCATTGACAGCATTCTGCAAGGCATCAGCGCGGCGGAGCGGCAGGAGCGTCGGATGCTGCTGGCGCACGCGATCGATAGTGCCGAAGCGTTGATCAACGCTCTGCGCGCCGCTGTGCCGGCGCTGAGTCAGGCGGCGTATGCCGGCAGCCTGCGCCGTGGCCGCCCCACTGTTGGCGATCTCGACATTCTGGCGGCTGCCGATGATGCGCCCGCTGTTGTGCGCGCCTTTACGATGCTGCCGCTCGTGGCACGGGTCGAGTCGGCAGGGGACGAAAAAGCCAGCATTCTGCTCCATAATGGCATGCAGGCGGACCTGATCGCGGTTCCGCCGGGCATGTGGGGGTCGGCGTTGCAGCACTTTACCGGCAGTAAAGCGCACAATATCCACTTTCGTGAGCTGGCGCTGGCGCAGGGATTGAGTTTCAGCGAGCATGGCTTCCGTCGTGCCGATGGCACGCTGCTGACATGCGCCACCGAGGAAGAGGTGTACGCTGCCATCGGTCTGCCCTGGATTCCACCGGAATTGCGCGAGGACGAGGGGGAGTTCGAGGCGGCGCGCGCCGGCACGTTGCCGTGCCTGGTCGAACTCAGCGACATCCGCGCCGATCTCCATCTGCACAGCACCTGGAGCGACGGACGCGCCGATATTCGCACCATGGCAGAAGCCGCGCGCACCCGTGGCTATTCCCATATCGCTATCACCGACCATAGCGCGTATATGGGGATGACTCACGGATTGGATGCAGAGCGCCTGCGCGCACAGCGCCAGGAGATCGCAGCATTGAATGCCGAATATGCGGCGCGCGGTATTCCGTTTCGCATCCTGCACGGCGTCGAGGTCGATATCACTCCTGAAGGAAATCTGGCATTGCCCGACGATGTGCTGGCGGAACTCGATATTGTTGTCGCTTCGGCACATATTCAGTTGCGTCAGTCGCCCGAAGCAGCGACCGAGCGGTTGATCCGCGCCGTGCGCAATCCGCACGTCGATATCATCGGGCATCCGGTGGGGCGGATGCTGGGATCACGCGACGGCGCGCCGGTCGATATCGATGCGCTGGCGTATGCCGCTGCCGAGCATCGCGTGCTGCTGGAGGTCAACAGCGGACCGCACCGCCTCGACCTGGATGGCGCCGCAGTGCGGCGCGCGCTGGCGTCTGGCGCTGTCATTACCATCAACAGCGATGCGCACCATCCCGACAATCTGGCGTGGATGCGGTTCGGCGTCGTCACGGCTCGGCGCGGTTGGGCTGGTGCGGCGCAGGTGGCGAACACCTGGAGTGATGAAGCGCTTCAGGAGTGGTTGAGTCGACGTTGAGCATTTTGGAGTATCCTGGGAGGGAGAAGTATGGCATCTGTCTTTTCACGCATTGTGCGTGGTGAACTGCCGTCAGCGAAAGTGTATGAGGACGACGAGACGCTGGCGTTTATGGATATTAATCCCGCCAGTCGGGGGCATACGCTGGTGATCTGTAAGGAAGAGCACCCGGACATTTTCACCACACCGCCACATCTGATTGCGGCGGTTGCGCAGACGGCGCAGAAAGTGGCGCTGGCGCTCCGCGCTGCGCTGAACATCGATGGATTGAATGTCGTCCAGAACAACGGCGCCGCCGCCGGGCAGGTGGTGTTTCATTACCACGTCCATCTGATACCGCGCTGGAAGGGAGACCACGTGCTTCGACCCTGGACGCCGCATCCTGCCGACCCGTCTGAACTCCAGGCGATTGCGGAACAGGTTCGGGCGGCGCTGAACGATCAGAGGGTGGAACGTTGAAGGATTGACGGTGCGAGCGAAGCGCCATTGCACATTGCCACCGCGCCACCGGGAAGGCATGGATGCAGGCGCACCAGTGGAAGGCAAGACTCTTCATGAACAGTGATACCGGCGACACCCAATCGAATACCACGGAAGAGTTGACCGATAACGGCGTTAGCGCGCGTCGCCAGGCGTTTTCGGCGCTGCTGCTCTTGCTGCTGCTGCTGCTGATCCTGCTTCTGTTCGCGGCTGCCATCGAGCGCACCGACATTATCAATTTTACGTTTGCAACCTGGAGGTTGCCTGCCTGAATGGACGACGACGTTCACGCACTTGCCGCCGAGCAGGGTCTCAACCTCGAGGCGCTGCACGCTGCACTCGCCGCTCTGCGCATGCACGCAGGAGGTGATATTTTCTATGTGTTCTGGTTGCCCCGCGGGCGCGTTGGATCGGACAATGGAAAGAAACGTTCCCGCACCCTGCTCGCGTTTCCGTCTCCCGATGCCGCGCTGGGTTTCGCCCAACGCAATCGTCTGGTCCACCCTCCAGACGTTCCACGGCTTCGTCTCCTCTCCCTCGCGCAGTTGCTCCGCGCCATACTACGCGAACCTTCGATTGTGGCGCTGCACCTGGTGTTCGACACTGAGGACCTTCAATCGTATCCGCCGGGGCATCTCCCGCCCGGATTGCACCTGACTCGCGCTGATGTGGTGCGTCTGATTGGGGCGCAACCGTGAGAAGGGGACGCGCAGATCGCACCCGCATATCCGGTTGTCAGGAACGAAACTCTGGCGGAAACTCGCGCAGGTTGAACTGCGGGTCGAGGCACGCAAGTTCCACATCGGCTTCGACATAGGTTTGTCCGTCGCGTTCGATGCGCTGCTTGAACAACCCCCGGTATGGCGATTGCAGGGTGAAGGTGGAAACAACGTCGAGGATGTCGCCGAGTTGTGCAGCGCGCTTGAAGCGAATGTTCATCGCATAGACGACGATGTAGTAACCGGATTGATTCCACTCCCAGATCGACTTGCCAAACCGCTCCACGTACTCGCTGCGCCCACGCTCGAGGTATTTGAGGTAATTGGCGTGATACACGACGCCGAGGGCGTCGGTGTCTTCGTAGTAGACCTTACAGGTCAGACGATGCTCCACAGCCTCTCCTGTCGTGTCTTATGAAAGTATATGGGCATTTATCTGTCTGCCGGGGTATAACCGGTCATTTCGACATACCCGCTGCCACTTGCACTGCCGCTGATGGAAACGGCCCCTTCCCAGTACACAACTGTCGCCGGCAACTCCTGATCTGCCAGCAGCGGCGTCAGAGTGAGGTCAATCGCTTCCGCAGGCACACGCAGTCGCCAGCGTGCCGGGTAGGTCGCGCCGCTCCGCGGACTCGTCCACTCATCGAGCGGCTCGAGCGCCACATCATCGACGCTCAGGCGTCGCGCCGCTCCGTCTGCGCTCACAAGAACCCCTTTGCTGTAGGGATCAATGCTTCCATCACGCAGGCGCAACCGATAAAACATGAGATCACGTCCATCGTCCAGGTGGAGTGCGAACCAGTCCCAGCCGACCTGATTTTCGCCAAGCGCGCTTGTGCTCCACTCCCGGTCCATCCAGCCCAATCCGCGCACCTGATGCGTCATGCCCCCGATGCGCACAGCGCCACTGACCGGCATACGGGTAAAGGAGTAGTAGTACGACGCATTCCCTCCATCGGCGCTCTTCTGGCTCAACCCGCGGTCTCCCTGAAACACCGGCGGTTTGCCTGCCGCCAGCGTCAGATCGATGGCCACATCCCCTTCGGCGGCGTACAAACGCATAGGCATGCCATCGGGTCCCTGTCCTTCGGCAACCCAATCTTCCAGCCAGACGCGGAATGGCTCGCTCTGCGCCCCGGCAAGCCCGGCAGCGCCGCGACTGAAGCGCTCGAAGGCATGGAAGGTTCCGCCGGTGATGTCGCTGAGTGCGAAGTGTGCCATATAGACGCTGTTCGATGCCCATGCTGAAGGGCGCTCCGGGTCGCCAGGCATCAGTCCGGTGCGGAAAATAGTCAACTGGAAGCCAAAGCGCCTGCCTTCGACGGACTGGAGATTTCCGGTGTAGTACCACCACTCAATGGCATACTCAGGGTGGGGACCGTGGTCGCGTGGGAAAACGAAAGGGCGCGGCTCAATTGCGCGGGCAAAACCGGCGGTGGCGCCGCCGGCCATTGCCTCGGCGACGGCAAGCCGGGCGCGTGGCTCAACAGTCGCAGCGGGATCGCCACATGCAACCAGCAGCGCCACTGCCGCGACCATCACGATCAGGCGCTGCCTGAATGCCCGACAGCAGCGTGTATGACTGTGGATCATCGTGTATTAAGAGGAGTCGGCGCCGGGTGAAGACAGCCGACCGTGATGAGACCATATTGCTCTTAAAGCGACATACGAACGGCGGCTCGCTGCGGATGGCAGACCTCACGCTACACAGCGCTGTTCATCAACCGCTCACGAATCGCAGCGACTTCCTGGCGCAGCCGTGCATCGGTGTTGATCTCTTCAGCGATCTTGTCGCATCCATACATCACCGTCGTATGATCGCGACCACCGAGCAACTGCCCGATCTCCATCAGGCTGGAGTCGGTCTCCTCGCGGAGCAGATACATTGCCACGTGACGGGGAGTGACAATATTGCGGCTGCGTCCGCGCCCCTGGAGGGAGCGCAGATCAACGCTATAGAACGCCGCAACCTCGCGCAGGATCGCCTCGGGAGTGACCCGCTTGCGACGGTTCGTATCGAGCAATTCGCTCAACGCTGCCGTCGCCACCTCAATCGTGACCGGAATATTATACATTTGCGCGTATGCCGTCACCCGATTGAGGCACCCTTCAAGTTCACGAATGTGGCTTTGGATGCGTTGAGCCAGGAAATCAATCACCGGCTGTGGCACCGGAACCGGCGATTGTTCCGCTTTTGCGCGCAGAATCGCCGTGCGGGTCTCAAGGTCGGGCATTTGCACATCGACGATCAGCCCCCACTCGAAGCGCGAGCGCAGGCGTTCTTCGAGCGTCAGGATCGCTTTGGGCGACCGATCCGATGAAATGATGATCTGTTTGCCGGCTGAGTGCAGGGTATTGAAGGTATGAAAAAATTCTTCCTGCGTCTGCTCCTTGCCCGCAATGAACTGAATATCATCAATCAGCAGAATATCGATATTCCGATAGCGAATACGGAACTCCTCAGTCTGCTGGCGACGGATGGAGTTAATCAGGTCATTGGTAAAGGTTTCCGAGGAGACATACAGCACATTCACCTCTGGATCGCGATCCAGCACGAAATTGCCGATAGCGTGCAACAGGTGCGTTTTTCCCAATCCCACGCCGCCATACAGAAACAGCGGGTTGTACGCCTGGGCTGGATGTTCCGCCACGGCCATGCAGGCTGCGTTTGCCAGGCGGTTGCTTGGGCCGATGATGAAGCGGTCGAAGGTATATCGCGGATTGAGCATGCTGGATCGCACTGCCCGATGCAGTTCGAGTTGATGCACCGATGCGCGCTCAAGAGGATGGCTTATGCCGTTGCCATACCCGCCTGACAGTGGCGCGTGATGGTCGCTTTTGCGTGTATCGCGAGCGGCATGCCTGCCATTGATCGATGCACCGTCGATCCGCTCAGACTCAGACGTTGCCAGAACAATGCGGACATCGACAGGAAACCCGACGACCGATCCCAATTGCTCGCGGAGCGTGGTCAGGTAGCGGCTCTCGAGACCTTCTTTGATGAAGGCATTTGGCGCGCGAATGATCGCCACACCATTATCGATATCGAGCAGGTTGGCGCCACGCACCCATGTGTTGTACTCGTGGCGCGGCAGTTGGACCTGAAGCGATCCCAGGGTTGTGTTCCAGACTTTGGTGAGGTTCACAGCAACCTCCCTGATTTTGACAGACGAAAACCTCCTGGAGCACAGCCATTGGACTCCAGCGTGGCGTTGGTGCGATAGTTCAGCCAGCGCTTCTCTTCGTGAGGAGCTTCGCGTATGGTTTGCTCGTGTCACCGATCATACTCCATGCCTCTCAACTTTTCAAGCCAGAAGACGGCTTCGCTCTATTGCACTTCCTTATAGCCTGCACTCTCCGATCAGTGGTCGTGATTGTGAGATCGGGCACTCGCCCTTTTGCTATGTCGACCAACGGTTTGCAGAGTCGTGGATAACTTTGTGTACTGCATCGATCCTGCGGGATTGTTATCGCTTGTTTATGAGGAATGAGGCGGGGCGCCGGTAAAGCGACAA